>CAYSCA010000006.1:0-40941 GCA_964429465.1 uncultured Rhodospirillaceae bacterium
GCCGGCCGGTGAGGATCTTGTGCGGATAGGCCTGATGCCCGACATCCCAGATCAGCCGGTCGTCGGGCGTGGCAAACACGTGGTGCAAAGCCACCGTCAGCTCGACCACGCCGAGACCCGCGCCGAGATGGCCGCCGGTGACCGAGACGGCGTCGATCATCTCGCGCCGGACCTCGTCGGCGAGCTGCTTGAGCTGGTCGATGTCGAACTGCCGGATGTCGGCCGGCGTCCGCACCGTATCCAGCAGCGGTGTGCGGTTACTGATCATTGCTGAACCAAGTGTGTCACGAGCGGCGGGTTATAACAAACTCCGCCAGGGCCTGCAAAATCCCCGCTTTGGCGCCAAATCCGGACAGGCTGGCCTGGGCCGAACTGGTTAACGCCCGGGCCCGGGCCCTAGCCGCGTCGAGGCCGAGCAGGCCGACGAAGGTGGCCTTGCCGGCCGCCGCATCCTTGCCGACCGCCTTGCCAACCTCCTCCGCCGAGCCCTCGCGGTCGAGAATGTCGTCGGCGATCTGGAAAGCAAGGCCGAGATCCGCGGCATAATTGCGCAAAGCAGTGCGCTCGGCCGCCCCGGCCCGGCCCAGGATGGCGCCGGCTTCCGCCGAAAAGCGGATCAGGGCGCCGGTCTTCAGCGCCTGGAGATGGCTGATTTCCGCGAGGTCGAGCGGGCGCCCCCGGGCGCTGCGCGCCTCGGCCGCGATGTCGATGACCTGGCCGCCAACCATGCCGCGCGCGCCCGAGGCCTGCGCCAGGCCGGCCACCAGCTCCAGCCGCACGCCGGCCTCGGCATGGGTCGCCGGCTCGGCCAGCAGCGCGAAGGCCTGGCTCTGCAGCGCATCCCCGGCCAGCACGGCAATCGCCTCGTCGAAGGCGCGATGCAGGCTGGGCCGGCCGCGCCGCAGGTCGTCGTCATCCATGCAGGGCAGGTCGTCATGCGCCAGCGAATAGGCATGCAGCATCTCGATGGCGGCCGCGACGCGCAGCGACTGCGCGCGGGACACGCCGAACAGATCGGCGGAGGCGACCGCCAGCACCGCGCGCAGGCGCTTCCCGCCGCCGAGGCAGGCATACTGCATCGCCTCGTCCAGCCGGATGGTGGCGCCTTCGGGCTGGGGCAGCAATTGCCGGAGAGCGGATTCGGTCGCCGCCCCGATCTCCTGCATCGCCGCCGCCAGGGCTGGCGACGGACCGGCGGTCACGTCAGCCGGCCTTGAAGGGCTGGGTCGAGGCCTGGCCGTCGCCGCCGATCACGATCTTCTCGATCTTCTCCTCCGCCGCCTTCAGCTTGGTTTCGCAATGGCGCTTGAGCAGCGCGCCGCGGCCGTAGAGCGCGATCGATTCTTCCAGGTCGACGCGGCCGCTTTCCAGCCGGGCCACGATCTCGTCCAGCGCCTTCAGCGCCGCCTCGAAACTCATCGCGGCGATATCGGCGGGAATCGCTTCCGCTGCCGGTTCGCCCGGCCCGGCCCTTTCGCCCGACTCTGTCTTAGCCATGCCGTCTCCAATTCCACAAAGCCGCCACAGTCTAGGGGTTGGCTGCCCCCCGAACAACCGGCCCGATTCGCCCGGAAAGCGCGCCCGGCCCGCTGTTCCGCCACGGTCACTCCAAACCGGGGCCGAAGCAATATAATGTGGTTTCCGCCTTGCCAACCCGGAGAGGGATTCGTCCATGCTCACCCGTCGCGCCCTGCTGGCTTCCGCGGCCGCTGCCGCCGCGCTGCTTCTGGTCAATCCCGCTGCCTGGGCCAGCGAGGACCAGAGCCTGATCGACGCGGCGCGGATCACGGTGGACCGCTTCGCGGCCGATCCGCAATTCACCGACATGCGGCGCAAGCTGGCCCAGGCCAAGGGCGTGTTCATCGTGCCGCAGCTGCTGAAGGCGAGCTTCATCATCGGCGGCGAGGGCGGCTCGGGCGTGCTGCTGGCCCGCACGGCCGGCGGCTGGAGCCAGCCGGCGATCTACACGATGGGCGCCGGCTCGATCGGCCTGCAGATCGGCGGCGAGGCCTCGGAGGTCATGCTGCTGCTGATGAGCGACAAGGCGGTGGAAGCGATCCTGAAGAACGAGTTCAAGCTGGGCGCCGACGCCACCGTCGCGGCCGGCCCGGTCGGCGCCGGCATCGAGGCCGCCACCACCACCAATCTCGGGGCCGACATTCTTTCGTATTCGAAAAGCAAGGGCCTCGCCGCCGGCGTCTCGATCGAAGGCGCGGTGATCACCGCGCGCCACAGCCGCAACCAGAACTACTACGGCAAATCCGCGCATCCGCGCGATATCCTCTACCACAACGCCGTGTCCAGCCCCGGCACCGGCAGCCTGCTGCAGGCCCTGTCCTCGGCCGAGCTGCGATGATCGCCGGCCGTTCATGATTTCCGGGGCGACCCTGCAGGGCTATGCCGAGACGACCTACGCGATCCTGCCGCCGGATGGCGAGCCCGTCGGCCTGCGCCTGCATGAGGCCAGCTCTGAGGCCGATGCCCTGCTGCGGCGGCTGCAGGCCGAGCGCCTCTGCTGCCTGAATGCCTGGAACCCGCGCAGCCGGCAACTGCCCGTCACCCGCAACATGGCCGCGCATCAGCGGCTGAAGCGCGACCTGATGCAGCGCGGCTGGATGGCGCTGCCGCATCTGGGCGTGCCGGACCGCCGCAACTGGCGCGCCGAGCCCGGCTTTGCGGCGATCGGCATCGACAAGGAAAAGGCCGCAAGCCTCGCGGAGGCTTACGGCCAGTACGGGATCGTCTTCTATGAGCGCGGCGGCGCGGCGGAACTGATCCTCACCCGCCTCGCGCTGCGCTGACTCAGGCGACTTCGAACAGGCCGGCGCCGCCCTGGCCGCCGCCGATGCACATCGTCACCACGACATATTTGACGCCGCGGCGCTTGCCCTCGATCAGCGCATGGCCGGTCATGCGGGCGCCCGACATGCCATAGGGATGGCCGATCGAGATCGCGCCGCCATTGACGTTCAGCCGCTCGTCGGGAATCCCGAGCTTGTCGCGGCAATACAGCACCTGCACCGCGAAGGCCTCGTTGAGCTCCCACAGCCCGATATCGTCCATCTTGAGGCCGAAGCGCTGCAGCAGCTTGGGCACGGCATAGACCGGGCCGATGCCCATCTCGTCGGGCTCGCAGCCAGCCACCGCCATGCCGCGATAGATGCCGAGCGGCTTGAGGCCGCGCTTCTCGGCCAGCCTGGACTCCATCAGCACGCAGGCCGAGGCGCCGTCGGAAAGCTGGCTGGCATTGCCGGCGGTGATGAACTTGCCGGGGCCGCGCACCGGCTGCAGCGCCGCCAGGCCTTCGGAATTGGTGTCGGGACGATTGCCCTCGTCCTTGGTCAGCGTCACGTCCTTGTAGGTGACTTCCTTGGTTTCCTTGTTGACGACCGCCATCTTGGTCGGCATCGGCGCCAGCTCGTCATCGAACTTGCCGGCCTGCTGGGCGGCGGCGGTCTTCTGCTGGCTGCGCAGCGCGTATTCGTCCTGCGCCTCGCGGCTGATGTTGTAGCGTTTCGCCACCGTCTCGGCGGTGTCGATCATCGCCATGTAGATGTCGGGCTTGTTCTTCATCAGCCATTCGTCGCGGGCGCGGAAGGTGTTCATATGCTCGTTCTGCACCAGCGAGATCGATTCCAGTCCGCCGCCGACCGCGACCGGCACATTGTCGTGGATGATCTGCTTGGCCGCCGTGGCGATCGCCATCAGGCCGGAGCCGCACTGGCGGTCGAGGCTCATGCCGGCGACCGTGACCGGCATGCCGGCGGCGATGGCGGCATTGCGCGCGATGTTGCCGCCGGTCGCGCCCTGCTGCAGAGCCGCGCCCATCACCACGTCGTCCACCTCGCCCGGCTCGATGCCGGCGCGCTTCACCGCCTCGCGGATCGCATGGCCGCCCAGGCTGGCGGCGTCGGTGTTGTTGAAGGCGCCGCGATAGGCCTTGCCGATCGGCGTGCGGGCAGTGGAGACGATGACGGCTTCGCGCATGGAAATTTCCTCCGTGATATCGGTCAGGCGGAGAGGCTAGCGCCGATTTTTGTGCAGTGCAAAGGTTCCGCTGCGGCAGGCCGGCTCAGGCCGGCCAGCGCTTGGCGATCTCCTCCAGCATCACCTCGGTGGCGCCGCCGCCGATGGCATGGATCCGGGCATCGCGGGCCATGCGCTCGATCTCGGATTCCCGCAAATACCCGGCGCCGCCGTGGAATTGCAGGCAGTCATACATGACCTGGCTGACCAGCTCGCCGCAGAGCGCCTTGACCATCGAGACCTCGCGCACGGCATCCCGGCCCTGCTCGACCAGCCAGGCGGCATGGTAGACCAGCTGGCGCGCGGCTTCGGTGCGGGCCTCGGCCATGGCCAGCCGCTGCCGGATCGCCTGCTTGTCGGCCAGCACGCCGCCGAAGGCCTTGCGGGTGGCGACGTATTCGCGGGTGATCTGCAGCGCGCGGCGGCATTCGCCGACCGCCATCGCGCCCAGCACCAGGCGCTCGTTCTGGAAATTGCGCATGATGGAGTAGAAGCCGCGATTCTCCTCGCCCAGCAGGTTGGCCGCCGGCACGCGGCAATCGTCGAAGACGAGCTCGGCGGTGTCCGAGCAGAGCCAGCCATGCTTGCGCAGGCTGCGCCCGACGCTGAAGCCGGGCATCCCCTTCTCGACGGCAAAGATCGAGATGGCACGCGAGCCCTTGGCTTCCGGATCGGTCTTGGCCGCGACGAAATAGAGATCGGCATGCACGCCGTTGGTGATGAACATCTTCGTGCCGTTGAGCACGTAGGAGTCGCCATCGCGCCGGGCGCGGGTGCGGATCGCAGCCACGTCCGAGCCGGCATCCGGCTCGGTGACGGCCACCGCGGTGATCAGCTCGCCGGCGATGACCCTGGCGAACCATCTGTCGAGCTGCGCCTTGCTGCCGGCATGGGCCAGATGCGGCGAGGCCATGTCGGTATGCACCAGCACGGTGGCCGAGAAGCCGCCGAAGCCGGACAGCCCGCATTCCTCGGCGAGAATCGCCGAAGCGATGGCGCCCTGGTCCGAGCCGCCATAGGCTTCGGGATAGCGGATCCCGAAGAAGCCCAGGCTGCCCATGCGGCGCAGCACCGCGCGCGGCACGCAGCCCTGCTCTTCCCATGCCTCGCCCTGCGGGCGGACTTCGTTGTCGATGAAGCGCGCCACCTGCTCGCGCAGCTGCACATGCTCGTCGGTTTCATAGATCGTGCGCATGGCGGCCTTACCTCAGATGCGGGATCAGCCGCTCCATCGCTTCCGACAGCTTGGGCAGCGATGCGGCATAGCAGAGGCGGATCCGGCCCTCGCCGGCCTCGCCGAACGCGATGCCCGGCGCCAGGCCGACCTTCGCCTTGCGCGCCAGCTCGATGCAGGTATTCACGCTGTCGGTCATGCCGTCCAGCGTGAAGAAGGCATAGAAGGCGCCTTCCGGCTTGGCCAGCCGCACCCGCGGCAGGGGCGCCAGCGCCTGGTAGACCAGGTCGGCGGCGCGCCGGTATCGCTCGACCAGCCCATGGATGTAGTCATCGCCCTCGTTCATCGCGGCCACGCCACCCCATTGCACGAAGGTGGTCGGGTGCGAGATGTTGAACTCGGTCATCTTCTCGACCGCGGTGCAGAGCCGCGGCGGCGCCACGATCCAGCCGAGCCGCCAGCCGGTCATCGACCAGCTTTTGGAAAACGAGTTGACGATCACCACCGGATCTTCCGGCTGCGCCAGCGTGTAGTAGCTCGGCGCATGCGGGGCGCCATTATAGATGATGCGGCCATAGACCTCGTCGGACAGGATCCAGATGCCGCGCTCGCGGCAGAAATCGAGGATCGCCCGCAGCTCGGCTTCCGTGGCCACCCAGCCGGTCGGATTGCCGGGGCTGTTGATCATGATCAGCTTGGTCGTCCGGTCGCAGCTGGCGAACAGTTCATCGAGATCGAGCTTCCAGCGGCCGTCTTCCTGCGCCCGGAGATAGACGTCGCGCACCTGGCCGCCCATCGCCCGGATCGCCGATTTGCCGTTGGGCCAGAGCGGGCCGATCACCACGGCGCTGTCGCCCGGCTCGATCAGGCACTGGATGGTGAGCATGATGGCGTTCATGCCCGAGGCGGTCACCACCGTGCGCTCGGACGGCACGTCGACGCCGTAGCCGCGCTGCAGGTAGTCGCGGATCGCCTGCATCAGCGGCGGGATGCCGCGATTGGCGGCGTAGAAGGTCTCGCCCTTGTCGAGCGCCGCCTTGGCGCCCTCGCGGATGAATTGCGGCGTCGGCTCGTCGCCCTCGCCGAACCACAGCTTGATCATGTCGGGGATATCGGCCGAGGCGCGGGCGACGACGCGGATGCGCGAGCCGGGAAGGTCGAGGATATTCTGGCAGATGGGGGCTTCGATCATGATCTCGTGAGACGGCTGGTCAGTTGCTGGAGGATGGTTTCGATATCGGACTGGCCCGACAGCACGGCCTCGGCGCAGGCATCCAGTTCGGACTCGGGCAGTTCAACCAAGAGGCGGCGCAGGCGATCGAGCGCGAGGGCCTGCAGCAGGCGGCGCAGCCGGGCCTTCGGATCGGGCCGCTTGCGACGGCCGACAGCGGCAATGGCATCGGCCAGTTCGGCAATCCCTTCGCTGCGGGTGGCGCTGGTCTGCAGCACCGGGACCGGGCCATGGCCCCTGTGGGACGCCATCGCGGCCAGCTGGCGCGCCGACCGTTCGGCAAAGGGCAGGTCGGATTTGTTGACGACGAGGATGTCGGCGATTTCGAGGATGCCGGCCTTGATCGCCTGGACATCATCGCCCAGGCCGGGCGCGTTGACGACCACGCGCACATCGGCGATCTCGGCCACTTCCACTTCCGACTGGCCGGTGCCGACGGTCTCCACGACGACGACATCGCGGCCGGACGCATCGAAGACATCGATCACCCGCGTCGCGGTGCGCGACAGGCCGCCGAGATGGCCGCGGCTGGCCAGGCTGCGGATGAAGACGCCCGGATCGGAGGCATGCTGGCTCATGCGGATGCGGTCGCCGAGGATGGCGCCGCCGGTGAGCGGACTGGACGGATCGACGGCGACGACGCCGACGGTCTGGCCGCGCCGCCGCAATGCATCGACATAGGCGGAAACCAGGGTGGATTTGCCGGCACCCGGCGCGCCGGTGAAGCCGACCACCAGGGCGTGGCCGAGCCGGCCGCGGATCGCCTGCAGCACCGCGCGGGCTTCGGCCGTTTCATTCTCGACCGCGGTGATGGCGCGGGCCAGGGCCGCCCGCTCGCCCGCCAGCAGCGCGGAAAGCCAGTCCGGGAGATCGACCGGGGCTGCCTGGGAGGGGGGCTTTTGCATCGCCGCACCTTACGCGGTAAAACCTCGGCCAGACAAGCAGCCCTCCCATACCTTGAGTCCGCCATGGCCCCGAACGGCAGCACCCATCCGACCTTCCGGCACGCACCGGCCACGCCCCGCGCTTACGGCGCGGTGAACTGGCTCGGCCTGTGGACGCTGTATGTCAAGGAAGTGCAGCGCTTCGTGAAGGTGATCACCCAGACGGTGCTGGCGCCGGTCGTCACCACGCTGCTGTTCTTCGCCGTCTTCGCGCTGGCGCTGGGCGGCAGCGTGCGCGTGGTCGCCGGCATGCCGTTCATCGAATTCCTGGCGCCCGGCCTGATCATGATGGCGACGACGCAGAACGCCTTCGCCAATACCTCCTCCTCGATCATGATCTCGAAGATCCAGGGCAACATCATCGACGTGCTGATGCCGCCGATCAGCCCGGGCGAATTCCTGTTCGCCTATGCGATGGCCGGCGTGACGCGCGGCCTGGTGGTCGCCACCGCGGTCGGCCTGGCGATGGCGCCGTTTGCCGGCACCAGCATGCATTCCTGGCCGGCGGCGATCTATTTCGTGCTCTGCGGCTCGCTGATCCTGAGCCTGATCGGCATCCTGGCGGGATTGTGGAGCGAGAAATTCGACCATCTGGCGGCGGTGACCAATTTCGTGATCACCCCGCTGGCCTTCCTCTCAGGGACCTTCTACTCGGTGCAGCAACTGCCGCCCTTCTGGTATGCGGCGGCGCATGTGAACCCGTTCTTCTTCATGATCGACGGGGTGCGCTTCGGGCTGACCGGCCATACCGACGGCGACGTGCTGGTCGGCGCGGCGGCCCTGGGGGCCACCGGCGCCGCGCTGTGGACGCTGTGCTACCTGCTGCTCCGGCGCGGCTATCGCCTGCAGCCGTAAGCCTCAGCGCTGCGGCGTGCCGCGCAGCAGCGGGAAGGCGATCCAGCCGGCGACGCCGAGCAGCGCGCCAGACGCCCAGGCGGCCGAGACCTGGTCGTTGAAGATGATCGCGGTGACCGCGGTGGCCGCGGCGACGAGGCCGAGAAACAGGACCAGGTAATAATACGGCACCGCCGGGGTGACGACGGCGCGGCTTCCCTGGCGGAATTTCGGATCGGCAGACATGACTGGCCCTCGGAGATGCGATCGAACGGGCGCAGCATGCCGCGAAGGGGCGGCGAAGACAGGTTAATTTACGGATACCTGGCCGGGATCAGGCGAGCAGCCGCTCCAGGCAGGCCCGGATATTCGCCGGGATCGGCACCGGCTTCTGCACGCCGCGCTCCACGAACACATGCACGAAATGGCCGGTGGCGGCGGGATGCGCTTCGCCCTCGCGGAACAGGCCGATCTCGTGGCGCACCGAGGAATTGCCCAGCTTCGCCACCCGCAGGCAGGCATCCACGGTGGAGGGAAATTCGAGCGACTGGTGAAAGCGGCAGGCGGTCTCGACCACCAGGCCGATGATCCGGTCGTTGACCATGTCGAGGCCGCCGAAGCGGATCATGTAGTCGTTCACCAGCGTGTCGAAGTAGGAATAATACACCACGTTGTTGACATGCTGGTAGACGTCGACATCGGCCAGCCGCACCGGAATCTTCAGGCTGTGGCGGTAGTCGGCGCGGGTCTGCGTCTTCAGGTCGATCACTTCGCTCATATGCTCAAAGCGCCTGCTCGTAGATTTTCAGCGCGTCGTCATAGGTGACCTCGCGCGGGTTGTTGACCAGCAGGCGCTGCTGGTTCATCGCGTCCTTGGCCAGCATCGGCAGGTGGTTGTGGCTGATGCCGACCTGGCGCAGCTGCTTCTCCAGCTTCACATCGTCGATGATCGCCTCGAGCTCGGCCAGCAACGCGCCGGCGCCGGCATTGCCGCTGAAGCTCCTGCCGGGCAGCAGGATCGGCGCCAGCTCGCCGTATTGCGCCGCCGCCGCCGCATTGTCGAGATTGAAGCGCAGCACATGCGGCAGCATCAGCGCGTTCGACAGGCCATGCGGCACATGGAAATGCCCGCCGACCGGATAGGCGAGCGCATGCACCGCCGCCACCGGCGAATTGGCGAAGGCCATGCCGGCCAGCATGGCGCCGAGCAGCATCTCGGACCGCGCCTGGCGGTCGCCCATTCCCGCTTCCGAGCAGACCGTGCGGATGTTGCGCGACAGCAGCCTGAGCGCCTCGCGCGCCAGCGCGTCCGACATCGGGTTCTTCTTGTGCTTCGAGGTATAGGCCTCAATGGCATGCACCATCGCATCCACGCCGGTGGCGGCGGTGACGTGCCGCGGCAGCCCGAGCGTGAGATCGGCATCCAGCAGCGCGATATCGGGCAGCAGCATGGGCGAGACGACGCCCTTCTTCTCAGACGCGCCCGTGGTGATGATGGCGATCCCGGTGACTTCCGAGCCGGTGCCGGCGGTGGTCGGCACCTGCACCAGCGGCAGGCGGCGGCCCTTGCAGAAGCCGATCCCGTAGATTTCGGAAAGCTGCTGCGTCGCCACCGGCAGGAAGGCCACCAGCTTGGCAATATCCATCGAGGAGCCGCCGCCGAAGCCGATCACGCCATCGGCCTTGTGCTGTTTCGCGGCCTCCACCGCCGCATGCACCAGATGCTCGGGCGGGTCGGCTTCCGTCTTGTCGAAGATGGCGACCGCGATGCCGGCGGCCTCCAGGCTTGCCAGGGCGGCCTTCGGCAGGCCGAGCGTCATCACGCCGGGATCGGTGACCAGGATCGCGCGGGTGACGCCCAGTTCGGCCATCAGGCTGCCCAGCTTGGCGCTGGCGCCCGGCTCGCAATAGACCCGCCGCGTGGTTTCGAAGCTCAGACTGGTCATGGCGCGCCTCCCGAAAGCTGTTTGGCAAACGTTAACATCGCGGGGGGAAGCCGAAAAAGTGCCGGGCTCCGGGAAAATGCCGCGCCGGGCAACTTGTCGCGGTACATTCGCTGAATTGACATGAGGCGGCACCGGCCCTTAGAGTCCGGACTCCCGCCAGCCCGGCGCGAAAAGCCGGGGCTGGCGTCGTCTTTTTCAGCGCCATGCAGTGGCGCCATGCCATGGCAAAAGGAGAGGTGTCGTGAGCGAAGCATTGATGTCGACCTACGCGAGGCAGGACCTCGCGTTCGAGCGGGGCGAGGGTTCCTACCTCTACACCGCCGACGGTCGACGTTATCTCGACTTCGGCTCCGGCATCGCCGTCACCGCGCTCGGCCACAGCCATCCGCATCTGGTGAAAGCCGTGCAGGAGCAGGTCGCCCGGCTCTGGCATGTCTCGAATCTCTACAAGTCGCCCGAGCAGGAGAAGCTGGCGGCAAGGCTGGTCGCCCATTCCTTCGCCGACAAGGTCTTCTTCTGCAATTCCGGCGCCGAGGCCAATGAGGGCGCGGTGAAGGTGGCGCGCAAATACTGGTCCGCGAAGGGACAGCCGGAGAAATACCGCATCATCACCTTCGACGGCGCCTTCCATGGCCGCACCCTGGCCATGCTGTCGGCCACCAACAACAAGAAATACCTGGAAGGCTTCGGGCCGAAGGTCGAGGGCTTCGACCATGTGCCGCTGAATGACCTGAAAGCGGTGAAGGCGGCGATCACGCCGGAAACCGCCGCCATCATGGTCGAGCCGATCCAGGGCGAAGGCGGCATCCGCGCCGTTCCGACCGAAACGCTGCGTGAGCTGCGCCGCATCTGCGACGAGCACAAGCTGCTGCTGATCCTCGACGAGGTGCAGACCGGCATGGGCCGCACCGGCAAGCTGTTCGCCTATGAATGGGCGGGCATCACGCCGGATATCATGACCCTGGCCAAGGGGCTGGGCGGCGGCATCCCGGTCGGCGCCGTGCTGGCCACGGACGAGGCCTGTTCCGGCATCGGCCCGGGCAGTCATGGCACCACCTTCGGCGGCAATATCCTGGCCATGACCTCGGCCAATGCCCTGCTCGACGTGATGCTGGAGCCGGGCTTCTTCGACGGCGTGCAGAAACGCGGCTCGTATTTCCGCCAGCAGCTCGCCATGCTGCACGACCGCTACCCCGACGTGATCGAGGAAGTGCGCGGCCAGGGCTTCCTGCTGGCGGTGAAGACGAAGCCGTCGAACGGCGAATTCCAGGCGGCCCTGCGCGACGAGCATGTGCTGGGCGTGACGGCAAGCGACAACACCGTGCGCCTGATGCCGCCGCTCACGATCTCCGAACAGGACCTGGCCGAGGCCGTCAGCCGCATCGAAGCGGCCTGCAAGCGTCTGCAGGACCAGGGCCGGGCCGAGGCGGCAAAATGAATGCGATGAAGACCGGCAGCGCGATCCGGCATTTCCTCGATCTGAGCGATCTGCCGGCCGAAACCCTGCGCGGCATCCTCACCGATGCCGCGCGCATGAAAGCCGGCCGCAAGGGAAGGCCGAAAGGCTTTGTCGAGCCCGACCGGCCGGCTGCCGACCGCATTCTGGCGATGATCTTCGAGAAGCCGTCGACCCGCACGCGGCTGTCGTTCGACAGCGCCATGCGGCAGCTGGGCGGCGAGACCATCGTGCTGCGCGCCGACGAGCTGCAGACCGGCCGCGGCGAGTCGATCGCCGATACCGCGCGGATCCTCTCGGCCAATGTCGACGCCATCATGATGCGCACCGGCAAGGCGAAGAACCTGACCGAGCTGGCCGAGAATGCCGCGGTGCCGGTGATCAACGGCCTGACGGATGACAGCCATCCCTGCCAGGTGATGGCCGACGTGCTGACCTTCGAGGAGAAATGCGGCCCGATCAAAGGCCGCAAGCTGGCCTGGGTCGGCGACGGCAACAACATGGCGACCTCGCTGATCCATGCCGCGGTGCTGTTCGGCTTCCGCCTCGATCTCGCCTGCCCCGACGAATTGCGCCCCGATAAGAAGGTGCTGAAATGGGCCGCCGAGCGCCAGGGCCAGATCCGGGTGACCAGCGATCCGGTGGCCGCGGTCGACGAAGCCGCCTGCGTGATCACCGATACCTGGGTGTCGATGGGCATGAAGGATGCCGAGCGCCGCCACGCCATCCTCAAGCCCTTCCAGGTCAATGCCGGGCTGATGGACAAAGCGGCGGCCGACGCCATCTTCATGCATTGCCTGCCGGCCCATCGCGGCGAGGAAGTCACCGCCGACGTGATCGACGGGCCGCGCTCGGTCGTGTTCGATGAGGCGGAAAACCGCCTGCATGCGCAAAAGGCGATCCTGGCCTGGTGTTTCGGCGCCTGATCGCGCTTATATAGGCCCTGTGAGTACGCTTCCTCTTCACGACGATCTGTCGCTGCCGTTCCAGGTCGAGCAATGCGATGTGCGTGGCCGCATCGTGCGGCTGGGTCCCGCCATCGACCGCATCCTGACCCGCCATGCCTATCCCGAGCCGGTGGCGCATCTGCTGGCCGAGGCGCTCGCGCTGGTCGCCACCATGGCCACGGCGCTCAAATTCGAGGGCATCTTCTCGCTGCAGGCCAAGGGCGACGGTCCCGTTTCCACCCTGCTGGCCGATTGCCGCACGCCGGGATACCTGCGCGGCTATGCCAGCTTCGATGCCGAGCGGCTGGAAGGCCTGGAACTCGGGCCCGGCGGCACGGCGGGGCTGGTGCCGCTGCTGCTCGGCAAGGGCTATCTCGCTTTCACCATCGATCCGCAGAACGAGGATCTGGAGCGCTACCAGGGCATCGTCGATCTGGCCGGCGCCAGCCTGGCCGATGCGGCGCATGCCTATTTCGCCCAGTCCGAGCAGCTCAACGCGCGCGTCGTGCTGGCTGCCGCCCATCGCAAGGGCAGCGACGGCCGCAGGGCCTGGCGCGCCGGCGGCATCCTGCTGCAGCAACTGCCGCTCGAGCCGGGCGGCCTGACCCAGGAGGAGCGCGGCTTCGCCTGGGAGAAGGTGACCGCCCTGCTGGCCACCGCGAAGCCCGAGGAGCTGACCGATCCGGGCCTGAGCCACAGCGATCTGCTCTACCGCCTCTTCCATGAAGACGGCGTCCGCGTGTTCGATGCCGCGCCGCTGGTCGAGCGCTGCACCTGCTCGCCCGACAAGGTGCGCGGCATCCTGTCGACCTTCTCGGCCGAGGAAGTCGACGCCATGGTCGTGGGCGGAACAATCACCGTGACCTGCCAATTCTGTAGCCAGAGCTACGACTTTCCCGCCGAGACGGTGCGCAAGGCCTCCGGCCGCCAGCCCTAGCCGCTGGCGCCCGGGCGCGTGATATCCCGGGGTTCGGGCCGCCGGGCCTTGAATTCGCCCCATTTGCAGGCCATCTCGGGGGCGAAAAACAAGGAGAAACGGCCATGAATGCCCCGATGCCCGCCCCAACGTCCGCCTGGCTCCGCGGCCTCGCCGTCCTCGGACTGACGGCCCTGCTGGCGGCCTGCGGTTCGGGACCGGAGAAGCTGGTGCTGCCGGAAATCACCTTCGAGAACCAGCCGAAGCTGACCTTCGCCGCCAGCCATGTCGAGACCGTGATCGAATACCAGCCGACCGCGCAGCCGCCGCATATCGAGCTCAACATCCCGCAGCCGCCGCAGGTGGTGGCGCAGCGCTGGGCGCGCGACCGCGTCGCGCTGGACAATACCCAGCAGAACACCGTGCGCGTCGTCATCAAGAAGGCGAGCGTCACCGAAACCGACCTGCGCAAGACGCCCGGCCTGCGCGGCAATTTCACCGAGGACCAGATCTCCCGCTTCGATACCGATGTGGAGATGTCGGTGCAGCTGCACGACATGCGCGGCTTCCGGCTCGCCGAGGCCTCGGCTTCCGCCCGCCGCTCGAACAGCATGAGCGAGGAAGCCACGCTGAACGACCGCGACCGCATCATCCACGACCTGGTGCGCGAGACCATGATGGACGTGAACCGCGAGCTGGAGCGCAATATCCGCCAGTATATGCCGCTCTATGTCCGCTGATGCACACGCGGGTCGTGTGCTGCCCCGCCTCGCCGCTCCGTTCGTATGCAAACGGAGCATCCCTTCCGCCATCCGCCGTCTCGCCGGCCCGCGGCGCCGTCCCGCTGCCGCGGCGGCAGCCGATTTCGGCCTGCCCAAGGTTTGTCTCGGATAAATCGATCTGCTAGAGAGGGCCCAACGCCCCTCCCCGCCGCGGAGCTGGAAACGCCTCAATGTCCACGCCGAAGAAGCGCCCTCTGGTCATCGTGACCCGCAAGCTGCCGGATCCGATCGAGACCCGGATGATGGAGCTGTTCGACACGCGCCTGAACGTGCCGGACAAGCCGCTCTCCCAGGCCGAGCTGGTCGAGGCGGTGAAGACCGCCGACGTGCTGGTGCCGACCATCACCGACCGCATCGACGGCGCGATCCTCGCCCATGCCGGCCCGAATTTCCGCCTGATCGCCAATTTCGGCACCGGCGTCGACCATATCGACCTGGCCGCCGCCCGCAGCCGCGGCATCACCGTCACCAACACGCCCGGCGTGCTGACCGAAGACACGGCCGACATGACCATGGCCCTGCTGCTGGCGCTGCCGCGCCGCCTGGTCGAAGGCGCCGCCGCGCTGACCCAGGGCAAATGGGACGGCTGGTCGCCGACCTGGATGCTGGGCCAGCGCATCTGGGGCAAGCGGCTCGGGATCGTCGGCATGGGCCGGATCGGCCAGGCGGTCGCCCGCCGCGCCAAGGCATTCGGCCTGTCGATCCATTACCACAACCGCAAGCGGGTGCATGAAAGCGTCGAGCAGGAGCTGGAGGCGACCTACTGGGAAAGCCTCGACCAGATGCTGGCGCGCATGGACATCATCTCGGTGAACTGCCCGCATACGCCGGCGACTTTCCATCTGCTCTCGGCCCGCCGCCTCGACCTCATGCAGCCGCATGCCTATATCGTCAATACCGCGCGCGGCGAGGTGATCGACGAGAACGCTCTGGTACGCAAGCTGCGCAAGGGCGATATCGCCGGCGCCGCGCTGGACGTGTTCGAGCATGAGCCGGCGGTGAATCCCAAGCTGCTGGAGCTCGATAACGTCGTGCTGCTGCCGCATATGGGTTCGGCCACGCTGGAGGGCCGCATCGACATGGGCGAGAAGGTGATCATCAACATCAAGACCTTCGCCGACGGCCATGCGCCGCCCGACCGGGTGATTGCCGGCCTGCTTTGACGATCCGAACGGCGCCGGAAGGCGCCGTTTTTTTGTTCACCGACCCGTAACCTGTCCTGTAGGAATCCTGAGACGACCATCGCCAGACCACCCGCCATGCCGCCCACCTACGCCACCTGCCCGCCCAATCTGGGGGAACTTCTGGAGTCGCACGGCCGCTATGTGCAGTCGCTCGGCGGCTCGGTGCGCATCGGCCGCCGGCTGCAGCTGGAGAAGACCGATTTCGATGCCGTGCAGCTGCGCCGGCGCAACCTGCACAAGGCGCTGCTGCCCTTCTGCCGGCTGTCCTGCTCCGACCTGCGCGAAAGCAATTTCTCGGAAGCCGAATTGCCGGCCTGCGACCTGACCGCCGCCGACCTGACCGATGCCAATTTCGCCAGGGCCGATCTGCGCGGCGCCGATCTGAGCCGCGCGGTGCTGGTGAATACCAAACTCAACGAGGCGCAGCTCGGCCCCTACAAGCCCGCCGGCAGCGCCGATCCCGGCGTGGCGACGCGGCTGCATGCCGCCAGCCTGAAGGGCGC
Organism: uncultured Rhodospirillaceae bacterium; assembly: GCA_964429465.1. GTDB lineage: Bacteria > Pseudomonadota > Alphaproteobacteria > Ferrovibrionales > Ferrovibrionaceae > Ferrovibrio. Next base: position 15,944 of record CAYSCA010000006.1, read on the forward strand.
TTCCTTCGCCGGCGCGGTGCTGACCGAGGCGAGCTTCGAGAAGGCCAACCTGCAGGATGCCTCCTTCGCCTTCGCCCGGCTGGAGAAGGTGAATTTCTTCGGCGCCGATCTGCGCGGCGCCGATTTCGCCCTGGCCGACATGGCACCCGGCATGGCCGAAGCGGTCCAGGCCGCCGGCGGCAAGCTGCCGAAGCCGGTCGCGCCCGAGCAGCTGCAGACGATCGTCGCCGAGCACCAGGACTGGATCAGCAGCGATGGCGGCCGGGGCCGCCGCGCCATGCTGCGCGGCTGCAACCTCGCCAATGCGATGCTGGCAAAGCTGAACCTGAGCGGCGCGGATCTGAGCGAGGCCAACCTCGCCGGCGCCGACCTCACCGGCACGCTGCTGATCTGCACCGACCTGCGCGGCGCCAACCTGCTGCGCGTGACGGCCACGGAAGCCGATTTCCGCGGCGCGCTTTTGGAGGGCAGCTACGGATTCACGCCGATGGTGAGCGCGTAAGTCCTGCCGTCAGCCGCCGGGCAGGTTCCGGCATCGCGATCAGGAAAGCTACGCCGTCGCCTTCATCGCCTCGGCGCCGGCGAGGTCGACCGAGACCAGGGTCGAGACGCCGCGCTCGGCCATGGTGACGCCGAACAGGCGGTCCATGCGCGCCATGGTGATCGGATGGTGGGTGACCACGATGAAGCGGGTGCCCTCGCCGATATCGGAGGTCTGGCGCGCCATCGCTTCCATCAGGTTGCACAGCCGCTCGACGTTGGAATCGTCCAGCGGCGCGTCCACTTCGTCCAGCACGCAGATCGGCGCCGGGTTGGTGAGGAAGACGGCGAACAGCAGCGACAGGGCCGTCAGCGCCTGCTCACCGCCCGAGAGCAGCGACATGAGCTGCAGCCGCTTGCCCGGCGGCGAGGCATAGATTTCAAGGCCGGCCTGCAGCGGATCGTCGGATTCCACCAGCTGCAGATGGGCGCGGCCGCCGCCGAAGACCTCGACGAACAGCTTCTGGAAATGGCCGTCCACCTTCTGGAAGGCCTCCAGCAGGCGCTCGCGGCCTTCCTTGTTGAGCGAGGTGATGCCCTGCCGCAGCTTCTCGATGGCGGCGACCAGATCGGTCTGCTCGGTCTGCAGCGAGGTGAGCTTCTCTTCCACCTCGTTGGCTTCCAGCTCGGCGCGCAGGTTCACCGGACCCATATTGTCGCGCTCCTTGCGCAGACGCTCGAGCCGGTTCTCGACGACGGTCAGGTCGGGGAATTCCTCGCCCTCATCCACCTCGCCCGCCTTCAGCACGGCATCGAGCGTGCAGTCCAGCGCCTCGCGCACCCGGATCGCCAGCTCGTCCATGCTGACGCGCTGATGCTCGAGATCGGATTCGGCGCGCACGCGCTCCTCGCGCGCGGTGCCGAGCAGCTGCTCGATCTCGCGCGCGGTCTTGGCGGCAAGCTGCTGGGCGGCTTCGGCATTGGCGAGGTGGCCGGCGGCTTCCGTGCGCGCGGCTTCGGCCGCTTCGATCTGCTCCAGCAGGGCCGTGCGGCGGCCTTCCAGTTCGCGCGGGATCTGCTCCAGCTTCTCCAGCTCCGCGGTGGCTTCGGCCTGGCGGGCGCCGAGCTGGGCCAGCTGCTGGCTGGCGCTTTCGTTGCGCGCCTGGGCGGCGCGGCGCTCGATGACGATGGCCTCCAGGCGGCGGGCGCGCGCCTGGGCATCCAGCCGCAGCTGCTCCAGCGCGGCGCGGCGCTCGACCAGCACCTGGCGCAGGGCATTCACCTCGTCGCGCACCATGTTGATCAGCTGGCGCACCTCGTCTTCCGCCGGCATCGCGGCCAGCGCCGCTTCCTCGGCGGCGCGGGCCTGCCCGGCTTCGGCGATCTCGCCTTCGGTCTGCTGCTTCTGCTCGGCCAGGGCGGCGAGGCGCGACTGGCGCTCGGCCTCCTTGCGCACCATCTCGGCCTGGCGGTCGCGCGCCTGGCCCAGTTCGCGGTCGGCGCGGGCGATATCCTGGTTGGCGCGCTCGCGGGCGGCATTGCGCTCGCGCTCGGCCGCGGCGATGCCCTGGGCGGCATGTTCGCGGGCGGCATTGCGCTCGCGCTCGGCCGTGGCAATGCCCTGGTTCGCCTGGTCGCGCGCGCCCTGGCGCTCGCGCTCGGCGGCGGCAACCACCTGGCCGGCCTGGTCGCGCGCCTCGGCGGCGGCGCGCTCGGCGGCCTGAACGATATTGCTGGCGGCATTGCGCGCTTCCGCGCGGTTCTGCTCGGCGGTCTGGACGATGGCGGCGGCCTGCTGGCGGGCCGCATTGCGCTCTTCCTCGGCGGCGGCGACGGCCTGGCGCGCGGCACGCTCGGCGACGGCGGCCTCCTCGGTGGCGCGGCGCGCCTCTTCATAGGCGCGCTGCGCATCGCTGAGCCGGCCTTCCAGCTCGCGCAGCTCCTCGCGCAGATCGGCAAGCCGGTTGCGCTGCTCCAGCTTCACCGAGGCCGAGGTCGGCGCGCCGGCCTTCACGGTGAAGCCGTCCCAGCGCCACAGCGCGCCGGACCTGGTCACCAGACGCTGGCCCAGCTTGAGATCGGCACGCAGGCGCGCGCCATCGGCATCGTCGGCCACCAGGCCGATCTGGCTCAGGCGGCGCTGCAGGGCTGCGGCGCCGGTGACGTATTTCGACAGCGGCTCGGCGCCGAAGGGCAGCGCCGGCGCATCCGACAGCGGCGGCAGCGCATCCCAGTGCATCGGCGCATTGCGGTCGGTCGCAGCGTTCAGCTCGTCGGCCAGCGCAGCACCCAGCGCCTTCTCGTAGCCGGGCTCGACGGTGACCTGGTCGATCAGCGGCGGGAAGAGGTTGCTTTCATCCAGCTTCAGCAGCTTGGTGAGGCCGGCTTCCTCGGCCTTCAGGCGGGTCAGCTCGCCCTGCAAACCCTGCCAGGCGTCGCGCGCCTGTTGCTCATCCTGCTGCCGGGCAGCGCGGGCGGCTTCGGCAGCCTCGACCCCGCCGCGCACCGCGGCGATCTTCTGCGCATGCTCGGCCTCGACGGCGTTCAGCCCGGCGCGGGCGGCCTCGATCAGCCGCGCCTGTTCGGCCTCGACGGCTTCATAGGCCTGGCGGGCGGCCTCGATCTTCTGGGCATGCTCGGCCTCGACACCGTCCAGCGCCTGCCGGGCCGATTCCACCGCGGCCTGCTTGGCCTCGACTTCGGCATTGGCGGTTTCGGCTTCGGCCAGAGCCTCGGTCTGCTCCTGCAGCCGCTGCTCCTCCGCCGCGAGCTCCTCGAGCCGGGCGCGCAGGCGCTCCAGCCGGCGGCCGGCATCCTCGATGGCCTGGCGCAGGCGCGCGCGCTGCGCCTGTTCCTCGGCCGCGCGGTCGGTCAGGCGATCCAGCTCGCCCTGGCGCTCGTCGACCTTGCCCTGGGCTTCGGCCACGCCGGCTTCGGCGGCGGCCTGCGCCTCGGCCTCGCCGGCGCGCTGCGCTTCCAGCTGCTCGGTCTCGGCGGCGAGCCGCGCCACGGTGTCCTCGGCATCCTGCGCCAGCGCGCTTTCGCGTTCGGCATCGCTGGCGATCTGCGCCAGCCGGCCGCGCACCTGCTCGGCCGCCTCGCGGGCGCGCGCCTCTTCCGCCTCCAGCCCGTCGCGCGCGACCGCCAGCCGGTGCAGCTTCGCGCCGGCCTCGGCTTCATGCTGGCGCAGCGGCGGCAGCGCCTCGGCGGCGATGCGCTCGGCCTCATGGGCTTCCGAGACCTGCAGGGTGCGGTCGGCGACATCGCGCTCGGCCGCATGCAGGGCCTGCTCGGCCTCGGCCAGAGCCTGGCGCAGATGCTCGTGCTTGAGGTGGTAGAGGATCGCCTCGGTCCTGCGGATCTGCCCGGCGATGTTGCGGTAGCGGCTGGCCTGGCGCGACTGGCGCTTCAGGCTCTGCAGCTGGTTGTCGAGCTGGCCGATCACATCGACCACGCGCTCCAGATTCTGCTCGGCCGCCTTCAGCCGCAATTCGGCCTCGTGCCGGCGGGAATGCAGGCCGGAAATGCCGGCCGCCTCTTCCAGCAGCATGCGGCGGTCGGTCGGCTTGGCGTTGATGATGGCGCCGACGCGGCCCTGGCTGACCATCGCCGGCGAATTCGCGCCGGAGGCGAGATCGGCGAACAGCAGCTGCACGTCGCGCATGCGCACGTCGCTGCCGTTGATCTCGTAGTCGGAGCCCTTCTCGCGCTCGATCTTGCGCGTGATCTCGAGGATTTCCTGCTCGTTGAAGGCCGCCGGCGCGGTGCGGGTCTTGTTGTCGAGCGTCAGCGTCACTTCGGCGATATTGCGGGCCGGCCGTGTCGCCGTGCCCGCAAAGATCATGTCGTCCATGCCCGAGCCGCGCATGCGCTTGGCCGAGTTTTCGCCCATCACCCAGCGCAGGGCTTCCACCAGGTTCGACTTGCCGCAGCCATTCGGGCCGACGATGCCGGTCAGGCCCGGATGGATGATGAAATCCGTCGGTTCGACGAAGGACTTGAAACCGGACAGGCGCAACTTGGTGAACTGCACGGGGACTCCCTTTCGATGACGCGCGGCCGGTACCGGGCCGCTTCGCGCCGGCCGTTACTCGGCCAGCGCGTTAAGCTTCTTGCGCAACTCTTCGACCGAAGCCGCGCCGGGCTCGACCTTGCCGTTGATGATCAGCGTCGGCGTCGAATTGACGTGGAATTTCTGGTTGCCTTCCAGCCGCTGCGCGAGGATGTAATCGCCCAGCGGCTTGTCGGCGAGGCATTTCTCGAACTGCTCGGCCGGCATGCCGCCCAGCCGCGCGATCTGCTTCAGGCCGGCGACCGGATCCTTGGCGGCGGCCCATTGGTGCTGCTGCGCGAACAGGACGTTCAGATAGGTGAAGTATTTCTCCGGCCCGGCGCAGCGCGCCAGGATGGAGCCGGCGAAGGCCACCTGGTCGAGCGGGAAGTCGCGAAAGATCAGCTTCGCCTTCCCGGTATCGATGAATTCCTTCTTGATCGTCGGCAGCGTGTCGCTGTGGAAGCGCGCGCAATGCGGGCAGGTCAGCGAGGCGTATTCGATGATGGTGATCGGCGCCTCGGGCTTGCCCAGCACCATGTCCTGGAGGCGCGGATCGGCCGGGGCCTGGGCGGAGGTCTGGGCAAAGGCCGGCAGGGCCGTGAGCGCCGCCATGATCAGGAGCATGGACGCAAGGCAGGACCGGAAACGCTGTATATATTTCATAATGATACTCCGACCCCCTACATCTTGAGGGGCATTGTATGAGTGGGTGAACCCGGCCTCAACCGGACTCTGCCGTTATCCACAAGAATCTGGCGCCTGCAAGGCGCTCTAGCGCTTCGCACCGAGAAGTGATCGTCCAAGGCTTTCAAGGGCTTGGCGCAGTTCGCGATCCGCGATGCCGTCCAGCAGGGCGGCCAGTTGCGCCTGCTCGGCCGGGGTCAGGGGCCGGGCTTTGGCTACCGCCGCAACCGGCGACTCGGAAGGCGGCCGGATCGGCCTCTGCTTCAGCCGCAATCCGGAGACCGCGCGGTAGCCGAAATAGCCGTTCACCTTCTCGACGATCAGCGGACTCAGGTGCTGCAATTCCAGGGCGAAAGCCGGGCTGACGGCGATCTCCAGCATCGCTGCATGGCCGGCGCCGGCCGCATAGATCAGCCGCTCGGGCTGGGTCTCATTGCCGAGCAGCGGTCCGGCGATCTCGCTCCAGCGCGACAGGATATCGGCCAAAGCCGCGCCGCGCTGCTTCAGCACCGGGCGGGTCAGCCGGCCGAGCGTCAGGCCCAGCGCCCTGGGCGCGTTCTGGCGGCGGCCCGGATCGCGATTGCCCGGATCGCGCTTGCCGGAGTCGCGCTTGCCAGGATCACGTTTGTTCGACTCATCGCTCATTCCTTCATTCTACGCCGCAAAGCCCGGCGCGGCGACGCTTGCCCGCGGGATCGGCAAAACCTAGGGTCCGGCCATGCCCAAAGCCCGCCGCACCGAAGCAAGCAGCCCGGACGGGATCGTTGCGCCGCTGCTGGCCTGGTACGACCGGCATCACCGCACCCTGCCCTGGCGCAGCCCGCCCGGCGCGCCGCCGATGGAGCCGTATCGCGTGTGGCTCAGCGAGATCATGCTGCAGCAGACCACGGTGCCGGCCGTCATCCCGTATTTCCTGAAATTCACCGCCCGCTGGCCGCACGTGCAGGACTTGGCCGCGGCGCCGGTCGACGCGGTGATGGAGGCCTGGGCGGGGCTCGGCTACTACGCCCGCGCGCGCAACCTGCACAAATGCGCGCAGACGGTCAGCGAGCGGTTCGGCGGCCAATTCCCCGACAGCGAGGCGGCGCTGCTGCAGCTGCCCGGCATCGGTGCCTATACGGCGGCCGCGATCGCCGCGATCGCCTTCGATAAACCTGCCGCGGTGCTGGACGGCAATATCGAGCGCGTGCTGGCCCGCGTCTTTGCCGTCACCACCCCGCTGCCTCAGGCCAAGCCGGAATTGCGCGAACTCGCTGCGCGCGTCACGCCCGCAAAGCGGCCCGGCGATTTCGCCCAAGGCATGATGGATCTGGGCGCGGCGATCTGCACGCCGCGCAATCCCGAATGCCTGCTCTGCCCGCTGGCCGAGCCCTGCCGGGCGCGCACGCTCGGCATTGCCGGCGAACTGCCGCGCAAGGCGGCGAAGGCCGAGCGGCCGGTACGCCATACCATCGCCTTCCTGCTGGAACGCGCGGACGGCGCGATCCTGCTGCGCCGGCGGCCGCCCAGGGGCCTGCTGGGCGGCATGCTGGAAGTGCCGAGCGCGCCCTGGCGGGACCAGGCCTGGCATAATGATGAGGCGGCCTCCCATGCGCCGGCCGCGGTCGAATGGCAGGCCGTCGATGCCGCCGCCGAGCATGTCTTCACGCATTTCACGCTGAAGATCGGCGCCGTGCATGGCCGGATCGCGGCGCAGGACGCCGCCGCGCTGGACGGATTATGGCAGCAGCCGCAAGAGGCCGCCCTGCCCACGGTGATGAAGAAGATGCTGGGCCTGCTGCCGCAGCCGGCGGCGGTCAGATCGACGAGAAGTCGCCGTGGCGGCCGAGTCCGCTCTTGAAGCGCGCGGCGCCGGCGATCGCTTCCTGCTCGACGATCGGATAGCCGCCTTCGGCCTCGTCATGCAGCGCCGCATCGAGCGACAGGTCCCATTGCCGGTAGCTGGAAGCGCGATCCGCCTTCATGCAGGCATTGGGGAAGCGCGCGATCTCCTCGGCCAGCTGTTCCGCCGCCGCGCGGGCCGTGCCGTTCGGCACCACGCGGTTGGCAAGGCCCATCTGCAGCGCTTCGTCGGCCTTCACCGGACGGCCGGTGAGGATCATGTCGAGCGCCCGGCTATGGCCGATCAGGCGCGGCAGGCGCACGGTGCCGCCATCGATCAGCGGCACGCCCCAGCGCCGGCAGAACACGCCGAAGACTGCATCCTCCTCGGCGACGCGCAGATCGCACCACAGCGCCAGCTCCAGTCCGCCGGCCACGGCATAGCCTGACACCGCAGCAATCACCGGCTTCGACAGATGCAGCCGCGTGGGGCCCATCGGGCCTTCGCTTTCCGGCGCCACGTCGTTGCGCCTGTCGCCGTCGGCCACCGCCTTGAGATCGGCGCCGGCGCAGAAATTGCCATGCGCGCCCCACAGCACGGCGACGCGCGCCGCGTCATCGGCCTCGAAATCCCTGAATGCCTGGCGCAGCGCATCGGCGGTCGGGCGGTCGACGGCATTGCGGGCATGCGCGCGGTCGAGAATGACCGTCGTGATGCTGCCGCGCTTCTCGACACGCACGCTGTTTTCCTGCTGTCCGTCCGCCATGACCGATCCCCCCGACTGAAACGGCAAGGCTGCCAGCCATGCCGCAATCGGGCAAGCCGTAAGTCTTCCCGCCACGCTCCCGTTACGGCAATCTGCAATCCGGAGAAAACGGGCAAATCCGGCAATGGCTTTCGACTGGCGGCGAAATTTATGGCGCGGCACCGGCATTCTGCTCGGTCCCTTCGTCGGGCTGTGGCTGCAGCGCCGCGCCGAACGCGGCAAGGAAAGCGGCGCCCGGCTGGGCGAGCGCTTCGGCCATGCCTCGCTGCCGCGTCCCGCCGGCGCGCTGGTCTGGTGCCATGCCGCCAGCGTGGGCGAGGCGCAGGCGCTGCTGCCGCTGCTGCAGGCGCTGCGGGCGGCGAAACCGGATATCACCCTGCTGCTGACGACGGGAACGGTGACCTCGGCCAGGCTGGTGCAGCAGCGCACCGCGGCGATGGATTACGGCGAGGGCATCCTGCACCAGTTCGTGCCGGTCGATCTTCCCGGCGCGGTCGACCGCTTTCTCGATCACTGGCGCCCCGACCTGGCGCTGTGGACGGAATCGGAATTCTGGCCCGGGCTGCTGGACGGCCTGCGGCATCGCCGGCTGCCGGCGCTGCTGATCAATGCGCGGCTGTCGGAGCGCTCCTGCCGGCGCTGGCAGATGGCGCCCGGCACCGCGCGCTGGCTGCTCGGCTGCTTCGATGCGATCTATGCCCAGACCCATGACGATGCCGAACGGCTGCGGCGGCTCGGCGCCACGGATGTCCGGGAGGTCGGCAACCTGAAGCTGGCGGCACCGCCTTTGCCGGTCGACGAGGCCGCCGTGACGGAGTGGCAGGCCCGGCTGGGCGATCGTCCACGCTGGCTGATCGCCAGCACCCATCCGGGCGAGGAAGCCATGGCGGCCCTGGCGCATCGCGTGCTGGAGCCGCATTTCGCCGGGCTGCTGACCGTGATCGTGCCGCGCCATCCCGAGCGCGGACCGGAACTGGCGGCGGCGCTGGTCTCGCCCGGCCTGCGCATCGCGCTGCGCTCGCGCGGCGACCTGCCGGACGCGAAGACGGATATCTATATCGCCGACACGCTGGGCGAGCTCGGCCTGTGGTACCGGCTGGCGCCGCTGACCGTGATGGGCGGCTCGCTGGTGCCGCATGGCGGCCACAACCCGCTGGAGCCGGCGCGGCTGGGCTGCGCCGTCATCTTCGGGCCGCACATGTTCAATTTCAGCGAAGCGACGGCGGGGCTGCTGGCAGCCGGCGGCGCGCGGCAGGTGCCCGAGGCGTCAGGCCTGGCGGAAGTCGCCGCCTCGCTGCTGGGCGCGCCGGCCACCTGCCGCCAGATGGGCGAACGCGGCCAGCATTACGCCACCGGCCATGAGGCGGTGGTGGAGACGCTGAAGGCGGCGATCCTGGAGCGGCTGCCGCGCTGACCCTCAGTCGCCGACAAAGGGCTTGGCGATGTGGGCAACCTCTTCCATCGACGAGCCGAAATGCTGCGGCTTCGCCATGTCGGTGATCTTCGCATAATTGGCGGCGAAATCCTCGATCGTCACCTTGGCATCGACGCCGAAGAACATGCCCTGCGATTCCATGATCTGCATCTTGGCGTAGAAGCCGGCGCCGGCGGAGATGATGTCGCCGGTGGCGTTGCAGGCTTCCGAGCAGAGATAGGCCACGGCCTGCGAGACGTATTCCGGCTTGAGATGCGGCAGCAGCTTGGGCGGCAGCAGCGCTTCGGTCATGCGCGTGGCGGCGACCGGCGCGATGGTGTTGACCAGGATGCCGTATTTGGCGCCTTCCTGCTTCAGCGCGTTCATCAGCCCGACCACGCCCATCTTGGCGCCGGCATAATTCGACTGGCCGAAATTCCCATAGAGGCCCGAGTTGGAAGAGGTCATGACGATGCGGCCGTAATTCTGCTGCTGCATCACCGGCCAGGCCGCCTTGGTGACATAGGCCGAGCCGAGGAAATGCACGTCGACCACCGTGTCGAAATCGGCGATCTCCATCTTGGCGAAAGTCTTGTCGCGCAGGATGCCTGCATTGTTGACCACGATGTCGACGCGGCCGAAGGCATCCGTCGCGGTCTTGACGATATTGGCCGCGCTGGCGGCTTCCGACACGCTGTCGTAATTCGCGACCGCCTCGCCGCCTTTCGCCTTGATCTCGGCCACGACCTGGTCGGCCGCCTTGGAGGAGCCGCCGGTGCCGTCCACCGCGCCGCCCAGATCGTTCACCACCACTTTCGCGCCGCGCTCGGCCAGCAGCAGCGCATGGCTGCGGCCCAGGCCCGCGCCGGCTCCGGTGACAATGGCAACGCGGCCCTTGAAATCGATGGCCATGATTATCCTCCGTCCTTCTTTACAGCTTGTGCTCGAGAATGAGATCGCAGACTTCGCGCACGGCGCCGTGGCCGCCGCCGGCCTCAGTGACATAGGCCGCCACCGATTTCACCATCGGCCGCGCATTGGCGACGGCAATCGGCAGTCCGACTGCCTGCAGCACGTCGAGGTCGTTGAGGTCGTCGGCGACATGGCAGACCTGCTCCAGCCCGATGCCGAGCTCGGCGCAGATTTCCTTCAGCGCCGGCAGCTTGTGCCGCACGCCCATATGGCCGAAGCGGATCTTCAGCCGCTCGATGCGCCGCGCGATGGACGGCGTGTCGCTCATGGTGATCAGCGCCACCTCGATGCCGGCCTCCTTCACCATCAGGATGCCGAAGCCGTCCTGCACGAAATACTTCCGCAGCTCGGTGCCCTCGTCGGTGTAGTAGATGCCGCCATCGGTCAGCGTGCCGTCGAGATCGAGCGACAGCAGTTTCACGGCGCGGAACTTGGCGATCAGGTCGGCATCGAGCATGCGGTCTCCCCCGGGAGCGCCGAAGATAGCGGGGAAGGCCGGCCTCGCGCCAGTCGTCTGCGCGGCTAACGCTGCGGCATGCGGCGTTCCTGGTTCTGCTCCATGCGCAGCTGGTCGAGCTGGTTGCGGCGCTGCCGCTCCATGTCCTGGCGCTCGGCCTCGAAGCGCTGCTGCTGCTGCGATTGCTGCTGGCGCTGCTCGCGCTCCTGCTCCAGACGGCGGCTTTCGTTGCTCAGCCGGTTCCAGTCATTGGGCGCGGCCGGATCGGCGGGATGCGGCGGCGGGGTCTGGGCAAGCGCGGGGCTGCCCAGCAGGAGAAGAAGCAGCGCGAGATGTCGCATGGCGGCCTCCGTCAGGGGGAGCCATCGATATAAGGCGCGATCGGGGCCTTTCGAGGTGCCGGCTTATCGCGGAGGCCGGCTTATCGCGGGGGCTTGGGCGGCCCGCGATGATCGAGCCAGTAGACGACGTGGTCTTCCAGCTCGCCGGCCTCCTTCTCGGAGATGCAGCGCCCGGCCACCGACATGCCGGCCTGGTGCACCGTCTCGCGGCTGCCGCTTTTCAGCGGATGCCACCAGGGCAGGTCCTTGCCGGCATGGACGAGGCGGTAGGCGCAGGTCTTCGGCAGCCAGTCCATCCTGGCCACCTTGGCCGGCGTGAGCTGGATGCAGTCCGGCACGATCTTCTTGCGCCTGGGATAGTTGCTGCATTGCCCGGTGGCGCAGTTGAGCAGCTTGCAGGCGACATTGGTCTGCTCGAGCTTGCCGGTTTCCTCATCCTCGAGCCGGTAGAGGCAGCATTTGCCGCAGCCGTCGCACAGCGCCTCCCATTCCGAGGGCGTCATCTGGTCGAGGCGTTTGCGGCGCCAGTAGGGAAGCGCGCGGGTCATGGCGCCAAGCTAGGACAGACCGGCCTTGCCGGAAAGCCCGAGGCTCAGCCCTTGTGATGCTGGCGGATGAAGGCGGTGACCTTCGGCGCGATCCCCTCGCGCCAGCGCCGGCCGTTGAAGACGCCGTAATGGCCGACGCCTTCCTGCAGGTGATGCTTCCGCTTCGCCTGCGGGATATTGGGGCAGATGGTGTGGGCGGCATGGGTCTGGCCGACGCCGGAAATGTCGTCCTTCTCGCCCTCGATGGTGAACAGCGCCGTTTTGGTGATTGCCTTGGTATCCACCCTGGTGCCGCGCCATTCCAGCAGGCCGCGCGGCAACTGGTGCTCCTGGAACACGCGCTGCACCGTCTGCAGGTAATATTCCGCCGGCAGATCCATGACGGCGAGATATTCGTCATAGAAGTTGTTATGCGCCTCGACGCTGTCGCCGTCGCCCTTGATCAGGTGGTGGAACAGCCGGACATGGGCGCCGACATGGCGGTCCAGATTCATCGTCATGAAGCCGGTGAGCTGCACGAAGCCGGGATAGACCGGCCGCATGAAACCGGCATGGGGAAACGGCACGCGGCTGATCACGCTGCGCTCGAACCATTCCAGCGAATGTTCCTGGGCCAGGTTGTTCGGCACGGTGGGGCTGATCCGGGTGTCGATCGGCCCGCCCATCAGGGTCATCGAGCGCGGCAGGTTCGGATGGTCCTCGGCCGACATCAGCGCCACGGCCGCCAGCACCGGCACGGAGGGCTGACACACCGCCATCACATGGCTGCCCGGCCCGAGCAGGTCGATGAATTTCCGCACGTAATCGATATAGTCGTCGAGCCCGAAGGGACCCTCGCGCAGCGGCACGTCGCGGGCATCGCGCCAGTCGGTGATATAGACGTCATGCTCGGGCAGCATCGCTTCCACGGTGCCGCGCAGCAACGTGGCGAAATGGCCCGACAGCGGCGCCACGATCAGCAGTTTCGGATCCTGGCGCCCGGCGCAGCCCTCGCGCTCGAAATGCTTGAGCTGGCCGAAGGGCAGCCGCAGCGCGATCCGCTCGGTCACCTTGCGCGGCCGGCCGTCCACCAGGGTGGTGGTGAAGCCGAATTTCGGCTTCGGATAGCGCCGGGTGATGTTGTTGAACACCTCGAGACCGGCCGCGAGGGTGCGGGCGGCGGGCGTGTAATTGATCGGCAGGTAGGGCAGCTTCAGCGCCTGGCTCTGGACTTCCGCCAGGGCGCGCATTGGCTGCAGTGCAGCATGCTGCATCTCGAAAAGCGAATAGAGCATCAGGCCCACCCCTTCTGCCGGTGCCGGCAGCGCCATCCCCGCGCGGCCGCACTGAAACGAAAGCTGTTATCGAATCGACATATAGGGTCGATTCGCCTGTTATTCATTTGTAATACAGCGATCCTTCCGCATCCGCATAATCTTTTTTGCATTGCGAAATGATAACCTATACCAGCGGTTGCAGGTTGCGGCCTGCGATCGGGCGGGCGCCCGCCTGACGCGGCGAAAGGAATGGCTGTATCGCCGAAATCGCCCATGGATACCTCGCTGGTCTGCTGCGGCGGCTTCCTCCTGCTGACTCTGAGCTTATGTCTGCTCAATTCGCTGCTATTTGATGCTTATTCCTGACTAAATTAACTTCCTGCGACCTAAACCATTGGAATCAAATGGTCGCGGAGATCGGTCCTGATGACAACCGGAGGGTAGCGTGGACGTTCCTGCCCGGGCGGTGACCATTCCCGGGCGCGTCACCATGCAGGCACATATAGTGAACGATCATCCGGAGGCAAGTCCGGTTGCGAGCTACCGGATCAGAGCTTGCTCCTGATCTTTTCGGCCATCTGCTCCGGCGTGGCGTCGTGGCGGAAATGGGCGAGATAGCGGCCCTGCCCGTCCATCAGATAGATGAAGCCGGAATGATCGACGGAATAGCCGAGGCTGGAATCCTTCAGCGCGACCTTCTGGTAATAGACCCGGTATTCGCGCGCCACCTTGGCGATCTGCTCCGGGCTGCCGGTCAGGCCGATCATCCGCTCGTGGAAGGCCTGCACATATTCCTTCATCACCGGCGGCGTATCGCGCTCCGGATCGACGGTGATCAGAATCGGCTGCACCTTGTCGGCATCGGCGCCCAGCTCGTCCATCGCGATGGCGATGGTCTGCAGCCCGGTCGGGCAGATATCGGGGCAGTTGGTGAAGCCGAAATAGACCAGCATCAGGCGGCCGGCGAAATCCTTGTCGGTCACCGTCCGGCCATTGTGGTCGACCAGCTCGAAAGGCCCGCCGATCGCCACCTGGCCGCTGCCGGCGCCATCGTCCTCCTGCACCAGGGCGGAAAAGACGAAATAGGCGGTGAAGGCCAGCACCGCCAGCACGGCGGTGATGAGGAGACCGCGGAACAGGCCGCGCTGGGCCGGGCCGCCCTGCGACGGCTTCGCCATCTAGGCCGCCTTGCCGCCAAGCATGGCGGCAGCCTGATCGATGAACCGGCCCAGCGCGACATCGCGCTCGCTCAGGCCCCCGGCGTCATGGGTGGTCAGCGTGATCTCGACGCGGTTATAGACGTTGAACCATTCGGGATGATGGTCGAGCTTCTCCGCCATCAGCGCAACGCGGCTCATGAAGCCGAAGGCCGTGTTGAAATCGGCGAATTTGAATGTCTTGGCGATGGCGTCCCGTCCCGCGGCAGGATGCCAGCCGGGCAATGCCTGCAACGCCGTCTCGCGGGCGGCGCCTTCCAGTCTCACGACAGCCATGGCATCTTCCTCAAGACCGATTTTGGCGGGAAGCTAGCGCGCGGCACCCGCCGCATCAACCGGCGCGGCATGGAATGAGGCGATCCGCCGCATGGTTTCTCACCCGGATGTGATCCCGCCCGACCTGGACGATCTGGCCGCCATCGCCGAAGCCGAGCTGAAGCGGCTGCGGCCGGCGCTGGGCCGCTATATCGACGGCGTGCCGGTGCAGGTGGCGGAATTCGCCGACGACGAAACCCTGCAGGAGATGGGCTGCGAGACGCCGTTCGATCTGCTCGGCCTCTACAGCGGCGGCAGCATCGTCGCCGAGCAGCGCGGCGAGACCGGCACCCTGCCGGCGATGATCTTCCTCTACCGCCGCCCGCTGCTGGATTACTGGTGCGAGACCGGCGAGCCGCTGCGCCGCGTGGTGCGGCATGTGCTGATCCACGAGATCGGCCATCATCTCGGCCTCTCCGACGGTGACATGGACCGCATCGAGGCCAGCGTGGAATAAATCCTCACCCTCCCATGCCGCGCATGGGAGGGTGAGGGTTTCGCTAATCCGCTGCTGCCACCGCGACCACTGCCTGCGGGATGCGGAAGCAGGCGCGCGTGCCGAAGCCCGGCGCCGAATAGATTTCGAGCGGCGCGCCGTGCAGTTCGGCCAGCCGGTTGGCGAGCGCCAGGCCCAGGCCGGTGCCGCGCTCGTTCTGCGCCACCAGGCCGCTGACCTGGCCGAAGGGCGTCAGCGCGATCTCGACCTGCTCGTCGGTCATGCCCGGCCCGTTATCGCTGATCGCGAAGACGACATGTTTGCCGCTGACATTGGCGGTGACCTGCACGTCGCCGCCTTCGGGGGCGAATTTCAGCGCATTGGACAGCAGGTTGACCAGCATCTGCTTGATGGCGCGCGCATCGCCCTCGATCATCGGCAGATCGGCATCGACCTCGACGCGCACGGCCGTGCCGCGCACCTGGGCGAGGCCCGAGATCAGCACCAGGCTGGCGCGCACCACCTCCTGCGGCACCAGCGCCTCGCGATGCAGCTCCATACGCCCCGCCTCGATCTTGGACAGGTCGAGCACGTCGTTGATCAGGGACAGAAGATGCTGGCCGCTTTCGCGGATATCGCGGGCATATTCGGCATATTTCGGATGGCCGAGCGGCCCGAAGACCTCGCGCTCCAGCACCTCGCCAAAGCCGATCACCGCATTCAGCGGCGTGCGCAGTTCGTGGCTGACATGGGCAACGAAGTCGGTCTTGACGCGTGCCGCCTGCTCGGCGCGCAACTGCGCCTCGGCGGTGTTGCGCAGGGCCTGTTCGAGCGAGCCGGCATGGCGTTCGGCATCGTAGCGGCCGACGAAGGCAAGCCGCCGCTGCCGCTCGAAGATATAGGCGCAGAAGGCGCCGATCGCCGTGGCGGCGACGATCATCAGCTGGTAGACGGCGAAATCCTGCCGGCTGCCCATCCCGAAAAGCAGGAAGCTGAGATCGAACATCACGACGACCGCCAGCACCACGGCGGCCGCGCGCAGCACCGCCAGGCGCAGCACGACGAAAATCCCGGTGATGACCAGGATCACGCAGTCCAGGTACAGGTGCCGCAGCGGCAGCGGCGCGAGCGCGACGATGGCGACGAAGCCGCCGCCGATGGCAATGCCGCTGATCTGCATCAGCACCTGCCAATGCTCGCGCACCCCCGGGGCCTTGGCAATCAGGAAGCAGACCAGAAGTACGACCAGCACGCCGAGACGGATCAGCGTCATGGTGCCCGCCTGCGCCGGCGCGAACAGCCAGTCGGTGATGCCGAAGCTGGCGAACAAGATGCCCGCCATCGCCAGCGCCGTCCGCGCATAGAGAATGGTGCCGTCCGCCTCGAAGCGCCGGAACGCGCGCTCCAGCGCCGGATCGGCAAAGGCGCCGTCATACCAGCGCAGCGGCGGCGACGAGGAGATGATGCGTGACTTGCTCATGACGGTGCCGGGCCAAACTAGGCAGCGGCAGGGCAACCCGCAACAAGGATTCCGGCCGCCGGTCGCAATACCACTTCTGCGGATGGAAGACCCCGCCGACCTATCCGATTGATCTCAGTCGTCACGCAACAAAGTTGCCACGTAATCCGGCACGATCTCGGTGGCCGGCCCGTACACCGCCTCGGCGAACAGGGAATAGCCCTCGGAGGGATCGAGGTTGAGCTCGACCGTATGGGCGCGGCCGGCGCGGCGCAGCTCGGCCACGAAGCCCGCAGCGGGATAGACCTGCCCCGAGGTGCCGATCGACAGGAAGAGGTCGCAGCGCTCGAGGGCGGCGTAGATCTCGTCCATGTAAAGCGGCATCTCGCCGAACCAGACGACATGCGGCCGCATGCCCTGCGCCACGCCGCAGGCCGGGCACAGCGTGGCAAGGCCGAGATCCCCGTCCCAGGCGCAGACATGCTCGCACATGCCGCAGCGCGCCTTGCGCAGCTCGCCATGCATGTGCAGCACGCGCCGCGATCCGGCCCGTTCATGGAGATCGTCGACATTCTGCGTCACCAACAGCAGCTCGCCGTCCCAGCGATGCTCCAGTTCCGCCAGCGCGGCATGGGCGGCATTCGGCGCCGCCGCGATCAGGTTCTGCCGCCGGGCGTTGTAGAAATCATGCACCAGCGCGGGATTGCGCGAGAAACCCTCCGGCGTGGCGACCTCGTTGAGGTCGTATTTGGTCCACAGCCCGTCCTTGTCGCGGAAGGTGCCCAGGCCCGATTCCGCCGAGATGCCGGCCCCGGTCAGGATGACGATGGAGCGCGGCCTAGACCGCATTCACGCCCGCCATCCGGTCAGTCGCCATGCCCATAGGCCGCCATTTCCTGCCGGTCCCAGTGCTCGGCCTCGTCGGCCATCCAGTCATCCGCGCCGTCTTCCGCCGACAGGCCGTCGAGCCGGTAGACCCGCTCCGGCGTGTAGATGGCGCCCGAGCTGGACAGGAAGCTGGAATAGAGCACGAAGCGGTCGCACACGAAGGGCGGCGCCTCGTAGAGCGCGTGGTGGCTGAGGAAGGCGCCGAGCCGGTCGACCGGCGCGTTGTTCAGCCGCGCCAGGGTCACATGCGGCGAGAATTTGCGCCGGTCGGGCGCCACGCCGGCGCGCAGGCAGGCATTGTCGACCTTCTCCTGCAGGCGGTTGAGCGACGGATGGGGACGGATGCCGGCCCAGAGCGAATGGGTCTTGCGCTTGTCACCGAAAGTGCCGACGCCGAACAGGTTCAGCTCGAAGGACGGCATCATGATGCCCGACAATTCCTCGGCGATGGTATGCGCCAGGCGGCCATCCACCTCGCCGATGAAGCGGAGCGTCAGATGGAACTGCTCGGGCTTCGACCATCGCGCGCCCGGCACGCCGGCGCATAACGTTGCCAGCGACCGGCGAACCTCGTCGGGGAAACTCAGGGCGACAAACAAGCGGATCATGGCTCAGCCCTCCGCAGGAGCGGGCGTTACACGCCCAGGTGAGACGCGCGACCCGTATTGACTAGAACACGGATCAGGCGGCCGGGTTCGGTTGATCGCGATGGATCGCCTCGATGCCGTCGATGACCTCCTGTGACAGTTTCACGTCGATGCTGTCGATATCGGTCTTCAGCTGCGCCAGGCTGGTGGCGCCGATGATATTGGCGGCAACGAAAGGCCGCGTGTTGACGAAGGCCAGCGCCATCTGCGCCGGATCGAGGCCATGCTTCTGCGCCAGCGCGACATAGCGCTCGGCGGCGCGGTCGACCTGGGGATTGCTGTAGCGCGTGAACCGCGTGAACAAGGTCAGCCGCGCGCCCGGCGGCCGGGCGCCGCCGAGATACTTGCCGGCCAGCACGCCCATGGCGAGCGGCGAATAGGCCAGCAGGCCGACATCCTCGCGATGGGTGATCTCGGCCAGCCCGCTCTCGTACCAGCGGTTCAGCAGGTTGTAGGGATTCTGGATCGAGGCCACCCGCGGCAGGCCGCGGGTTTCCGCCAGATGCAGGTGGCGCATCACGCCCCAGGGGCTTTCGTTGGACAGCCCGAAGGCGCGGATCTTGCCCTCCTTCACCAGGTCCTGCATCGCGCCGAGGATGTCCTCGATGGCGTTGGTCTGCTCCTCGGCATGGACATATTCGGCCTTGCCGAAATTGTTGGTCGTGCGGTCCGGCCAATGGGTCTGGTACAGATCGATGTAATCGGTCTGCAGCTTCCTCAGGCTGGCCTCGACGGCGTAGCGGATCTGCTTCGGGCTGAGCTCGGTGGCGGCCACGCCCTTCTCGCGCAGCCATTCGAAGCTGCCGCGCGAGGGATAGCCGCGGCCGGCCACCTTGGTCGCCAGCACGATCTTGTCGCGGTTCTTCCGCGCCTTCAGCCAGGTGCCGATATAGGTTTCGGTCCGCCCGGCCGTCTCGGCCTGGGGCGGCACGGGATACATCTCGGCGGTGTCGATGAAATTGATGCCGCGCTCCAGCGCGTAATCGAGCTGGGCATGGGCCTCGGCTTCCGTATTCTGCTGGCCCCAGGTCATGGTCCCCAGGCAGATCAGGCTGACCGAAAGGTCGGTGCGGCCTAAGCGACGGAACTCCATGACAAAACTCCCAACGCGACTGGACGGGGTACCCTGCGGGAAGCGGGCGGCGACGACCTATCTTGTCGGTACGCTTCCGGTTTTACAACTATGATTTGCGGTCAGTTGCCGAGAAACCCCAAAATCTGGGGCAGCATCTTGCGCACCATGGTCGCCACGCCCTCGCGGTTCGGATGCAGGCCGTCGCCCAGGTTGAGCTTCGGATTGTTCGCCACGTCCTCGAGGAAAAACGGATAGAGCGGCAGGTCGTGCTTCTTCGCCAGATCGGGGAAGATCGCATTGAAGCGCCGGCCATACTCGGCCCCGAGATTGGGGGCGGCCAGCATGCCCACCAGCATGACCTTCACCCCCTGCTGCTGCAGCCGGGTGATGATCTTGTCGAGATTGGCCCTGGCGTCTTCCGGCGACAGGCCGCGCAGCATGTCATTGGCGCCCAGCGCCACCAGCGCATGGGTCGGCTTGTCGGCCAGCGCCCAGTCAAGCCGGGCCAGCCCGCCGGCCGTGGTATCGCCGGAAACACCGGCATTGATGACGCTCGCCTGCACGCCCTTGGCGCGCAGGGCCTTTTCCAGCTGCGCCGGGAAGGCGGCATCGGCCGGCAGGTTGTAGCCCGCGGTCAGGCTGTCGCCGAGCGCCAGGATTTTCACCGGAGCGGCCAGCGCGGCAGGCGCGGCCAGCGTGACCAGCATCACCGCAATGGCCATGCCTGCGTTGCGCCAGCGCCGGAATAGTCCATATCCTGCGTGTATCCTGATCATTGCCACCTTCGCCGCGGAAAAACCCATCCATGACGTCATTTAAACCGGATCAGCCCGATGTCGACCGCAGCCCGGCCGATCCGGCGGTGATCGCACTCCAGGGGGTGAAACTCACTCTCGCCAGCACGGCCGGACCGGTCAACATCCTGCGCGGCATCGACCTGGAGATCCGGGCCGGCGAGCGGGTCGGCATCGTCGGTCCGTCGGGCTCGGGCAAATCCACCCTGCTGGCGGTGCTGGCGGGCCTGGAACGGGTCAGCGCGGGCCGCGTGCGGGTCGCCGGCGCCGATCTCAACGCGCTGAACGAGGATCGCCTCGCCCTGTGGCGCCGCAACCATGTCGGCATCGTGTTCCAGAGCTTCCATCTGATCCCGACCATGACGGCGCTGGAGAATGTCGCCGTGCCGCTGGAACTGGCCAATGCGCCGGATGCCGTCGACCGCGCCCGGCCCTGCTGCTGGCCGACGAGCCGACCGGCAATCTCGACGGCAGCACCGGGCAGGCGATCATCGATCTGATGTTCAGCGAGGCCGCAAGGCTGCAATCCACCCTGGTGCTGATCACCCATGACGACCATCTCGCCGCGCTCTGCGACCGCGTCGTGCAGATCGAGGATGGCCGCATCGCCGCGGTGACGCCGCGCCTCAAGGCGGCCGAATAGATGCTGAGCCTGCGGTTTTCCCTGCGCGAGCTGCGCGGCGGCCTGCGCGGCTTCCGCCTGTTCGTCGCCTGCCTGGCGCTGGGCGTCGCGGTGATCGCCGCCATCGGTACGCTGTCGGCCGCCATCGTCGCCGGCCTGGAGCGCGACGGGCGTTCGCTGCTCGGCGGCGATATCGAGTTCCGGCTCACCCATCGCCAGGCCGAGCCCGACGAGCGCGCCTTCCTGGACGCCCGGGGCCGCCTGTCGGAAAGCGTGCAGATGCGCGTCATGGGCCATGCGCCGCGCAGCGGGCAGAGCCTGCTGGTCGAGATGAAGGCGGTCGGACCGGCCTATCCGCTCTACGGCCGCATGGAGCTGGAGGACGGCGCGGATCTGCAGGCCGCGCTGCAGCCGCGCGGCGGCGTGTTCGGCGCGGCCGTCGATCCGCAGGCGCTGATCCGGCTGGATGCCGCGATCGGCGACCGCATCACCCTGGGCGAGGCGGAATTCGAGATCCGCGCGGTGATCGCCCGCGAACCCGACCGCGCCACGGCCGGCTTCACGCTCGGTCCGCGCGTGATGATCGGCCTCGACGCGATGCCGGCGACGCAGCTGGTGCAGCCGGGCAGCCTCGCCTATTGGGAATACCATCTCGCGCTGCCGCCGGGCGTTACCGCCGCGGCGGTGCAGGAGGCGGCCGAGCGCGATTTTCCCTCGGCCGGCTGGCGCATCCGCGACTGGCGCGAGGGCAGTCCCGGCGTGCGCCGCTTCCTCGACCGCGCCGCGCTGTTCCTCGTGCTGATCGGCCTCACCGCCCTGCTGATCGGCGGCGTCGGCGTCGCCAATGCCGTGCATGCGCATCTGCAGGGCAAGACGCCGACGATCGCGACGCTGAAATCGGTCGGCGCCACCACAGGCTTCATCTTCCGCGTCTATCTGTGGCAGACGATGCTGCTGGCCGGCCTGGGCATCCTGCTGGGCATCGCGATCGGCGCCGCGATTCCGAATCTCGCGGCCGGCGCGCTCGCCGGCATCATGCCGCTGCCGATGGTGCCGGGCCTCTACTGGCCGCCGCTGCTGCTGGCGGCCGCCTATGGCCTGCTGGTGGCGCTCGCCTTCACCATCTGGCCGCTGGCGCGCGCCGCCGATATCCGTCCCGCCGCGCTCTACCGCGACCTGGTGGCGCCCGGCCGGCGCTGGCCGCGCCCGCCCTACCTGCTGGCGACCTTGGCGCTGTTCGCCGGGCTGGCCGCGCTGGCGGTGCTGGGCGCCACCGAGCGCCGCTTCGCGCTGTATTTCGTGCTCGGCGCCATCGCCGCCTTCCTGCTGTTCCGTCTTTTCGCGCTCGGCGTCGCGGCGCTGGCGCGACGCATCAAGCCGCCGCGCGGCGCACGGCTGAAACTTGCGTTCGCCAGCCTGCACCGGCCGGGCGCGGCGACCGCGGCTTTGCTGCTCTCGCTCGGTGTCTCGCTGACTTTGCTGGTCGCCATCGCGCTGGTCGAAGGCAACCTGCATGCGCAGGTGGAGGATCGCCTGCCCGACGAGGCGCCGGCCTTCTTCATGCTCGACATCCAGCCGCAGCAGCACGCGCCGCTGGCGGCGCTGGTGCAGGCGACGCCCGGCGCGCGCGACATGGAGGCCGTGCCGAACCTGCGCGGCCGCATCGCGAAAGTGAAAGGCGTGCCCGCCGAGCAGGTGGAGGCGGCGCCCGAGCAGCGCTGGGTGCTGCAGGGCGACCGCGGCCTGACCTATGCGCGCGCCCTGCCGGAGGGCTCGGAACTGGTGGCCGGGCAATGGTGGCCGCCCGACTATGACGGCCCGCCGCTGATCTCGATGGAGGAGCGCGCCGCGCATGGCCTGGGCGTGTGGATCGGCGACCGGCTCACCGTCAACATCCTCGGCCGCGAGATCGAGGCCGAGATCGCCAATATCCGGCGGCTCGACTGGTCGTCCTTCGGCATCAATTTCGTGCTGGTCTTCTCGCCCGGCCTGCTGGAGCGCGCGCCGCATACCTTCCTCGCCACGGTGAAGGCCGACGGCCCGGCGGAGCTCGCGCTCTTCCGTGGCATCACAAAGCAGTTTCCCAATATCTCGGTGGTGCGCATGAAGGACGTGCTGACCGAGCTGAATGCCATGGTGGAGAAGCTCGGCGGCGCCGTGCGCGGCGCGGCCGCCGTCACGCTGGTCGCCGGCCTGTTCGTGCTGGCCGGCGCGCTGGCGGCCGAGCATCGCAGGCGCCTGAAGGACAGCGCGGTGCTGAAGGCGCTCGGCGCCACGCGCCGCGACATCCTGGCCGCGCATCTGATCGAATACGGCATCGTCGGCCTGGTCGGCGCGGCGCTCGCCTTCGGACTGGGCTGGCTGGCCGCCTGGGCGATGGTGACGCAGCTGATGAACGCGAATTTCGTCTTCGCGCCGGGCGTCGCCGCGCTCACCGCCATCGGCGGCGTGATCGCGACCTTGGCGCTCGGCCTGATCGGCGCCTGGCAGGCGCTGGCGGCGAAGCCGGCGCCGCTGCTGCGGACGGCCTAGCGCACCAGCAGCAGCCGCGCCGCCAGGCCGCCGAGGCCGCTGACGCAGACGATGGCGGCCATCGGCAGGGCGCTGCCGCTATGCAGCGCGCCGACCAGCCCGCTGGTGACGGCGCCGAGCACGAATTGCAGCATCCCCATCAGCGCCGAAGCGGTGCCGGCGCGGTGCGCCTCTCCCGCCAGGGCATTGGCGGCGGCGTTCGGCAGCACGGCGCCGAGGCTGGCGACATAGGCGAAGAGCGGCAGCCAGATCCCGAACATCCCGCCCAGCGAGAAGGCCGCCGCCGCGAGCAGCAGAAGGCCGGAGGCGGCCATCACGCAGACCGCGACGATCAGCACCTCGTCGAGCGTGAAGCGGCGCAGCAGCGCGCGGTTGACCTGCGACATGCCGATGATGCCGAAGGCGTTGATGCCGAAGACCCAGCCGAAGGACTGCGCCGGCACGCCGAACAGGTCGATGAAGATGAAGGGCGAGCCGGCGATATAGGCGAACAGCCCGCCCATGCCGAGCCCCGAGGCCAGGGTATAGCCCATGAAGCGCCGCTGCTGCAGCAGCTCGGCATAGCTGCGCAGCGCCGAGCCGATGGTGAGCCGGGGCGCGGCCGCGGCCCGCGCATGGGTCTCCGGCAGCCACAGGCGCGCGGCGAGCATCGCAGCGGTGCCGAAGGCGGCCAGGAACCAGAAGATCGCCGGCCAGCCGAACCAGACCAGCACATAGCCGCCGAGCAGCGGCGCCAGGATCGGCGCCACGCCCATCACCAGCATCAGCAGCGACATCACCCGCGCGCCCTCGCGCGGGTCGAACAGGTCGCGCACCATGGCGCGCGCGATCACCATGCCGGCGCAGCTGCCGAATGCCTGCAGGAAGCGGGCGGCGATCAGGCTGTCGACATTCGGAGCCAGGGCGCAGGCGATCGATGCGGCGACATAGAGCAGATTGCCGGCCAGCAGGGGGGCGCGGCGGCCGAAGCGGTCGCTCAGCGGCCCGTAGAAGAGCTGGCCGATCGCCAGGCCGAGGAAGAAGATCGACAGGGTGAGCTGCACCTTGCCGGCATCGGTGTCGAGCGCCCGCTCGAGCGCCGGCAGGCCGGGCAGATACATATCCACGGCCAGCGGCGTGAAGGCGCTGAGCGCGCCCAGGATCAGCGTCAGGCGGAGCAGGGAATGCGGCCCGGAAGACGCCCGGGAGGCCGTTGGCGACAAATCGGTCATGGTACTCTCTGGCTGGGCGGATTTCCGCCATTGCGGCGCCCGGGTCATAGCGGAGGCGGCGCAGGCTGACGAGGGTGGCCGTCACATTCCGCGCCATAATAATGAAAACTATGGCGTTTAAATGACTTAGGCCGGCACGGAAGCCCGATTGTCCTTGAATTCCGGGGCCGGGCTGACAATATACCTCTGCACAACGACATATTTGAGGAGGCAACCCATGTCGACGCCGTTCAACCAGCCGCGCTATGGCTACGGCGCCACTACGATCGACCGCGCGACGGTCGATCAGGCGCTGCGCGCCTACATGCTGCGGGTTTACAATTACATGGGCTCCGGCCTGGCGCTCAGCGCCATCGTCGCCCTGCTGGTATCGCAGTCCCCGGCCGTGATGAGCACGCTGTTCGGCAGCGGCCTGGCCTTCGTGGTCATGCTGCTCCCGCTCGGCCTGCTGATGGTGATGAGCTTCGGCGCCAACAAGATGTCGGCCGGCGCCGTGCAGGGCCTGTACTGGGCCTTCACCGCCACGATGGGCGTGTCGATCTCGACCATTTTCCTGATCTATACCGGCACCTCGATCCTGCGCATCTTCTTCATCACCGCCGCCATGTTCGGCGCGATGAGCCTGTGGGGCTACACCACCAAGCGCGACCTGACCGGGATGGGCAGCTTCCTGTTCATGGGCGTGATCGGCCTGATCATCGCCAGCGTGGTGAACATCTTCCTCGGCTCGACCGTGCTGCATATGGCGGTCTCGGCGATCACCGTGCTGGTCTTCACCGGCCTGACCGCCTTCGACACGCAGCGCATCAAGTCGGAATTCTACGAGGGCGCCGCGGCGGACATCCAGACCAAGCAGGCCGTGTTCGGGGCGGTTTCGCTCTATGTGAACTTCCTGAACATCTTCATGGCGCTGCTCAGCCTGTTCGGCCAGCGCAACAACTGACCGCAGCCTAGCTGCTGCAACTGCGAAGACCCCGGCGGGCAACCGCCGGGGTTTTTGTTTGCGCC
>CAYSCA010000006.1:41041-44398 GCA_964429465.1 uncultured Rhodospirillaceae bacterium
CGTGACAGGACGCGGGCCTTCGCTCTAAACTTTCGTTTGCTTACCAACGAACGCCCCAGAGGAAACGTCCGATGAAACTCGTCCTTGCGATGATGAAGCACGAGACCAATACCTTCTCGCCGATCGTCACCGACTGGGCGCGCTTCGAAGCCTGGGGCCTGTATACCGGCCAGGCCGCCATCGACGCCTATGCGAAGACCAACATGCCGCTCGGCGTCTATCTCAACCTGGCAAAGGAATACGGCGCCGAGGTCGTGCTGCCGATGGCGGCCGAGGCGATGCCGAGCGGCCCGGTGACGGCCGATGCCTATCGGCGCCTGACCGATCCGATCCTGGCGGCGGTGAAGGCCGGCTGCGACGGCTGCCTGCTCGACCTGCATGGCGCCATGGCCGTCGAAGGCCTGGAAGACGGCGAAGGCACGCTGCTGGAAAACATCCGCAGGATCGCCCCCGACCTGCCGATCGCCGTCACGCTCGACCTGCATTGCAACCTCACCCGCAAGATGGTCGACAACTGCACCGCGCTGATCGGCTACAAGACTTATCCGCATGTCGATATGGATGCCGTCGCCGGCCAGGTCGGCCGCGTGGTGATGGAGTATCTCGCCGGCAAGCGGCCGAAGCCGGCGATGGCGTTGCGGCAGCTGCCGCTGCTGTCGCAGACGCTGTGCCAGGGCACCGATGACGAGCCGATGAAATCGGCGATCCGGGCCTGCCTTGATGAAGAGGCAAACGGCCTGCCCTGCGCCAGCGTCTTCGGCGGCTTCGCCATGGCCGATATCCGGGATGCCGGCACCACGGTGATCACGGTGGGCAACGACCAGGCCCAGGCCGATGCCGCCGCCGATGCCATCGCCGCCAAGGTGTGGGACAGGCGCGACCTGCATATCTACCAGCATCGCGACCTGGGCGAGACGGTGGCCAAGGCCAAGCGCGAGGGAGCGAAAAATCTCGGCGGACCGGTGATCCTGCTGGATCATGCCGACAATTGCGGCTCGGGCGGCACGCAGGACGTGATGATGGTGATCGCCGAAGTGCTGAAGCAGGGGCTGGAGGATGTCGCGGTCGGCGCGGTCTGGGATCCGGAAGCCGTGCAGATCATGCAGAAGGCCGGCGTCGGCGCGACCGTCACGCTGGACCTCGGCGGCAAGAGCGACATGCCTTCGCTCAACCTGAAGGGCAAGCCGCTGAAACTGACCGGCAAGGTCAGGACGCTGACCGACGGCGAATGGATCGTGCGCGGCCCGATGTATAACGGCTACAAGGTGATGATGGGGCCAACGGCGGTCCTGGACGTGGAAGGCCGCATGCAGATCGTGGTGGTCTCGCGCCATCACGAGCCCTGGGATACCGGCGTGTTCCGCTCGGTCGGCATCGAGCCCGAGCACAAGAAATTCCTGCTGCTGAAATCGCGCATCCATTACCGCGCCGGTTTCGCGCCGCTGGCCAGGGCGACCTTCACGCTGGACGGCGAAGGCGTCACCACCTCGGACAATCGCATCATCCCGTACAAGAACGTGCGGCGGCCGATCTATCCGCTGGACCGCATCAACGACTGGCAGCAGTGACGATGCTGAGCGACCGCTGGGGCCTGCCGATCGCGACCGACGACCCTGCCGTCGTCAGCGGGCTCGACACCTTCGACACCAGCTTCCTCACCTATGGCACGACCGCGGCGTCGATCTGGGACGCGGCGCGCGCCGATCCGGCCTGCGTGATGGCGCAGGCCAAGGCGGCGGCGCTGGAGATGTTCCTGCAGACCGGCCAGTCCATCGCCAAGGCGCGGCCCTGGCTGCGCGGCGCTGAGCCGCATCTGGCCAAGGCGACCGAGCGCGAGCGGCTGTGGCACGGGCAGGCGGCGGCCTGGGTGGACGGCCATGCCGAGCGCGCCATCGCGCTGTGCCGCGAGATCGTCACCCACTGGCCGGAAGACCTGGCCGCGGTGAAGATGACGCAGTTCCATATGTTCCATGTCGGCGACCTCGCCGGCATGCTGGAGGTCGCCGAGGCCGCCCTGCCGGCGCACCGCACGACCGCCGAGATGCATGGCATGCGGGCTTTCGCGCTGGAGGAGATGAACCGGCTGGAAGAAGCCGAGACGGCAGCCCGCCTGGCGGTCGAGATCAAGCGCGCCGAGCCCTGGGCGCATCACGCGCTGGCGCATGTGATGGAGACGCAGGGCCGCTGCGCGGAAGGCCTCGGCTTCATGACCGAGATGGCCGATACCTGGACCGACCGCAACTCCTTCATGCGGACCCATAACTGGTGGCATGCCGCGCTGTTCGCCATCGATACCGACCGGCCGCAGGAAGCGCTGCGCCTCTATGACGAGCAGGTCTGGGGCGTATGGAAGGATTACAGCCAGGACCAGGTGAATGCGGTGTCCCTGCTGGCGCGGCTGGAATTCGCCGGCGCCGAGACCGGCGCACGCTGGCAGGATGTCGCGGATTACATCGAAAGGCGCGGGCCGGAGCATGTCGAGCCGTTCCTGGATGCGCATTACCTGCTGGCCCTGACCCGGGCCGGGCGCGATGCCGCGGCCGATCGGCTGCTGGGCAGCCTGCGCGATCATGCGGCGCGCCTGCCGGATCGGCTGGAAGGGCGCATCTGGCGCAATGTCGGCCTGCCGCTGGCCGAAGGCGTCGCGGCTTACGGCCGCGGCGACTGGCGGACGGCATTCGCGCGGATCCGGCCGGCGCTCGACGGCCTGCAGCAGATCGGCGGCAGCCATGCGCAGCGCGACCTGTTCTGGCAGCTCTGGCTGCAGGCGGGATGGCGGAGCGGCGAAACAGCCGCGGTAAAGCCTCATTTCGAGCGGCGGGCAGCCGAACGCCCGGATGTGCCGAAGCACCGGCGCGAACTGGCCGCGCTGCAGGCGTAAAGAATCCGTAAGCGTTTCCGCCCAGCGATCAAAAATACTCCTGTTGCGCGCGCCGGGCCGGCGGCGCAAGACTTTCCGCGATGCACCGCGAGTCGCGGATGCAGCACATGCATCAGGAAATGCTCCAATGCTCAATCGCGTGAAGACGATCGCTGCCGCCCTTGTCATGGCCGGCTTCCTTGCCGGCGCCGTCGCGCCGGCCTTTGCCCCGGCCGCCGAGGCCCAGGCCACCCAGCAGGTGAAGAAGGCCGAGAAGAAGAAGGCCGAGAAGGCCAAAACCGCGAAGAAGAAGACCGGCGAAAAGAAGCAGGCGAAAGCCAAGCCGGCGAAGAAGGCCAAGAAGCCTGCCTGAGCTTCGCCGGCGCGTCCGCTGCGGGACGTGCCATCCGGCCCTCGCCGCGAGGCGAGGGCTTTTTCGTGCCTAGAACACCGCTTCGCGCTTCGGCTCGAAGAAGCGCAGCATGACGGCGAGGTCG
>CAYSCA010000007.1:0-9598 GCA_964429465.1 uncultured Rhodospirillaceae bacterium
AATGTTGCAGTCGATGCCGACCTGATGCTCCTTGTCGTTGAGCGCCCAGATGTCATCTTCGAGCTTTTTCAGGTTGGTTGTCAGGAAGGCCTGGACCTTGGGATCGAGGCTGTCCCATTTCTTCTTGTTCATTACGAACCCAATGCTGCCCCAGGTGATGGGGAGCGAGTAAACCGACTTTGCGCCTTCACCCCATTTCAGCTGATAGGCGCCGAGGGTGCCGACGATGCCGCAATCGATCACTCCGGTAACAAGGGCCTGCTGCACCTCGCCAATCGCCATTGGAACGCCGGAGGCGCCGAAATAGGCGACAAAGTCGGCCTGGGTTGCGCTTGAGGTGCGAACCTTTCGACCTTTCAGATCGGCAAGGCCATTGAGTGGTTCGCGGCAAAACAGCACCTGGGCCTGATATGACCAAAGCCCCAGCAGCTTCAGACCGAGCTGC
The DNA here is from genome assembly GCA_964429465.1 of uncultured Rhodospirillaceae bacterium. GTDB lineage: Bacteria > Pseudomonadota > Alphaproteobacteria > Ferrovibrionales > Ferrovibrionaceae > Ferrovibrio. The sequence continues at coordinate 446 of CAYSCA010000007.1, forward strand.
TTTTCGTAATGTTCGGCAAGAACCGGGCGGAAGGTTTCCGAGACTTTGCGGAACAGATCGTAAGAGGGGCTCAGGCCCGCGAGATCGACGCCTTCGTTGATCGGAACGTCACCCGCCATATGGCCTAAAAATGGTGTTGAGCCATCGGCGACGTCGCGCTGCACGAGGCGCAGCACCTCCGGCCCCTTCAGACCGATCTCATTGAAGGGCTTGTGGTCGACCTTGATGCGGCCATTGGAAAGTCTGGGAACCGTCTCGGTCCAGAACGGGCGTTCGAGCAGACGGCTTTGGGTTGTGACGCTGATCCCGCCGATGATTTTGAGCTGCGTTGCAGGCAGCTCCTGTGCAGCAGCCGCGCCCGACAACGCGACTGACAAACCAAGTCCGAATACGAGCATGCGCATATTGGTGTCTCCTCCTCTGCGTCCGAGTGAAATGTATACAATTATGTTTGATCGCTGCAACTACAAAGAAAACGGAAGGCAGGTGGATCCTCCCCGGAAGGCGCCCGCCCATCAAGAAATTGCGATATATGGCCGAAAAACGCGGCGCCGCAGGTGAGTTTGTGCAGTGGTGAATCTAATCGTATTGCATCAATGTTGAATACCTGTATACAATTTCCTGGAATCAGGAGGAGTGACATGACCACCGCCGACCGTCAGATGGAAAAGACCAACCGATATTTCGTACGTTCCGCAGAGGTTCAGCCGGAGCGGATCACTTCAGTCGAGGGAGTCCTGGAGCAGGGCCATGTCGTCGTCCGCAAGCTGATGGTGGGCGATGAAATCCTGCTGCTCGAAGTGGAGCGGAAAAAGGGGCTCATTGACCCGATTCACAAGCACATGGATCACGAGTCCATGGGATATCTCATCAAGGGCCGCCTGAAGCTGATTATCGGCGGCGAGGAGTTCATCGCCGAGCCAGGCAGTTCGTGGATGCATCCCGTGGGGGTGGATCATTACAGCGAAGCCCTGGAGGACTGCTTCCAGATCGAAATTAAGTCGCCCCCGCGCAAGACATGGAAGTAATGGTTTGCTGACTTCGGCTTTGGCCTAGCTTGGAGATTTTGGGATGGGTGCAACTGCTACCTGGAAAAGAATTGAGGAAGGCCCGCTGACCAGGGAAAGCCTGAATGCGGTACTGAACAATGAAATTCCTGCCATTCGAATTCGGAATTTCGCGAGCGACGCTGAGTGCAGGGCATTCGCGGCTGCCGTAGAGGCCGTCGGCTACAAGTTTTACAGTGTGGCGCGAAAAATCGGCTATATCGGTCTGGCCCAGTACGAATATCGGTGGGATCGGCCGAAGACCGATTATTTCAGGGATGCCGAGGCGGCCTACGCGCAGCAGCAGGCGCTCATTTCGCGTTCGTTCGATGCCGTGCAGCGCTTGATAGATACACTCCAGCCCTTTGCCGACGGAAAGGTAAAGTTCGCAGAAGAGGATGGTCTGGGCCGCTATTACGCCGGTATCGCGCGCATTGCCGGTGAAGGTGTCGATCTGCATGCCGACTGGGCCCCGCTCAACTCACCGACTTATGACATTGCGCATATCGACGCTCAGCTCGGCTGGAATTTCTACGCAGAGGAATTGGTAAGTGGTGGCGAGACAACGGTGCACAACGCGCCGTGGAATCCTGAATGCGCAACAGGCGAGATTCCGAAAAGCTACGGGCTGGACTATTCGGTCGTCGAAGGTTCGCTGAAATACACATTCACCCCGAACAAGGGCGATGTTGTGCTCTTTAACACCCGGAATCCACATGAAATCGCCGGCGGTGTCGCAGGCCCCGGCCGGAACCGGATCTCGATCGGTTCCTTTATCGGGCGGATGCCAAATAAAGACCTTGTGTTGTGGTCCTGAGGCATCCGATGACCGATAGCCTCGGCTGGAGAGCAAAGTTCGGCGTCCTGGTGCCATCGACCAATACCAGCGTGCAGCCGGAATTCGACAGCATGCGAGTTCCAGGGGTGACGAATCACATCAGCCGCATTGCCATCCCGAATATCGCCCTGAACAATGACGACGACTTTAAACGGCTGATTGAGTTGATCCAGGCCGCTCAGATTTCGGCGGTCGACTCAGTCATGTCCTGCGAACCGAGCCGCATTGTCCTGGGTATTTCTGCTGAGACCTTCTGGGACGGCTACGCTGCGTCCATTGAACTGAAGGCGAGCCTCGAGAAGCACACCGGCCTGCCGGTCTCCATGGGATCCGATGCCTGCCGCCGCGCCTTGGATCTGTTCGGCGCCAAGCGGCTTGGTGTCATCACCCCGTATCAGCCGGTGGGGGATCGCAATGTCGTCCGGTTCTTCGAAGAATGCGGCTATAAGGTCGTACGCATCGTCGGGCTAAAATGCGAGAGCCCAGTCAAGATCGCCCATGTCAGTGAAGACCGGCTGAAAGACGCCATCCTGGAGGTCAACCAACCCGATGTCGACGCGGTCATCCAGGTCGGCACCAACCTGGCAATGGCGCGCCTGGCCGGAATTGCGGAGGCCTGGCTGGGAAAGCCGGTCATCGCCATCAACACCGCGATATACTGGGAAGCTTTACGTGCCAGCGGAATCCCAGACCGGATTGACGGTTGGGGCAGCCTGCTGTCGCGTCATTGAGCAGCCGGAGAGGAAAGAGACATGTTCCGTCAGGGAGGGACGCGGGTTCCCAGCAGCGCAGTCGAAAAGGCCTATTCGGAAATTAGATCCCGCATCATCAGCGGTGAGCTTCCTCAGCGTGCTCGCCTGATCGAAGAGGATCTTGCGGTTGAAATCGGCGTCAGCCGGACGCCGGTGCGGGAAGCAGTCCGTCAGCTGGCTCAGGAGGGCATGGTCGAGTTGCGGCCGAACTCCGGTGCCATTGTTGCGGCCTGGTCGGTCAGCGATCTTGTTCAGTTGTTCGACCTTCGGGCAACCCTGGAAGGTTCTGTTGCGGCACTCGCTGCCGAGCGGGTCGACAGCGCGACCATTGCCACGTTGAGGACGCTGGCGCGCACCATGGAAGTCACCATGCGGGAGGGCGGGGCGCATTTCCTGGAGCGAATTGCCGAGCTGAACGACAACTTCCACAAAACCATTCTGGCGGCGGCGGATAGCCCGCGGTTGAGCCGGCTTATGGGGCAACTGGTGGAATTGCCCATCGTCCTTCGCACCTTCAATTGCTACTCGGAGGAAGAGTTGCGCCGGAGTCTGGGGCACCACATCGAGCTTGTGGCGGCATTCGAAGCCGGTGACCAAGTTTGGGCGGAGGCAGTCATGAAGGCGCATGTCCTGTCCGCCAAACATGCCTCGTCGCCGCGCAAAAGCTTCGCGAGGCGGAGCCGCAGGTTGCGGTGGGCGCTGAATGAGTCATGTCAATCAACCGAGTCTCTCTATGAAACCGCTTTCGGATCTCGTCATTCTTGACTTCACGCATATGCTGTCCGGCCCTTACGGCACTATGCTGCTGGCCGACCTTGGTGCGCAGACGATCAAGATCGAACCGCCGGTCACCGGAGAAGGTACGCGGAAGCTGCTGGCCAGGGATCCTGAGCATTCCAGGGACGGCATGGGGGCTTATTTCCTCACGCTCTCCCGCAACAAGCGCAGCGTCTGTATCGACATGAAGACGGATGAAGGTCGAGCGGTCTTTCACCGGTTGGCCCGCAAGGCGGATGTCATTGTGGAGAATTTCAGCCCGGGCGTGGCGCGCAGAATCGGTATCGACTACGACACAGTCTCCGCCATCAATCCGCGCATCATCACCTGTTCGATTAGTGGCTTCGGCAATGACGGTCCTGGAAAGAGCCGCCCGGCCTTCGACATGGTTGCCCAGGGTATGGGGGGCGGAATGTCCCTGACTGGCGAGGCGGATGGCCGCCCGTTGCGGGCCGGGATTCCCATTGGGGATCTCGGGGGCGGGCTGATGGGAGCGATCGGCATCCTTTCGGCCGTTCATGCCCGCACTCTCACGGGCAAGGGACAGCATGTCGATATCTCGATGCTCGACGCCCAGATTTCGATGCTCAACTACATGGCGACGATGTATCTGCTGTCCGGCAAGAGCCCTGGGCGGGGGGGCAATGGGCATTTTGTCCATGTGCCTTACGATACCTTCCGGACCGCGACCCGGGACCTGATCATTGCCGTCATCACCGATAATTTCTGGGCATCGCTGACCGAAATGCTCGGCGATAGCGAACTGGCCGACCCGAAATATGCCGGACAGCCGAAGCGCCTGGCTGATAAGGCCTTCATCACGGAACGGCTTCAGCAGCACTTCCTGTCTCAACCCTGTGAATACTGGCTGGAAAAACTGGAGGAGCGCCGTATCCCCTGTGCACCGGTTAATGATCTTTCGCATGCCCTGAGCGACGAGCAGGTCCTCGCCCGGAAGATGGTTGTGCCGGTCGAGCTGGCTTCCGGAAAGGTGATCGCAATGCCGGGTAATCCCGTGAAACTGAGCGGCTATGATGACGAGACATTTGCGCCGCCGCCCCAGCTCGGGGCACATACGACGGAAGTTCTGACCGAGCTTGCAAATCTGACTGCTGACGAAGTCGACTCGCTCCGACAGCGCGGCGTGATTGCCTGATGCAGCTGCCGGTGAGGTATCTCTGATGTCTGATCGCGTCATTATCAACGAAGTTGGACTGCGGGACGGAGTGCAGAATCATCCGGTCCATTTGTCGATACCCGACAAGATCCAGCTGTATCAGGCATTGCGTACCGCCGGTATCCGCAACTTCGAACTGACAAGTTTTGTCAGCCCCCGTGCGGTGCCAGCCATGGCGGATGCGGCGGACCTCGTTGCGGCGGTTCCGCTCGAGCCGGAGGTCAAGATAACTGCTCTGGTGCCAAACCGGCGCGGCTATGCACGCGCCCGGAAAGCCGGGGTACGCGGAATTGCCGTTGTCCTCTCCGCTACGGAAACTCTGAATCAGAAGAATATCGGAATGTCGCTGCAGACCGCTACGGCGGAATGCATCGCGGTGATCAGCGAGGCCAAACGCGATGGCGTGTTCAGCCGCGCGTATATTGCAGCCGCCTGTGCCTGTCCTTACGAGGGTCGGACGGACAGCGAGGTTGTGCTCGGGCTGGCGGAACAGATGCGGTCGGCCGGGGCCGATGAGCTGGCGCTGGCGGATACCATCGGCGCGGGGAATCCGGCGCAGGTCGAGGCCCTCTTCGGAGCAGCGGTCGAACGGTTCGGTGCCGATATGCTTGCCGCACATTTCCATGACACCAGGGCCATGGGGTTGGTGCTCAGCTGGGTGGCGCTCAGGGCAGGGGTCCGCAAGTTCGACGCGTCCATCGGCGGGCTCGGCGGCTGCCCCTTTGCGCCCGGCGCTTCGGGCAATCTTGCCACCGAAGATCTGGCGCTGATGCTGGAGCAGAGCGGTTATGATACAGGGCTTTCGGTCGAGGCATTAACCTATGCCGCGAAGCTGGCAGGCGAACTTTTGGGGGGCACTGTCGGTGGCCGGATCACGCCTTGGTTCCTCTCCGACCGCGCCAGGCGAGGAAAAAAGTTGGGGGCGGCATGATCGTCGAGATGCGGACCTACACCATACGCCCGGGCGGCTTGTCCAGCTTTCTGAAACATTACGAAGCCGAAGGCCTGCCCATCATATTGCCCATCCTGGGCAATCTCGTCGGCTATTTCACGTCGGAGGTCGGAGAGTTGAACCAAGTCGTCCATCTTTGGGGTTATGCCGATTTCCAGGACCGCTCCGATCGACGCGCCCGGCTGAACACGGATCCGGCCTGGATCGCTTTCACGCCAAAAATCCTCCCCCTCATCGAGCATATGCAGAATTCCATTCTGCAGCCGACCAGCTTCTCGCCAATCAGATAGGGGAAGTTTCGTTATGCGGATCGCACTGATAGGCACGGCGTTTCGGCGGGACAATCCCACGGCAATTCCGCCGGAACTGGACGCAGTGCTCGCAAAGGGAACTGAGATCCGCGTCTATCCTCCCCGGTTGAGCATGTTTCCCAACAATCCAATGGATCTCGCGATTCAGGAGATCGGCTATCTCGATGCGGGCATTGCGGCTGCCGGCGACGGATGCGACGGGATTGTCATCAATTCAGTCGGTGATTACGGATTGGCTGCCCTGAAGTCAGCGACCAGGAAGGTTGTTGTCGGCGCCGGCGAGATCGGCGCCCGGGTTTCTGATGCAATCGGTTCTCCGTTCGCTGTCGTCACCATCTGGCCGTCCAGCACGGCGTTTCTGTATCGGAAAGTTCTTCGTGAGTGCGGGATGGCGGACAACTGCAGAGCTGTACTGCATGTGGGAACGGACGATGAGCAGTCGCAGCTCGGAGAGGAGCGGGACTATATCGCCCGGATGCAAGGCGGCGATTCTGCGCTGCTGGACCGCATTATCGGGCGATGCCGCGAGGCGATCGATCAGGGAGCAGCCGCAATCCTGCTGGGCTGCACCTGCATGTCTCCTATCGCGGCAAAGGTGCAGGCCGCCCTGGAAGTTCCCGTCATCAACCCACTAACAGCTGCCGTCAAACAGGTGGAGATGCTAGGGGCGCTTGGATTGCGCCAGAGCAGCGTGAATTTTGCTGCTGCGCATCCCACCCGGCGCGACGTGGTTGCCGCAATGGCGGCAGCCGGAGCAGAACTCGCGGGCACCGCAGATTGCGAGTACTGCGTCGTTGCGGAAAGTAGCGCGTCATGAAACGGCACGAGGCCTCGGCTGCGCCGACACTGCTGATGCGCATCAGCATCTGGATGGCGAGAATCGGCGGCGGCCTGATTTTCCTGATGGCATTTCCGATCACGATTGACGTTATAACCCGGAAGCTGTTCAGCATTTCGGTGCTCGAGAGCTACGAGATCAGCACTTACATCTTCGCGATAGCGGTGCCGATGGGCTATGGCTACGCGCTTTTTGCCGGCTCTCATATCCGCATCGACATCGTCTTCGCCAGACTTCGTGGCCGAACGAGGGCCCTGTTCGATCTGTTCGGCCTCGTTCTGCTGACCGGCGTTGCCTGTGTTTTTGCCTGGCAGGCTATCCGAACCGCTTTCGAAAGTTTCGAAATGGGGGCGCGGTCGAACAGTACGCTCGGCGCTCCTCTGGCAGTACCACAATTCCTGTGGGCCGGGGGGCTCTGGCTGTTTGGGGTGATTTGCTTTGCTGTGACGATCAGGGTCGTGCTGCTGATCCTGAGAGGGCGGTACGATGAGGCGGAGGCACTTACAAGCGGATCGGCCGTAGCACCGCTTGAGATGCGGTCGCGGGCGGGAGAATGACATGCTGATGTCTGTAGCGGTCGCGGTTCTCTTCCTCCTCGTCATTGCGGGTGTCCCCGTTGCGGCCATTCTCGGCGTTGTGGCACTGGTGATTGCCGAGTTCTTTGCGTTTTTCCCGCTGACTGCGGCAATGGGCGAGGTTTCCTGGTCGGCAAGTTCGGAATTCACGCTGCTTGCCGTCCCGATGTTCATCCTCATGGGCGAGATTCTCACGAAATCGGGCATGACGGACCGGATGTATACGGCGCTGGATGCATGGTTCAACCGCCTGCCGGGTGGCGTCATGCATACCAATATTGCCGCCGCCACGATGTTCGCCGCGACCTCCGGCTCCAGCGTTGCGACCGCGGCAACCATCGGGACGGTATCGCTCTCGAACATCGAGCGGTACGGCTATAACGCGCCGCTGTATCTGGGAAGCCTGGCGGCCGGCGGGACACTGGGCATTCTCATTCCACCCAGCATCAACATGATCCTCTACGGAATGCTGGCGAACGCTTCCGTCTCGGATTTGTACATGGCGAGCATCATCCCAGGGCTGATCCTGGCGGCGATGTTCTTGCTGGCGATCTTTACCGCTTGCGTTGTGCGGCCGTCGTGGAGCGGTCGGGCGCACCAGTACACCTGGCGCGAACGTATTGTCGGTCTGCGCCATCTTCTGCCGCCACTACTTCTCTTCCTGGTGGTGGTCGGAACGATCTATGGCGGGCTGGCGACCCCGAGCGAGGCGGCTGCAATGGGAGTTATTGCCGCGCTCGTGATCGCGATTGCCGGTAAAGGCCTTTCGATCTCCAACCTCATCGCGGCCTTCGAAGGCACGATGCGCACGACATGCATGATCATGCTGATCATTGTCGTGGCAATCTTTCTGAACTTCTGTCTTGGAAGCCTCGGCGTCACCGATACAGTCCTCGGAATCGTAAAGAATCTGGACCTCGGCAAGTATCAACTTCTGGCTATTCTGGTGGCCATCTATCTGGTTCTTGGCTGCTTCATGGATCCGATATCGATGATGGTGTCCACGGCGCCGATCGTCATTCCGCTTGTTGTGGCGGTTGGGTTTGACCCGGTCTGGTTCGGCGTGGTTTTCATGATCCTCAGCGAGGCCGCAATGATTACGCCGCCGATCGGCGTGAACCTATTCGTGGTTCAGTCGCTGCGTAAAAACGGCGAGTTCCGCGACGTCGTCGTGGGCAGTCTGCCGTTTCTTCTCATGATGCTTGCCTTTCTGTTCATAATTACCGTATGGCCGAACATCGTGCTCTGGCTGCCGCAGGTACTGAACTCATGACCGAGAAATCCCTGACGGACAATTACAAGAATGTATTCGATGGGGCCAGCGGTCTCGGAGCCCGGCCGGCAATCGTGGTTGTCGATTTTATTCGGGCCTATACGACCCAGGATTCACCGCTATATGCCCCGGCGGTGGTCGAGGCCATCAGGCATACGGGCAGGTTGCTGGGAATCGCGAGACGCGAGCGGATTCCCGTTATCTTTACCCGGGTGGAATATCATCCGTCGGGTGCAGATGGCGGTATTTTCGTCCGAAAGGTGCCAGCGCTCCGGATGTTGGTGGCCGGCGAGCCGATGGGTGAGATTCACCCGGATCTTGCGGTCAGAGACGACGAGGTCGTCTTGGTGAAGAATTACGCGAGTGCCTTCTTCGGCACGACATTGTCATCCATGCTGACTGCGCTGTCGGTAGACACGCTCGTCGTGGCCGGATGTTCTACAAGCGGGTGCGTTCGGGCCACTGCGGTTGACGCCATGCAGCATGGATTTCGGGTGGTGGTCCCACGTGAATGCGTCGGTGATCGGCATCCGGCTCCGCATGATGCCAATCTATTCGATATCAATGCGAAATACGGCGATGTTGTTGGCGTGGACGAGGTGATCAAATACATC
>CAYSCA010000007.1:9698-42413 GCA_964429465.1 uncultured Rhodospirillaceae bacterium
CCCAGCAGAATGGGACGCTGGTCGAGCAGACCACCGCCTCGGCGCGGGCGATGGCCGTCCAAGCCGAACAGTTGAGAACTCGTTGAGAAATTCAGGACGTGATCGATGCGGATCGGATCATCGCGGAAACAGCCGGGACTTCCCTGTCCCTGATGATACGTTGGGTCGCCAGTGACGAATTTGGTCTAACCTATTGATTTTTCGCCTCATAAAGGTGCCAACGCCCTCTGCCACCCTGATTTTTTATAATTTCCCAGTAATTTCCTAGGACCAGCGATCGGGTCCGGAGAACAGCTAGCTGCTGACTGCCTCCTCCGCCACCTGATCCTTGAAGCCGCGCCTCTCAAGCTGTGCAATGCAGTGATTTCCGTGATGCAATGCACAGGCAGAGCAGCGCCGGGGGGTCATGCCGAAAAAGTGCGCAATCCGTCGATCTCATCCGAAAATCGAAGCGATCGTCTGCATCGAGCGGGTCGTTGTGAGCGAGCCGGCACGAATTGCTTGACGGCCCCGCCTCCTTTGCGCACGGTAATCCCGATGGCGCGCGTCCTTCTGGTTGAAGACGATCCCCTGCTTCGCGATACGCTGCGGATCGCGCTGCAGAATGCCGGCCATACCGTCGCCGATGCCCCGAACGGCTCGGCGGGCCTTCTTTACCTGAAGGACTTTTCCTTCGATGTCATTGTTACAGATATCCTGATGCCGGAAACCGATGGGCTGGAGATGATCATGCGCGCCCGCAAGGAAAGCGCCAATGTCCGCATCATCGCCATGTCCGGTGGCGGGCGGACCCGCAATATGGATGTGCTCGACTTCGCCAAATCCTTTGGCGCCGATGCCCTGCTGGCGAAACCCTTCCGGCCGAAGCAGCTGGTCGAGTCCATCGCGGCGGTCGTGGGCAGGAGCCACTGATGGCGATCGGCGATATGCTGCGACGGATGTTCGCGGAAGAGGAGGCGCAGACGCAGGTGCGGCCTGCCGCCCCGCTGAGCCGCGGCGTCCGCGCGGCGTCACCAGGGGAAGACGACTTTTCCGACCGGCTGAACCGGATGCTGTGGCAGCAGCGTTCGATCCTGTCGGGGAATATCCACCTGGTCGGGCTGAGCAAGATCCGGGAGCAGCTCGGCGATGAATGGCCGCGCATCGCCGACCGGGCGCAGGACGTGGCGCAGAAGGTCCTGCAGCGCGTCTGCCGGCCCACCGACATCTTCACCCGCTACGACGAATTGTCGTTCATCATCATCTTCTCCGATCTTTCGCTCGATCAGGCGCAGCTGCGTTGCCACGAGATCGGCGAGGAAATCGGCCGCCGGCTGCTGGGCGAGAATTTCGCCACCGAGGCGAGCGACGTAAGCACGGGTGTATTCGAAACCGACGGCTCGCTGGTCTTCAACGCCGTCGACAAGGAGGATCTCATCCAGCGCCTCGCCGGTGCCGCCCTCGAGGAGCGGAGCGGCGCCGCCGAGGCCGAAGCGTCATCCGAGCCGGAGGTGCCGGATTTTTCCTTTGCGCAGATCGACCGGACCAAGGCCCTGGCCTCGATGGAGCTGATGTACCGGCCCATGTGGAACCTGCGCCACAAGGCGATCGCGAACTATTTCGCCACCGTCGGCGCGGTCAACGTCTTCGGCGACCGGCTATGGGATACCGCGCTGCGGCGCGAGTATGAGGGCGTCCTGTCCACGGTGGAATTCGACGTCTTCATCGCGCGCCGCGCGCTGCGCGACATGGCCGCGACCGTGGCGCAGGGGCAGAAGGTGCTGCTGAGCTGGCCGATCCACTTCGAGACCATTGCCAACCGTACCAGCCGGCAGGCCTATGTCGACCTCTGCCGGATGATTCCCGATGCGGTGCGGCAACTGCTGATCCTGGAGCTGGACGGCCTGCCGGAGGGCACACCGCAGAGCCGGCTGCTCGAAATCATCGCCGTCATCAAGCCCTTCTGTCGCGGCCAGAATGTCCGCGTGCCATGGTCGTTCCGCAATTTCGGCCAGATGACGGGCGCCGGGCTGAACGGCGTCGGCTTCGATCTGTCGGCCGCGCCGCGAGGCGACGCCGAGCGCATCAAGATCCTGAACGACTTTGCCGCTGCCGCCGACAAGGTCGGACTACGCTGTTATGCGCATGGGCTGAACAGCCGTCCCCAGGCCCTGACGGCGCTGACTGCCGGATACGAGTGGATCAACGGCGATGCCGTCAACCGGCTGATCGACCTGCCCGGCCGGATGACCCGGTTCAACATCGACGATCTGTATCGCAACGTATCGGACAGTGGTCTGAGCGGATAATTGTCCCGCTGGGACCAGGTTACCGAAACATAATTTCCCCGGACTGAAAAAGTCTTTGTCTCGGGTGCCGTTCGGGGCAAAATATCGGACGAGGACGGACGATCGAATGGCCCAGGCTGCCCGGGTCATGCCCGGCAGATTTTTGGCGCCTTGAAGGCGAGGAACTTGGGGGGAATGTGAGGAAGGTGTTGCGTGGGCCGCGTGCCGCCAGCGCGAGCGATCGCCGATAGCGGGGGCGGCGGATGCGGGCGCTGATTTTCCAGCTCGACCGGCAGCAATTCGCCATCGGCCTCGACTCGGTCGGGGAAATCCTGCCGGCCATTCCGCCCGCGCCGATCCCGCAGGTGCCGCCGATCGTCGAGGGCATCGTCATTCTGCGCGGCCGCACGATCCCGGTGCTCGACATCCGGCGGCGTTTCGGGTTGCCGCCCAAAACCGTCGATCTGTCGGATCATCTGGTGATTGCCAGGGCCGCCGGACGGGAAGTCGCCCTGCGGGTCGACCGCGCCTTGTCGCTCGCCGATCTGTCGACCATGCCGAAATCCGACATTGCTGAGATCGTGCCCGGCAGCCGCTATGTCTCGGGCATCGCCCAGAGCGGCGACGACATCGTGTTCATCCATGACCTGGAACGTTTCCTCAGCGCAGCCGAGGCGGCGGCCCTGGCCGAATTCGAGGCCGAGGCCGCATGCTGACGGCCACGCCCGATCCGGCCTGCGAACAGGTGCTGGACTGGTTCGCCCGCTTCAGCGGCAGCACCATCCCGGCCAACCGGCGCAGCGAGCTGGAGGCTGGCATCCGCCGGGTCATGCAGGCCAATCGCATTGCCAGCCCCGAGCGGCTGCGCGACAGCCTGTCCTTTGACAGCCATATCCGCGATGCCCTGGTCGCCGAATTCACCATCGGCGAGACCTACTTCTTCCGCGATCCGGTGCATTTCGAGCTGATCCGGCAGCAGGTGCTGCCGCATTTCCGGGCGGCCCGTCCGCCCGGTGCGATCTTCCGGGCGTGGAGCGCCGGCTGCGCCTCCGGCGAGGAGGCCTATTCGCTGGCCATCCTCCTCGAGGAGGAGGGCATGGCGGATCGCGCGCAGATTCTGGCCACCGACATCTCGCGGCTGGCGCTGCAGAAGGCGCGGCGGGCCCGCTACGGAGCATGGTCCTTCCGCAACGCCGCCGGCGAGGCGGCGAAGCGGCATTGCCAGCAGCGCGGCGCGGATTTCGTCCTGGCGGATCGCATCCGCAGCCATGTCCGCTTCGATTACGACAATCTGGCGGGCGCGCCGGCAGCGGAGGCGGGGGACAGCACGGCGATGGACCTGATCCTGTGCCGCAATGTCATGATCTATTTTGATGCCGCGACGGTCCGTCGCCTGGCCCAGCGGTTTTTCGATGCGCTGGTGCCCGGCGGCCATCTGATCGTCGGACCGTCCGATCCGCCATTATGGGATATGGCCCCCTTCGAGGTGGCAACGACCGACGGCGGCATCGTCTATTGGCGGCCGCTGGCGCGCAGGAAGGCCACCGCCGCTCCGCTCAAGTCCGCTATGCCGGCCGCGCGCCAGGCCTTGCCGGCGACCCGGCCCGCGCCGCCGCGCCGGGCCGGCCGACGGGCCAGTCCCGCGCCATCGCCGGTCCGCCCGGCCGCCGCCGATCCGCTGCTGCAGGCCAGAGCCGCCTATGGCATTGGCGCCCATGCCAGGGTGCTCGATCTGACGAAGAATCTCGACCATCACCCGGAGGCCTGCGCATTGCGCATCCGGGCCGCGGCCAATCTGGGCGCCGCCGATCTCCTCAGCCTCGCGGAAACCGCCGCGGCCGCACATCCGCTTCATGCGGAGCTCCAGTATCTGCATGCCGTGGTCCTGCTGGGCCAGCGCCGCTACGAGGCCGCCTGCGCGGTGGCGCGGCGGATCGTCTATCTCGATGGCTCCCTCGTCATGGGGCACTTCATGCTCGCCACCGCATTGACCCTGGCCGGACAGAAAGCGGCGGCCTGCCGCTCCTACCGGAAGGTGGAAGCGCTCTGCACGGGCCTGCCGCCGGACGAGAAGATCGCCTTTGCCGATGGCGAAACCGCCGCGATGCTCTGCGCCGCCGCGCGGCTGCAGTTGCAGGCAGCCGCGCCCGCGCCGGCCGGTTCCCGGGATGCGACAGCCAGCCGGATCGCAGACAGATGACGGGCGGACAGGACAATCAGCCGGCGAGCGAAACAGCCGCGCGGCGCCGCATCATGGAGCAGCGCGCCCGGCGGCTGGCGGCCCCCCTGGCTCCGCCGGACGCCGGCGCCGCAATTCCCGTCGTCCTCTTCCGGATCGGCAATGAGCTGTACGGCCTCGATCCGGGCTTCGTCGCCCAGGTGGCGAGGATCGGTCCGCTGACCCAGGTGCCCGGCGCCCGGCCGCCCTTTGCCGGCCTGCTGAACCTGCGGGGCGAGATCATGACCGTGTTCAGCCTCAGCGCGGCGATGGCACGGCCGCAAAGGCCGGTCACCGAGTCTTCGCGTGCCATCGTCTGCGGCGGGGAAGGCACCCGTTTCGCGCTGATCGCCGATGAGGTGCTCGAGGCCACCTCGGTCCGCGCCGGCGATCTGGCGCCGCCGCCGAAAACGGCCGCCCTTGCCGGCTGCATTCGCGGCATCGCGCCGTCAGGCATCATCGTCCTCGATGGCGGCGTTCTGGCCGCCGCATCGGGACCACTTTTCACGGGCGCGGGCAGCGCCCCGGCAAACAGCTAACCGGTATTCGGGGGGAAAATGACCAGACTCACTATCCAGCGGAAGCTCGTCATCGGATTCTCCATCGGCCCTCTGATCCTGGCGCTCGTCGGATGGATTGCCTATTCGAACACCAAAATCCTGGTCGACAGCCGCCAGCCCATCGTCGACACATACCGCGTCCTGGTTGCGACCAACAATCTCGAGTCTGCTCTGCTGGCGACCGAGAACAGCGCCTTCAGCTATCTGCTCACCGGCGACCAGCAGTATCGCGACGAATATGCCACCGCGAGCGCCGCCCTCGACAGGCAGGTAGCGCAACTGCGGGACGTCGTCGGCAGCGGTTCCGGCCATGCCGCGCTGCTGCAATCGGTGCAGAACCTTATCGCGGAGCGGCGCGGCATCACCACCAGGATGGTCAATACCCCGACCGGCTCGGCTGACGAGGCCGCGGCGCTGGTCGCCGCAACGCGGGCCAGCCGCGTCACCAACGACCTGCGCGACACCCTGGCGCAGTTCGAGCAGGAGCGTCTGACGTTCCTCGAAGCCAGCCGGCAGGAATCGGCCCGCATCGCCGGAGTCACGTTCGACGCCATCACCTACGGGACGGTAATCAGCTTCCTGCTGCTCGGCGCCATCGGCTTCTACCTGATCCGCAGCGTGACCGCGCCGATCGGCAGCGCCGTGGATGCCCTGGCATCGGCATCGGCGGAAATCCTGGCCGGAACGACCCAGCAGGCGAGCGGCATGCGCGAACAGTCGACCGCCGTGTCGGAAACCGTGACCACGGTCGATGAGGTCGTGAAAACCTCGGAACAGGCGGCGCACCGCGCGCAATCAGTGGTCGAGGCCTCCCAGCGCGCCGTCGAGGTCAGCAATACCGGCCGCAAGGCCGTCGAGGAGTCGATCGAGGTGATGGATGCGGTGAAGGAGACCACCAATTCCACGGCCGAGGCCATTCTCGCCCTGGCCCAGCAGGCGCAGTCGATCAGCGAAATCACCGCCACCGTGAACGAGGTGGCGGAGCAGACCAACCTGCTGTCGCTGAACGCGGCCATCGAGGCGGCCCGGGCCGGCGAGGCCGGCAAGGGCTTTGCCGTCGTGGCCAGCGAAATCAAGGCCCTCGCCGAGCAGTCGAAAAAGGCGACCGGCCAGGTGCGCCAGATTCTCGGCGAGATCCAGAAGGCAACCAATGCCGCGGTGATCGCCACCGAAGAAAGCGGCAAGAGCGTCAGCGGCGCCATCAAGACCATCGGCGCGGCCGGCGAAACCATCACCGACCTGGCCGAGACGATCAACACCGCGGCCCAGGCCGCAGTTCAGATCGCCGCCTCGGCCAATCAGCAGAATACCGGCATGTCGCAGGTCCATCAGGCGATGGCCCAGATCAACCAGGTCGCGGCCCAGAATCTGGCGGCGACCCGGCAGTCCGAGCAGGCGGCCCAGAACCTCAATGAGCTGGGCGTCAAGCTCAAGCAGCTGATCCGGGGCTAATCGTCTTCCATGGACAAGGACAGCCTTGCCAAACGACTGGCGGCGACTTTCCGGGTCGAACTTCAGGAGCATTCCCGCAATCTGGAGCGGAATCTCCTCGGCCTGGAATCCGCCGACCGGCGGGGCCGGGCCGAGATGCTGGAGGCCCTGTTCCGCACCGCCCACAGCCTCAAGGGCGCGGCCCGCTCGGTCAATATCGGGCTGATCGAATCCTGCTGTCACCGGCTCGAGGAGGTGTTCGGCGCGGCGCGCAGCGGCACCATTCATCTCGATGCCGCGGCGGTGCAGGTTTGCCTTGAGGCAGCAGATGCCATTCGGGAAGCCGGCAACCGGCTGGATGGTGGCGGCGACCTGGCCGAAGGCCTGATTCCCGCGATGCTGCCGCGACTGACAATGCTGGCGACCGGGGCGGGCAATCCCGGCCGCAGCCAGCCTGCGGCCGCCGCGGCGCCGGTCGCCGAGAGCCCGTCGGGCGACGCCAGCGCGCGCATCCCCGCCGCGCATCTCGATGCGCTGATCGGCAAGAGCACGGAACTGGCACTGGTCAGCCGCCGGCCGACGGCCTGGCTCGACCGGCTCAACGAGGTGATCGATCTGACGCGGCGGCGGCGCGAGGATCTCGGCCGGCAGAGGCCCGCCGCCGCGCCGCGGCCGGAGACTGGCCCGGCCTCGCCCTTGGCCGGCCTCAGCCATCTCCGCGGCAATCTGCTCGATCTCGAGAAGAACCTGCAGGCCCTGGTCAGGGACATGACCGAGGATTTGCGCGACCTGAACCTGACGATTTCCGAACTGGACAGCAGCGTCCGCAGCATACGCATGCTGCCATTCTCCGAGGCCTGCGAAAGACTGCCGCGAGCGGTGCGCGATCTCATGGCCGCCACGGGCAAGAAGGTCGAATTGTCGATCCATGGCGGCGACGTCCGGATCGACCGGACCATTCTGCAGCGCATCAAGGATCCTCTGCTGCATATGGTCCGCAATGCGATCAGCCACGGCATCGAAGCACCCGACACGCGCGTCGCCGCGGGCAAGGCGAGCTATGGCAAGATTCTGGTCAGCGCGCGATTGCGCGGCGCCACCGTCGAGATCGCGGTCAGCGACGATGGCGCGGGCCTGAATTTTACCGGGATCCGCGCCCGCGCAAGGGCCCAGGGATTCCCAGATACTGCCGACGAGCGCAGCCTCGCCGGCATGATCTTCATGTCCGGCTTTTCGACTGCGGCCACCGTCGACCAGATATCGGGCCGTGGCATCGGGCTGGACGTCGTCAAATCCGAGATCGAAGACATGCGCGGTGTGGTTGCCGTGGAATCGCAAAGCGGCCGCGGCACCCGTTTCACGCTTTCGCTGCCGCTGACGTTGAGCACGGTGCGCGGCCTGCTGGTCTGCATCGGCGACGCCGTCTTCGCGATCGACACATTGCTGGTCCGCCGCATCATCCGCCTGTCGCTGGACGAGCTGCAGTCCGTCGAGGGCAGGACCGTCCTGCATCTGGACGGCCATGCCATCCCCGTCATCACCCTGGGTGACGCGCTCGGCTTGCCGCAGCAGGAGGCGGGCGGGAGCGGCAAGCTGTCCGTGGTGGTGCTGGCGACGACCCTGGGCCACGCCGCCATCGTGGTGGACCGGCTGCTCTCGGAAACGGAGCTCATGGTCCAGCCGCTGGATCAGCGGCTTGAACGCTCCGCCATGATCTCGGCCGCAGCGCTGCTGCCCGATGGCGTCATCGCCCTCCTGCTCAATGCCGCCGAGCTGATCGCTGCGGCCAACGAGTATCGCGGCCTGACCCTGAAGGCCGCCGACGGCACCGCCGAGATGGATGCGGCGCGCAAGCGCATCCTCGTGGTGGACGACTCGGTCACCACCAGAACGCTCGAGCAGAATATCCTCGAGGCGGCCGGCTACGAAATCCTGCTGGCCTCCGACGGCGCCGAGGCCTGGCAGTTGCTGCAGAACCAGGCCGTCGATCTGGTGGTCAGCGATGTCGAAATGCCGCGCATGAACGGCTTCGCCCTGACCGAAGCGATCCGCAGCTCCGCCCGGCTTTCGGCGCTGCCGGTCGTCCTGGTCACGGCGCTGGCCAGCGAGGAAGACCGGCTGCGCGGGCTGCAGGCCGGTGCCGATGCCTATCTGGTGAAAAGTGCCTTCGATCAGGAATCCCTGCTCAACGCCGTGCAGCAGGTCCTGTGAGCATGGGCCAGATTCGCGTCCTGATCGTCGAGAATTCGCCCCGCACGGCGCATGCCATCGCGGACAGGCTTGCCGGAGAACCGGATATCGAGGTCTGTGGCGTCGCCAAAACCGGCGCCGAGGGCGTCGCGGCGGCAAAGCGGCTGCGCGTCGATATCGTCATCATGGCGACCAGGCTGCCGGTGCTGAACGGCTTCGAGGCGACCAAGGAGATCATGATCGAGGCGCCCACGCCGATCGTGATCGTCGCCGATGACCGCGATGCGCATCAGATCGAAACCTCGATGCAGGCGCTGCGCGCCGGCGCCCTGGCTGTGATTCCCGCGCCCGATGCCGGCGGCCGCGCCGAGACCGAGAGCGAGCGGCGCCGCTTCGTCCAGACCGTCCGGCTGATGGCCGGCGTCAAAGTGGTGCGGCATTGGCGCCGGGCCGACAAGCCGGCTGCCGGAAAGCCGAGTGGAGGCCGTGCGACCAAGGCAGACGGCCGCCGCGTGCAGATCGTCGCCATCGCCGGCTCGACCGGCGGGCCGGCCGCGCTGCAGCGCATCCTCGCCGATCTGCCGGCCGAATTCCCGGTGCCGATCCTGGTCGTCCAGCATATGGCCCGCGGCTTCGTCGCCGGCATGGTCGACTGGCTGAATACCGCCTGCTCGCTGAAGGTCCGGATCGCCGAGGACGCGATGCCGATGAAGCCGCATACGGTCTATATCGCCGGCGACGACCGCCATCTCGGCGTGGCCTCTGCGAGCACGCTTCGGCTGTCGGATGCGCCGCCGCTGGACGGCTTCCGCCCGTCTGCCAGTCACCTTTTCGACTCCGTCGCCAAGCAGTTCGGGGCGGCGGCGACCGGCGTGGTGCTGACCGGTATGGGCAGTGATGGTACCGAAGGGCTGAAAAGCCTGCGGCAGGCCGGCGGGGCGGTCATCGCCCAGGACGAAGCCAGCTCGGTCGTCTTCGGCATGCCCGCCGCTGCCATCAAGGCCGGCGTGGTCGATGAAGTCCTGCCGCTTTCAGATATCGCTGCGCGGCTGATCCACCGGGTCGGTCTGACGCCCCCCTGAGGAGAGACACAGGCATGGCCAGAATTCTCATTGTCGAAGACAGCCGAACGCAGGCCGAGCAGCTGAAATATGTGCTGGAGGATGCCGGCTACAGCGTGAGCGCGGCCGCCGATGCCGCCGAGGCAACAGCCCTGTTCGCCGCGGAGGATTTCGATCTCGTCATCTCCGATATCGTCATGCCGGGGCAGTCGGGTTACGATCTCTGCCGCACCCTTAAGGCGGACGGGCGCCGGGATGTGCCGGTCATCCTGCTGTCCAGCCTCAGCGATCCGATGGATATCATCCGCGGCCTCGAATGCGGCGCGGACAACTTCCTTACCAAGCCCTATGACGTGGATCTGCTGCTGGCCCGCGTCAGCGCGGTGATCCAGAACCGGAAGCTGCGGCACCAGAGCAAGGTCAAGCTGGGCGTCGATGTCTATTTCCTCGGACAGTCCTTCACCATCACGTCCGACAAGGAGCAGATTCTCGATCTGCTGATCTCCACATTCGAGGATATCGTCCGCACCAACAACCAGCTGCGGGCCAGCCAGATGGAACTGGCCGAGGCCAAGGCGGAAATCGAAGGGCATGCCCGCCGGCTGGAAAAGGAGGTGCAGCAGCGCACCGCCGATCTGGCGCGGGCCAACAAGTCGCTGGAGGGCGAGATCGCCGATCGCACGCGGATCGCCGAATCGCTGCGCGAAAGCAATGCCCTGCTGAGCGCCGTCATCACGGCCTCGCCGCTGCCGATCTACGTTCTCGACCTCGAGGGCAAGGTGCGGCTGTGGAATACCGCGGCGGAGAAGGCGTTCGGCTGCATGCTGCAGGAAGTGGTTGGTAAGGTGCCGCCTTTCGTCGACGAGCACGCTGTCGCGGCATTCCACCGTGACTTCGTCCAGGCCGCCGCCCATGCGGAGCTGGCCGGCCGGGATTTCACCGGCCGCCGGCCGGATGGCAAGGCGATTGAGCTCAGCATATCCGGCGCGCCGCTGAAGGATGAGGAAGGCAATCTGAAAAGCATCATGCATGTCGTGGTCGACATGACGGAGCGGAAGATCGTCGAGCGGCAGCTGATCCACGCCCAGAAGATGGAGGCGGTCGGCCAGCTGACGGGCGGCGTGGCCCACGACTTCAACAACCTGCTCAGCGTGGTGATGGGCAATCTCGACTTTCTCACCGATATGGTATCGGAGACGCCCGGCGCTGCGGAGCTGATCGACATCGCCATGCAGGCCTGCGAGCGCGGCGCCGCCCTGACCGGCCAGATGCTGGCCTTCTCGCGGCGGCAGCCGCTCAATCCGCAGCTGATCGATGTTTCCGACGTCGTCAGCGGCATCGCGGGCCTGCTCTCTTCGGCTCTGGGCGAGAATATCGAAACCACGCTGATCAAGAGCCAGGAGCCTTGCCTGGTGATGGCCGACCGGGCCCAGGTGGAAGCCGCCATCATGAATCTCGCGGTCAACGCCAGCCATGCCATGAGTGGTGGCGGCATGCTGACGATCGAGACGAAACAGCTGAAGCTCGACAACAGCCTGAGCGCGCTGGACCAGGGCGTGTCGCCGGGCAACTACGTCGTCCTCGAGGTGACCGATACCGGATCGGGGATTCCGCCGGAGGTTCTGGAGCGGGTCTTCGAACCCTTCTTCACCACCAAGGCTGAAGGGAAGGGCAGCGGTCTGGGTCTGAGCCAGGTGCTCGGCTTCGTTCAGCAATCCGGCGGCAATGTGAAAATCTACAGCGAGGTCGGCGTCGGCACGACCGTCCGCGTCTACTTTCCGCAAGCGGTCGATCCTGCGGCGGTCAGCCAGAGCCAGACGCCGATATCGGGCGATGATATCCAGCGGGGCGACGAGTCGATCCTGGTGGTGGAAGACAATGCCGCCGTGCGCCAGACGCTGCTTCTGCAGCTCGGCGGACTCGGCTACCAGGTCGTGGAAGCGAAGAATGCCGACGAGGCCATGGCGATCCTGGAGGAAGGCCGCAAGATCGATCTGCTGTTCACCGACGTGGTCATGCCGGGCAGCATGAGCGGCCTCGAGCTGGCGAAGCTCGTGGCGAAACGCTATCCGGCGGTGAAAATCCTGGTCTCTTCCGGGTTTCCGGGCACGGCGATCACGCGCACGCCCGATGTGGTCTCAGCCCATTTCTTCAACAAGCCTTACCGCTACCGGGACCTGGCGGCAAAGATCAGGGAAGTTCTCGCCGCAGAGCGCTGACGGTGGCCGCCCGCTCAGGCCGTTCCCAGCAGATCCCGGACGGTCGCCACCAGCTGTCGCGGCAGGAAGGGCTTCGGCAGCACCGCGTCGGCGCCGAAAGACCTGGCATATTCCAGCATGTCCATGTTGCGGGTGCGGCCGCCGCCGGAAATCGCAATGACCTTGATCCCGGCATTGGCCTTCCGCAGGCTCATGATCAGTTCGAGCCCGTCCATCTCCGGCATCAGGACATCGGTCACCACGAGGTCGAAAGTGGTATCCCGGATCATCTTTTGGGCGACGACACCGTTCTGCGCCGGCGTGATCAGGTGCCCGGCCGCCTGCAGGGCATGACCCAGCGTATTGCGCAGCAGGGTATCGTCTTCAACCAAAAGTATTTTTGCCATCTGGGATTTTGCTCTTATTTGCTATAATAATTTCATAGTAGTAAGTATACGCAAACAGTCAATCACAAGTCGGTGATACCTGTTCAGGCTGCTGATGCTATGCACGGCAAGATTGTACGTGCGAGGCGCCGCGGCGGTGCGTTGACGGGGCGACAGGCGCTGATCATAAGAAGACAGACCGCGCCACGAGGAGCTTCATGCCAGCCAGTCAGGGAAAGCGGCCCAGCCGGCGGAGTGCCCTGCAAGGATCGGCCCAGGTCGAGACCAGCAGCCGGGACCTGCTGCTGGCCGCCGCGCGCCATGAATTCGCCACCAAGGGCTTTGAGGGCGCGCGGGTGGATGCGATCGCGCAGCGGGCCGGCGTCAACAAGCAGCTCGTCTACCACCATTTCGGCAGCAAGGAGGACCTTTACGGCAAGGTCCTGGAGATGGCCTATGACGGCATTCGCGAACGCGAAAGGGCGCTGGACCTGGAGCGCCTCTCGCCGGTGACGGCGATGCGCCGGCTGATCGAAACCTCGTTCGACTATCTGTGCGAGAACCGCGATTTCGTGGCGCTGCTGACTGACGAGAATCTGCATCGCGGCCGGCATCTGAAGCGGATCGCGCAGTTGCAAAGCCTGAATTCCCCGCTGATCGGGGCACTGCGCGATATCCTGAAACGCGGCGAACGGGAGAAAATCTTCCGCAAGGGGCTCGACCCTCTGCAGGTCTACATCTCGATCGCCGGGCTCGGCTTCTTCTATTTCAACAACATATACACGCTGACCACGATCTTCGGGCAGCCGCTGGAAACGCCGGCGGCAGTCGCGCGCCGGCGCCGGCATGTGGTGGATTTCGTCCTGCATGCGTTGCGCCCGTGACAGCCGCAGGATGTATTGACTTGACTCCGATCCGCGCGAGATGCTGGTATCAACCAACTGGTTGATCAGTACGCCGTCCGCCCCGTTATGACCGGAAAAGCCATGAGCAGCGCCCCGAACCTCCCCGAGACGATCCGCGATGCGGAGAGCCTGGAGGAAATTCTGTCCCGCCCGGATTCCGTCCTGGAAGCCGAGCTCCAGGCCCTGGATGGAGACATCATGGTACTCGGGGTCGCCGGCAAGATGGGGCCGTCCCTGGCCCGCATGGCGAAACGGGCCGCGCCCGGCAAGCGCGTCATCGGCGTGGCGCGCTTCAGCGATCCGGCTGTGAAGACGCGGATCGAGGCCTGGGGGATCGAGGCGATCGCCTGCGACCTGCTGGACCGGTCGGCGCTGGCCGCGCTGCCCAGGGCCAAAAACATCGTCTTCATGGCCGGAATGAAATTCGGTTCCGGCAACGACCAGCCGATGACCTGGGCGCAGAACACCTATCTGCCCGGCCTGGTGGCGGAAACCTTTGCCGCCTCGCGCATCGTCGCCTTCTCGACCGGCTGTGTTTATCCCTTTGTCGGCCTCGACGATATCGGCGCCACGGAGGAGACGCCGCTCGACCCGCCCGGCGAATACGCGAATTCCTGTGTCGGGCGGGAGCGGCTGTTCCAGTATTTCAGTGCCAGGCACGGCACGCCCGGCAAGCTGATCCGCCTGAACTACGCCATCGACCTGCGCTATGGCGTCCTGCACGATATCGCCCGGAACATCCGCGACGGCAAGCCGGTCGACCTCACCACCGGCCATGTGAATGTGCTCTGGCAGGGCGATTCGAACCGGTATTCGCTGCGCGCGCTGGCGCATTGCACGGCCCCGACGACGCCGCTCAATATCACGGGGCCGGAGACGCTGTCGGTGAAATGGCTGGCGACCGAGCTGGCGGCCCGCATGGGCAAGCCGGTAACCTTCTCCGGCGAACCGGCCAAGACCGCCTGGCTCAACAATGCGGCCGAGGCGATGCGGCGGTTCGGCTATCCGCTGGTCTCGGTCAAGCAGATGCTGGACTGGGTGGCGGACTGGGTGGCGGCCGACCGGCCGAGCCTGAACAAGCCGACGAAGTTCGAAATCCGGGACGGGAAATACTGAAGGTCGCCGGACAGAGTGGAGTGGATCGGGAGCAGTGATGGCCAGATTGCGGACTGAGATACCGGACGCCGTGATGCAGGTGCTGAATGCTGGCGCCGTCATTCCGGCGCATCCGCTGGCATTGGACGAGAACCGCGAGTTCGACGCGGCGCGCATGGCGGCGCTCACGCGCTATTATATCGATGCCGGCGCCGGCGGACTTGCCGTCGGTGTCCACACCACCCAGTTCGCCATCCGCGATATCGGCCTTTACGAGCCGGTCCTCCGGCATTGCGCTAAAACGGCCGACGACTGGACGGATCGGCCGATGATCCGCATCGCCGGCCTCGCCGGGCGCACGCAGCAGGCCTGCCGCGAGGCGCAGATCGCCCGCGATCTCGGCTATCATGCCGGCCTGCTCAGCCTGGCGGCGATGAAGGGGGCCGGCGAAGACGAACTGATCGGGCATTGCGAGGCGGTCGCCCGCGAGATTCCGGTTGTCGGCTTCTATCTCCAGCCTTCCGTCGGCGGCATTCCGCTCGGCTTCGGCTTCTGGAAGCGCTTTGCCGCGATCGAGAATGTCATCGCGATCAAGATGGCGCCGTTCAACCGGTATGCCACGCTGGATGTCATCCGCGGCGTGATCGCCGCAGGCGCGGAAGACCGTATCGCGCTTTACACCGGCAATGACGACCATATCGTCGCCGACCTGATCAACCCTTTCACCTTCATGCGGGACGGCAAGCCGGTAACCGTGCGCATCCGGGGCGGCCTGCTCGGGCACTGGTCCGTCTGGGTCAGGGCCGCCGTCGCGCTTCTGGAGCGCTGCAAGGCGGAAGCGCGCCAGCCGGCGGTCAGCGCCGATCTGCTGGCGCTCGATGCCCAGGTCACCGACTGCAACGCGGCGCTGTTCGACGTGGCGCATAACTTCCACGGATGCATTGCCGGATGTCATGAGATACTGCGGCGGCAGGGATTGCTGCGCGGCACCTGGTGCCTGGACCCCGATGAGGATCTCAGCCCCGGCCAGGCCGCCGAGCTGACCCGCGTCGCGACCGCTTATCCGCATCTTACCGATGACCGCTTCGTCGCGGCCAATCTCGAGCGCTGGCTGTCCGGGAACCGCGCCATGCCCCTGCGGGATGGCGCATAAGGGTTCAGCCGATCGCCCGGAGCATGTGGTTGTCCCATAGCAGGTCGGCCGGTGCTGCCGCGGCGGCGATTCCGCCGTCGAAGCCGAAGATCCGGCCCAGTCCGTTCGAGATCCGGAAACCACCCCTGCCCGCTGCGGCCACGCCGCAGACATCCGGGATCGCGTAGCTGCCGGCGATCTTTTCCCGCGCCCGGTCATAGACGACCAGCAGGTTGCCGCGCGGCGAGGTGATCGCGGCAAGCCGGCCCGATCCTGCCAGCGCCACGCTGCCGCAATAGTGATGCATCGCCGCCAAAGTCGGTGCCGGGAATTCGAGGAATCGCAGCCCGCCCTGTGCGGCATTCACGCCGTCATGGATGGCGACCAGCGGCACCCTTTCCTCGGCGGCGCCCTCGAACTGCATGGCGATGATCACGCTGCCCGCCGCATCGATGGCAAGATGGCGGATGCTGAGCTGATGCAGCCCGGCCGGCGGCCGGATCTGGCTTCTGAGCTCGCCGGTCCCGGCGTCCAGATACACCAGCGAGGGATCCATGTCGGGAATGTTCAGCTTCATCCGCGGCAGATCGGCCCGCATCAGGATGCCGCCATTGGCAACCGCCAGGTGCCGGCCATCCGGAAACAGGCAGATCTCGTGCGCATCGAGGCCATGGGTCGGCCATTCCGCAATCCGCCGGTAATTCTCGTCCACGGCATAGACGCCGAGGACGCCTTCGCCGGTCGAGCCGACGGCCTCGGTAGCGAAGAGCCGCGTGCCGTCGGCGGAGTAGACGCCATGGCCGCAGAAGCTGCGATCCGCCGCCGCCGCAATCGTCAGCCGCCGCTGGCCGTTGCGCGGATCGAAGACGAGGGCGGCGCTGCCCGGCCGGCGCAGGAAGGCAACGGCGGCGCTGCCATCGGCGCGGCAGGCGAAGCCGTGCCCGCGTCCGGGCAGGGCGAAGGCATAGCGGATTTCCGCCCGCTCATCGAAGGCGGCCACGCCGAAGCCGGCCTTGCCGCCATAGGCACTCAGATACAGCGCGCCGGCCTGGCGGGCAGGCGCGGCGAAGGGCAGCAGCAGGCCGCCGCCCAGCAGCCCCAGCGCCGCGCGGCGCGAGACCTCAGTCGCCATCGAGGGCATTGAATCCGAGCGGGAGATCGAGCGCCGCCGGCAGGCGCTGCATCAGGATCTGCTTCAGCGCGATAACCGCGCTGCCGAGATTTTCCAGGGCGGCCCGTCCGTTCCGATCCTGCACCGCGTCTTCGAGCGGCATCGTCACGCCATCCGCCGCGGCGACGGCGCGCCCGAAGGCTTGGCTGACATCGGCGCGCAGCGCCCGATCGGCGATCACCGGCGCAAAGGCGGTCGTGTACAGATGCTGCGCGGCGTCCAGATTGTGCCGGATATTGCCCAGCGAGCGCCGGCTGCGCCAGGATTCCGCCAGCCTGGGCCGCGCCTCCGCGGTACTGGCGCCGAGCGGCCGCGCCAGCTTGTGGTCGGCGACCAGCTCAACGGCGGTATACAGGCTCTTGAACAGGTCGAGGCTGGTATCTTTGCCGTCGACGGGCTGCTTCTGCCATTCGTCGCGCACCTCGCGGGCGATGCCGGCCAGGTTTGCGGCGATCGCGTTCAGATAGGCGCAGCGATAGCGGGCATCCTCGCCGGGTGCCGGCAGCTTGGCGGCATCGGCGCCGAACAGCAGCCGCTCCATCGCCGGCAATCCCTGGATCGCCACGCTGCCGCGGGCGAATTTCTCGGGCGTCAGCCAGGCGGCATCCCGCCGCGCCAGCATCGCGGCCATCTGCTTGCCGATGCTGTTGCGCTGATCGGGCCAGAAGGCGATCCGCTGGCTGCGGAAAAACAGCTCGACCGGTCCGAAGCGGACATGCTGGACATCCTGCCAGGCGTCGGTCGCGGCATGATAACTGCTCTGCAGTTCCGGCAGTTTCTCCGAGGTCGGAGACTGGCAGAAGCGCTCGGCGTTTGCGGCGAGCGTCGCCGTCGCGGCGGCGAGCACTTCATAGCGGGGACGCAGATGCTGCTCGATCGCCCTTTGGTTGAGCGCCGAATACTCCGCATCCGTCAGGGCTCGCGCCGATGGCGCGGCCAGAAGCGCAAGGGCGAGCAGCGACAGGATTGGGAAGCGGCGCATCGCGATACTCCTGTCAAAGCGAATTGATGAAGCGGAGCAGGTCGGCGCGTTCGGCGCGTGTCATGATCACGACTTTCTGTTTGGCCGTTTCCGCCTCCCCGCCATGCCAGAGAATCGCCTCCAGGACTCCGCGCGCCCGGCCGTCGTGCAACAGAAATTCGTGGCCGCTTACCGTCTTCGTCAGGCCGACGCCCCAGAGCGGCGGCGTGCGCCATTGCCGGCCATTGGCCAGGCCTTCCGGCCGGTGATCGGCCAGGCCTTCGCCCATGTCATGGAGCAGCAGGTCGGTATAGGGCCAGATCCGCTGGTTGGAATGTTCCGGCCGCGCCGGATCGCTGCCGGTAACGAAGCTTGGAACATGGCAGCCGGTACAGCCGGCCTCGGCAAAGAGCTGCCGGCCCCGCAGGACGGCGGGATCGGATGCGTTGCGCCGCGCCGGCACGGCGAGATTGCGCGCGTAGAACACCACCAGGTCGAACATCTTCCGCGGCACTTCGACACCTTCCTGCGGATCGTTGCCGGTCGGAGCCGTCCGGCAAACCTTCTGCGCAATGGTGCAGTCGCCGGAGGGAAGCGGCGCCAGATACGAGGAGAGGCCGAGATCGCCAAGGAAGGCGCCGGCGGTCTGGTCGGCCACGGTGGCGGCGGCCGCCTTCCAGCCGAACCGGCCGAGCATCGCCTTGCCGTGTTCGGCGCTCCAGACCTTGTTCGGCTTGCCGGCGATGCCGTCGCCGTTGACGTCCTCCGGATCGGCACGGCGCAGGATGGCCTCGTCCGGAATCATCTCCAGCAGCCCGAGCCCGATCATCGGCGGCGTGACCCGCGGCGACAGCATGGCTTTGGGATGCAGAGGCCCGTAATTCAGGCCGGCGACGCGATAATGCGGCTGCCGCAGGCTGGCGGTTTCGCCATCCGCCAGCGTGACGGGGATTTCGCTGTAGTCGATCTCCATCCGGCCTTCGGCCAGCAGGCCCTGGACAGAAAAGTTCTGCAGCTGCGAACCATAGTTCGGCTCGGGGATCACCGGCGCCTGCAGGGTATCAAGAATGCGCTGCTGCTCGGCATTCTGCGGCGGGATGCTGAGCCGCAGGAACATCGACACCGCTTCTTCGCCGGGGGCGGGAGGGTGGCCACGGCCATCCTTGAGATGGCAGGACTGGCATCCGCGGGAATTGAACAGCGGGCCGAGGCCGTCCGACGAAACCGTCGAGCTCGGCGCCGAGACCCACAGCTTGCGGAAGATCCCGTCGCCGACCTTGAAGTCGAGCTGCCGCTCGAAGGAAAGATTGGCCGAAGGATGCGAGAAGGCCGAGGTATTGAGCGGCTTGACGGAGGTCGCCGCGCCGCCCGGCCGGTCCTCACCGGTTCCCTCGGTCGCCCAGGCCCCGAGCGCCGCAGCCAGCGTGGCCGCAGCCAGGGCAATTCCGGTGAATGACAGGCGTGCGGACATGGCGCTACTTCTTGCCCACCTTCTCGGGCGCATCGAGGCTGTCGGAGCCTTCGAAGGCGATCGGCTTCAGCTGCAGCGCGGCGACGACGCGCTCGAGCGTCCTGGTCTGATCGCTCAGGCGGTCGATGGCGGCCTGCACCACGGCATTCCCTTCCGGATTGTCCGGCCCGATCATCTGGTCGTAGGCTTCCTTGGTTTCCGCCCGCTGCTTCAGCGCCAGCATCGCCTCATGGGTGGCTTTGAGCCTGGCGCGCATCTCCGTGTCGAGCTCGGCGCCGGTTTCGCGGACCAGCTGCGCGAGGCCGGTTCCCTTCACCTGCTGCCCGTTGCTGCGCCTGTATTCGCCGCCATAGACCGCCAGCATGCCGGCGACGTCGTAGTAATGCGAATTGTGGGTATTGTCCGAGAAGCAGTCATGCTCCTCCTCCGGGTCGTGCAGCAGCAGCCCCAGCTTCATGCGCTCGCCGGCCAGCTCGCCGTAACCCAGGCTGCCCAGCCCGGTGACGATCATGCTGATGCCGGTATCCACGCCGTTTTCGGTCAGCGCCCGCCGGGCAGCGCCATCGGCCCGCCACTGCCTGGCCATCCAGCCCAGATCGTCGACCAGCATCTGGGTCGCGGTCGCCAGATACTCGCCGCGGCGATCGCAGTTTCCGTTGCTGCAACCCGCTCCGGCGGCGAAATCCGTCCAGGGCCGGTTGCCGGCGCCGGGCCCGGTGCCGTTCAGGTCCTGACCCCAGAGCAGGAATTCGATGGCGTGATAGCCCGTGGCGACATTGGCCTCGACGCCGCCGACTTCATGCAGGCGGCGCAGCAGCTTCCAGTCGATCCGGCTGGCATCGAGCAGCTTGCCGCCATGCTTGACCTGCCGGTTGGCGATGATGTTCGCGGTATAAAGGGGATTCTCGTCGGCTTCTTCGCCATAATGCGACGTATCGACATAGTCGATCAGCCCTTCGTCCAGCGGCCAGGCATTCACCCGGCCTTCCCACTCGTCGACGATCGGATTGCCGAAACGGAAGACTTCCGTCTGCTGATAGGGCACGCGGGCGGCCAGCCAGGCCTCGCGCGCGGCTTTCATCGTCGCTTCCGACGGCTTCGCGATCAGCGCGGCGACCTTCTTCTGAAGATTGCGGGCGGTCTGCAGCGAATCCTCGTACATCGCCTGAGCGATGTCGGCATAGGTCGACAGCACGGCCTGCTTGGTGGCGTCGCTGCCGGCGGCCTGGGCGGGAGCGGTTGCGGCGAGGCATGCGACAAACGCAAACGCGGCAGTCAATCGAGACATGCTTTTCCCCTGTCCTCTATTTCAGAAAAAACTGCACCGGAACCACCAGATCGAGGCGTTCCTTCCCCAGTGCCGCCGGAATCGGCGGCAGCGG
Source organism: uncultured Rhodospirillaceae bacterium (assembly GCA_964429465.1). Classification (GTDB taxonomy): domain Bacteria; phylum Pseudomonadota; class Alphaproteobacteria; order Ferrovibrionales; family Ferrovibrionaceae; genus Ferrovibrio. The sequence continues at coordinate 30,127 of CAYSCA010000007.1, forward strand.
CTCCGCCTCGCGGATCATCCGTTCCACGGCGTCGTCGAGCGATCGGTAGCCCGAGCTGCGTTCGACCCGGAAGGCAAGGACATGGCCCTGGCCATCGATGGTGAAGCGCAGATGCGTGACACCTTCCTGGCGGCGCATCTGCGCGCGCCGAGGGTATTTCTTGTGGCGTTCCAGCCATGCCAGCAGCGTGGCGTAGTAATCGGCTTCGATGCCGGGATTGCCGCCGCTGGTGCTCGCCGCACCGTTGCCGGCGCCAGGTGCCGACTTGCTGCCGGACTGGCCGGGCGAGGCGGGCAGGGCGGCCATTTTCGTCTCGGCCGGCGGGGCCGGCGGCGCGGGTGGCGGCACCGGCGCGGGCTTCTGCACCGTCTGCACCGGTTCCGGCGGCGGCGGCCGGCGCGGCGCCTCGGTCACCGGCTTCGGCCTGGGCTTGGGCGCCGGCTTCGGCGCCACATCCAGGTCGGGCTGCTCGGCGGTCGAGGTGATCGCTTCGGGTATTTTCTCCGGCTCCGGCTCTGGCGGCGGCTCTACCGGTTTCTCGACGATCTTCTCCGGCTCGGGCTCAGGCTCGAGTTTTTCCGGTTCGGGCGGCGGCGCCGTCTGGGCGCCGGGCGCACCGCCGGCCGACAGCAGAACCTCGATACCCTGCAGCCCCTCATCCACGGCGCCGGATTGCTCCGGCCATGGCAGCCCGACCAGCAGCAGGGCTGCGATCGCGCCATGGCCGAGCACGGAAGCAGCGGCCGATACGACACGCCCGCGCATCAGCGCGCCGGAAGTGGCGGGGCCGGAACGGGCTGGGCCGGAAGGGCGGGCGGCAGAGAGGCTCCTTCGGCAACCAGCGAAATCTTGCCGAAGCCGGCCTGGCCGACCAGTCCCATCACCTGCATGATGCGGCCATATTCCAGCGCCTTGTCGCCGCGCACATAGACCAGCGCATCAGGCTCGGCGGCGCGGATTTCGCTCAGGCGCTCCACCAGCCGCTCTTCCGCCACCGGCTCCTTGCGGATGAACAGCGCGCCGGTCTTGTCGATGCTGATCACCAGCGGCTCCTGCTTCGGCGCGATCTTGGCGGCGCTGGTCTTCGGCAGCTGCAGCGGCACGCCCACCGTCATCAGCGGGGCGGCGACCATGAAAATGATCAGCAGCACCAGCATGACATCGACGAACGGAGTCACGTTGATGTCGGAGAGCGGCCGGTATTCGCCCAGCTCCAGATCGTAATTGCTGCTGCCGCCGAGAGGCGAGATGGCCATGTGCCGTCTCCTACTGGCCGGCTTCCGCCTGCCGCAGCGGATGCGCCGGGATGCGGGCGAATTGCCGCGCGGCCTCGGAAATGGCGGCGCCGGTGCGCTGCGCCAGGCGGCTCAGGTCGGTGCTCAGCTTGTTATAGGCGATGACGGCCGGGATGGCGGCGACCAGCCCCAGCGCCGTGGCAAACAGCGCTTCGGCGATGCCGGGCGCCACCACGGCAAGGCTGGTGTCGTGAGCGCCGGCGATCGCGGTGAAGCTGTTCATGATGCCCCAGACGGTGCCGAACAGCCCGACGAAGGGCGCGGCCGAGCCGACGGTGGCGAGAAAGGGAAGGCCGGGCTCGACCTGCCGGAGGTGCTGCACCATGGCCTGCCGCATCGCCATTTCCAGGCGCTGCCGGAATGCGCTGCGGCTCTCGCCCGGCTCGATGCCCTCGCGCTTTTCGCGCGCCGCCGCGGCGATCAGGCCTGCCTGCAGGCCGGGCTGATGCTGATGGTCGCCGGCCAGCAATGCATCGGCCTTCACCGCGCTTTCGAAGGCGCGGATGGCGCGGCGCAGCCTGCCGAACCGGACCAGCTTCTCCAACACGATGGTCCAGCAGGTCACGGAAGCCAGAACGAGCAGGGCCATGACGATCTGCACGACGGGATCGGCTTCGATCACGAGGTTTAGAAAGGAAAAAGTTCCCATTTTGGGGTCGCCTGAATGCCTGAAATGCGAGAGGTGCTAATAATACTGATAATCTATCGCAATTAAAAGGGGCGGCAGGCTGCAAAAACGGGATCACCGCCGAGGCGCCAGGCCGCTAGTTCTCGTCGCGCCGGTCCACCCGTTTAAGGAAAGCGTGAATCCGGATTTCGCTCCAGATTCCGGCCCGGTGGAAGGGGTCGGCGGCGTTGAAGGCCTCGACATCGGCCTTAGTGGGGGCGTCGATCAGGAAGAAGCTGCCGATCATCGTCTGCCCGTCATCGGAGAGCAGCGGGCCTGACACCAGAATCCTGATACTGGCCGATGCCAGATAGGCCTTGTGGTCCTCGTAATGCTGCAGCCGCCGCGGCAGGGCGCCCGGTGCATCCAGGCAATGGATGATGAAATGAGGCATCAGGGCATCCCTGCGATCGGTGTCATGTCACGCTTCCGCCAGGTCTTCAGAGTGTGACCGAGGCCCTGACGATCGCCGCCGTCTTGCGCAGGTGATTCTCCAGGGCCTGCGCCGCCCGCTCGACGTCGCGGTCCATAACCGCCTCGAAGATGGCCTTGTGTTCGGCCGGAACATCGCGCGTTTCCGTCTGCAGCGGCACCGACATCCGCCGGTAGCGCTCGCTCTGCTCATACAGCGTGGCACGCATGCGCAGCAGCCAGTCGTTGCCGCAGGCGCCAACCAGGCCGGCATGGAAATCGGCGTGGGCCCGCGACCAGGTATCGCTGAGATGCTGGTCTTTCCCTTCGTCGGTCTGGCTCAGGCGGGAAAGCCGGTGCCAGCTGGCGACGATGCGGGTTTCCCAGGCGAGGTCGCCGCGCTCGATCGAGGCGCGCAGGCACAGGGTCTCGATGGCGATCCGCGCCTCGGTGATGTCGTTCAGCTCCTTCGGCGAGACGGGGCTGACGGTATAGCCGCGCTGCGGCTCGGAGATGACCAGCGCCTCCGATTGCAACATGGAGAGGGCTTCGCGCACCGCGCCTAGACTGACTTCCAACTCGCCGGCCAGCGCCGCGATGTTCAGTTTGGTCCCCGGCATATGCCGGCAGGACAGGATATCGGCCCGGATCTGCGCATAGGCGCGATGCGATTTGGTGCCGACGACGAGATCGGCTGCGAGGGTTTCGGAAGCTTCAGCCAGGTTGGGAGTTATTTTCATATGAAAAATATATTGCCTGAAGCATAATCTATGTTATAGCGGAAAATACAGAAAAGAAGCTGGCCTGGCAAGGCAGTTTGGAGGAAACAGACATGGCCGATCCCAAACGGTCCGGCGTAACCGCCATTCACTCCCTGGATCGCTTCGTCTTCAGCGTGCCCGAACTGGGAGTCGCCAAGCAGTATTTCACCGATTTCGGCCTCGATGTGCGGCAGGTCGGCAATCGCCTCGACCTCTACACTTTCGGCCATCCGCATCGCTGGGGCTCGGTTTTCGAGAGCGGCAAGCCGAAGCAACTCGAATACCTCGCCCTCGGTGTGTACCAGGAGGATTACGACCCGCTGCGCCGGCATCTGGAGAAGATCGGCGTCAAGCCGATCGATCCGCATCCGCTGGTCGACGAGCAGGGCTTCTGGATTCGCGATCCCGACGGCATTCCGCTGCAGATCGTGCCGGCTGAAAAGTCATCGCCCAACCAGAAGGGCGACACTTTCGGCCCGATGAACATGGCCAACCCGAAGGGCACCCCGATCGGCATCAACCGGCGGAGCGCCAAGCCGGTGCAGCCGGTGCGCCTGACCCATGCGCTGCTGTTCTGCTCCGACGTGCCCCGGTCGCTGAAATTCTACAGCGATGCGCTCGGCATGCGGCTCTCCGACCAGTCGGGCGATGGCATCGCCTTCCTGCACGGCGCCCATTCCAGCGATCATCACCTGCTGGCCTTCGCGAAGTCGGATGGCCCCGGCCTGCATCATACCAGCTGGGTGGTGCGTGGCGTGGATGAGGTCGGCCTCGGCATGGAGCAGATGCTGGACAAGGGATATCCCTATGGCTGGGGCGTCGGCCGCCATGTGCTGGGATCGAACTACTTCTATTACCAGCGCGATCCGTGGGGCAGTTTCACCGAATATTCCTACGACATCGATTTCGTCGGCCTGAACGACGACTGGCCGGCCCAGGATCATCCGCCGGAGGATTCCTTTTACCTCTGGGGTCCCGCCGTGCCGGAGGATTTCATTACCAATCATGAAACCCAGGCCCGCAAAGCCGGCTAGCGTCAAACAAACACGAAGGATCTCCCCATATGCGATTGCTGAATTACCTGAAGGCGGGCCGGCGTTCCCTGGGCGCACGCAACGGCGATGCCATCGTCGATCTGACCGCAGCCGGACTGCCGGACAGCACCGATGCGCTGCTGGCGATGGGCGCGGCCGGCCTGCAGAAGGCCAAAGATGCCGCCGCGAAGGGCGGCGAGACGATGCCCTTTGCCCAGGCGAAGCTGCTGGCGCCGGTGATCAATCCGTCCAAGGCCATTGCGGTCGGCCTGAACTACATCGATCACGCGGCCGAAAGCCCCTACAAGGACGCACCGAAATATCCGGTGCTGTTCCACCGCTTCCCGTCCTCCTGGGTCGGCCATAACGAGCCGCTGGTCAAGCCGAAGGTTTCGGACCAGTTCGATTACGAGGCCGAACTGGCCGTGATCATCGGCAAGACCGGCCGCGCCATCCCGAAAGACAAGGCGCTGGAACATGTCGCCGGCTATTCGCTGTTCAATGACGGCTCGATCCGCGACTACCAGTTCAAGTCGCATCAGTGGATGATCGGCAAGAATTTCGACGCCAGCGGATCCTTCGGCCCCGAACTGGTGACGGCCGACGAACTGCCGGCCGGTGCCGTCGGCCTGCGCATCCAGGCGCGCCTGAACGGGCAGGTCATGCAGGATGCCAACACCAAGGACATGATTTTCGACGTCGCCACGCTGGTCAGCACCTGCTCGGAAATCTTCGCGCTGCAGCCCGGCGACGTCATCATCTCCGGCACTCCGGCCGGCGTCGGCTTCGCCCGCAAGCCGCAGGTCTTCATGAAGCAGGGCGACGTTATCGAGGTGGAAGTCGAAAAAGTCGGCATTCTGCGCAACACCGTGAAGAACGAGTGATGTAGTCGCACAGTCACAGCTGAGGGAGGAAACAATGAAAAGCTTGAAACGGATCGCCGCCTGGGCGGCGATCGCGGCCGGCAGCCTTGGCCTGATGACGGCCGGTTCTGCGCAGGCACAGAATTCGGACCCGATCCGCATCGGCAGCACGCTGGCCCTGACCGGCCCGCTCTCCGCGACCGCGCAGGTCCATAAGCTGGTCGGCGAGATCTATATCGAGGATCTCAACAGCCGCGGCGGCCTGCTCGGCCGCAAGGTGGAGTGGATCGTCAAGGACGACCAGTCCAAGCCGGAGGTTGCCCGCACGCTGTACGAACAGCTGGTGACCTCCGACAAGGTCGACCTGCTGATGGGTCCCTATGCCACCGGCGCCATCCTCTCGGCCATGGGCGTGGCGCAGCGCTACAACAAGATGCTGATCCACCACACCTTCGGCATTCCGTCGCTGGCGAAATACGACAAGCATTTCCCGGCCTGGTCGCTGGGTCCGAAGCCGGAGGTCACGGTCTCGAACACGCTGTTCGACGCGCTGGCCTCGGCGCCGAAGCCGCCGAAGACCATCGCGGTGGTGACCTCGAAATTCCCCTCGGTGCATTACATGGCCGTAGGCGCGCGCGAGATCGCCAAGAAGCGCGGCCTCAATGAGGTGCTGTTCCTCGAATGGGAATTCGGCAACCGCGATTTCGGGCCGATCGCCGCCCGCATCAAGGATGCCAATCCGGACTTCGTCTTCGTCGGCAATATCGGACTCGAGGGCAACATGCTGCTCGAGGCGATGAAGAAGATCGATTACACGCCGCCGCTGCATTTCCACATGTATCCGGCGCCGGGCCCGATGGTTGCTGCGCCGGAAGGCAAGAATGCGCTCTCGGTCACGATCTTCGAGGAGCATCCGCCCTATACCAACAACCCGGTGGCGGCCAAGTTCGTCGCCGAATATGACAAGCGCGCCAAGGCGGCCGGCTTCCCCTACACCAAGGTCGAGGTGCAGGCAGCGGCATCCTTCACTGCCTGGCAGCTGCTGGAAGCGGCGGTCACGGCCACCAAAAGCCTGGATGATGCCAAGCTGGCGGACTGGCTGAAGAAGAACCAGGTTCCCACCATCCAAGGCACGCTGCGTTTCGACCGCGGCAACAACTTCGGCGACGACCTGATGCGTATCAAGCAGGTCCAGGACGGCAACTGGGTCACGGTATGGCCCAAGGAATGGGCCGCTCCCGGCGCCAAGCTGAGAATGTGAGTTCCCGGTAGATGACGCTTCCAAGCCTGGGCCTGCTCTCGCAGTCCGTCCTGTCCGGCATATTCATTGGCGGGATGTACAGCCTGATCGGGCTGGGCTTGGGGCTGTCTTGGGGGTTGCTGCGGCAGATCAACCTCGCCCATTTCGGCTTCGTCTTCCTGTCCGCCTATCTCTCCTACCACATGGCGACGGTCTGGGGCGTGGACCCGCTGCTGACCCTGCTCGTTCTGCCGCCCTGTTTTTTCCTCATCGGCGTCGCCATGCAGTGGCTGCTCTCGCGCTTTCACATTTCGCCGTTCAACTCCCTGCTGGTCACCTTCGGCCTCACCGTAATGATCGAAAGTCTGATCCAGTATGTCTGGACTGCGGATTTCCGCCGCCTGCAATCCAGCTACGGCGACGAAAAGTTCGTTCTCGGCAATCTCTATATGCCCGTTCCCGAACTGCTGACGCTCGGCCTTGCCGTCCTGTTCGCCTTCGCGATCTGGGGCGCGATGCGCTTCACCGATCTCGGCAAGGCGATGCGCGCGATGGCAGAGGACGGGCCGATCGCCGCTGCCTTCGGCATCAATCAGCGCGCGCTGTCGCTGATCCTTTCCGGCGTCTGCGTCGCGCTCGCCAGCATCGCGGGAATCTGCTTCGCGCTCACCTTCACGCTGACGCCGACGCAGATCTTCTCCTGGGTGGGCGTGATCTTCGCCGTGGTGATGCTGGGCGGGCTCGGCAGCGCCATCGGCCCGCTGGTTGCAGGCATCATCGTCGGTGTCAGCGAGGCGGTCGCGATGGCGGTTTTCGCGCCCTCCTGGGCGCCGCTGGTTTCCTTCTCGCTGCTGATCCTCATGCTGCTGTTTCGTCCCGGAAAGGTATAGCATCGTGGACAGGAGAGTGCTTCTCGGCATTGCCGGCTGCGGCGCCGTTCTTGCCGTCCTGCCCTGGATCGGCGTGCCCGCTTTCTACGAATCCTTTCTCTACCTGCTGTTCCACTGGATCGTGCTTGCGGTCTCCTGGAACATCCTGTCGGGCTATACCGGCTATTTCTCGTTCGGCCATGGCGCCTTTTTCGGCGCCGGCATCTACGGCACGGCCTATCTGGGCGGAAGCCTCGGCTGGCCCTTCCTCGCGACCCTGCCGGCGGCGATGCTTCTGGCGGCGGCTCTGGGGCTTGTCCTCGGTGCGATCGTCTTCCGCGTCGCGACGGTGCGCGGCGAGCTCTTCGCGCTGCTTACGCTGGCAGTGACATTCGTCCTGGCCACGGTGATCCTGAATACGCCCATCGATGGCGGGCCGGGCATCTACCTGATGGGAGTCGCCATCCCGCCGCTCGGGCCGTCGCCAGCCGCGTCGATCTACATGCTCGGCCTGATCGCGGCCGTGGCGACGCTGCTCATATCCTATTGGATCTATGCGTCCAAATTCGGCGCGGGATTGTTCGCCATCCATGACGACGAGGATGTCGCCGAGGTGATGGGCGTGCCAACCTATCGCTACAAGCTCTATGCGCTGGCGGTATCCTGCGGCCTGGCCGGGCTGGCCGGCGGCATCCACGCGGTGTTCGTCTCCTACGTCACCGTGTCGGAAACCTTCTCGATCGCTGTGCCGCTGAGCGTGGTGCTGATGAGCATCCTGGGCGGCAGCCGGCACTGGCTCGGGCCGGCGGTCGGCGCGGTCGCCATCACCTGCCTGATGTATTTCTTCACCTCCGGCGAATATGCCGTGGTCGGTCGCGCCGCCGTCGGCCTGATCCTCGTCGTCGTCATCCTGTTCATGCCGGCGGGCGTGCTCGGGGTGATATCGGGCTGGCGTCATGTGCGGCGGAACAGGGCGACGGCCCGGGCCGGCGCCGATGCGCCGCCAAAAGCCGGGGATGTCCCGGCGCCGGTGATCCGCCTGCCGCGCCCGGCAGCGGCCGCCGCCGAACCGCTGCTGCAGGTGCGCGGATTGTCGAAATCCTTCAAGGGCGTCCATGCCCTCAGCGACGTGACCCTGGAGGTCCGCAAGGGCGAGATTCTCGGGCTGATCGGGCCGAACGGATCGGGCAAGTCCACGTTCATCAATGTCGTCAGCGGTCATTACAAGCCGAGTGGCGGCGAGATCCTGTTCGAGGGACGCAGCCTCGCCGGCCTGGACGCGCATCGCTTCGCCCAGGCGGGGATTGCCCGCACCTATCAGATTCCGCGGCCGCTCGGCCATATGACGGTGCTGGAGAATGTCGCCATGGTCGGGATGTTCGGCGGCGAGGGGCAGAGCCGCGCCGATGCGACCCGCGAAGCCGAGGAGTTCATCGCATTCGCCGGCCTGTCGCATCGCGCCCATGCGCTGCCCGACGACCTGAACCTGCATCAGCGCAAGTTCCTCGAGCTGGCCCGCGCACTGGCGGCGCGCCCGAAGCTGCTGCTGCTGGACGAGGTGCTGTCCGGCCTGACGCCCGGCGAGATCAACGAGGCGATCGAGATGATCCAGCGCATCCGCGACCGCGGCACGACCATCGTGTTCGTCGAGCATGTGATGCGCGCCGTGATGGCGCTGACCGACCGCATCGTGGTGCTCAACCACGGCGCCCTGATCGCCCAGGGCAATGCCGCCGAGGTGATGAACGAAGAAAGCGTCAAGGCCGCCTATCTCGGGAAAGCCCATGCTTGAGGTGCGCAACCTGCAGGTCGCCTATGGGGCGGCGCCCGCGCTCTGGGATGTCAGCATCACCGTCGACACCGGCGAACTGGTCTGCGTGGTCGGTCCGAACGGCGCCGGCAAGACGACATTGATCAACACGCTGGCCGGGCTGAACCGCGCCGCCGCGGGCAGCATCGGGTTCCACGGCCGCGATATCACGCGGATCGCGCCGCATAAATTCTGCCAGGCCGGCATTGCCATCGTACCCGAGAGCCGCCGGCTGTTCACCGCGATGACGGTGCTGGAGAATCTGGAGCTCGGCAGCTTCCTGCCCCAGGCGAAGGCCCGGCGCCGCGAGACGCTGGAGCAGGTCTGCGAGCTCTTCCCGGCCGTCCGCCAGAAGCTTGCCATGCCTGCCGGATCGCTGTCGGGCGGGCAACAGCAGATGGTGGCGATCGGGCGCGCGCTGATGGCGCGGCCACGACTGCTGCTGCTGGACGAACCGTCGCTGGGCCTGGCGCCGGCCATCGTGATGGATATGTTCGACGCCATCCGCCGCATCAATGCCGATGGCCTGTCGGTCCTGCTGGTCGAGCAGAATGTCAGCATGGCGATGGAGCTGGCCACCCGCGCCTATGTGCTGGAGGAGGGCCGCATCGTCATGGACGGGCCGGCGCATGACCTCATGCAGAGGCCGGAAATCCGCAAGGCCTATCTCGGCCTGGACTGATGGGCCCGGCCCTCAACGGCGCTGGTTGAAGCGTCGTCCAACCCGCGCCGCGGCGATGTTGGTTTTCTGCACGTCGATGGCGCCACCGGCAATGCCCCAGCCGAAGCCGTCACGCAGCCGCTGCTCCATCCGGTATTCGGTGGAATAGCCGTAGCCGCCCATCACCTGCATGCCCATCGCCGCGACCTCGCGGACCATTTCGTTGGCGAAGCATTTCGCCATGCTGGCATCGGCGATCGAGGGCAGGCCCGACGCCGCATTCTGCGCCGCGCGCCAGATCAGCAGGCGGGAAGCTTCCACCTTCATCGCCATGTCGGCCAGCTTGAGCTGCACCGCCTGGAAATCGACGATGGGCCGGCCGAATTGCTGCCGGTCCTGGACATAGGCGAGCGCCTCTTCCAGCGCGGCGGCGGCAATGCCCAGCGACATCGTGGCGTTGCCGCAGCGTTCGAGGTCGAAGGCCTCCATCAGCTTGCGGAAGCCGCCGGCCGGAACGATCATGTTGCCGCGCGGCACCCGCACCTCGTCGAAGAAGATGTCGCAGCTCGGGATGCCGCGAAAGCCCATGAGGCGCTCGGGCTGTCCGAAGCGCAGGCCGGGGCAGTCCTTCTCCACCAGCACCGCGCCGATGCCGGCGGCGCCCGGCGCGTCGGACAGGCGGCAATAGACGACATAGGCATCGGCATGGCCGCCGCCGCTGGTCCAGCGCTTCTGGCCGCTGATCACGATCTCCTCGCCCTCGATCCGCGCCCGTGTCGTCAGGTCGGTCAGCGCCGTGCCGGCATGTGGCTCGGACATCGATACCGCAACCACGATATCGCCGCGCACCACTGCCGGCAGGATGCGCCGGCGCAGCGCCTCGTCGGCGAAATGCAGCACGGTGCGCACCGGTCCGGTGGCGCTTTCGAAAACCGGGAAGGCGACGGCCGGGGAGATCTGCGCGAATTCCTCCAGCACCAGCAGCGCCTCGATATGGCCCAGGCCCAGGCCGCCATATTCGGTCGGGATGTTGATGCCGAGGAATCCCATTTCGGCATAGCGGCGGCGCAGCGCCTGCGATACCGGCTCGTTCTTCGCCTCGAGCTCGCGCGCCACGGCAGGCAGTTCGCTCCTTGCAAACCGCCGCGCGGTCTCCTGCAGGGCGCGCTGATCGTCGGTTAGTTGGAAATCCACGGGCAATCTCCGATTGGCTGGGCTTTGGGCGCGATTCGACGGACAGAGTATCATTCTGTATAGAGAATACCGAACAGGGATCAGGAAGCATGACACCGCAGACCACGACCGGCCCGGGCCCCGAGGCACAATACCGCGCCTTCCTGCAGGCAGGGCGGTTCATGATCCAGCGGAGCAGGTCCACGGGGCGGCATGTCTTCTATCCGCGCGTCTCCGAACCGGGCACCGGCGCGACCGACCTGGAATGGGTGGAGGCTTCCGGTCTGGGCCGGATCTATTCCATCACGGTCAATCGCGCCCGGACCGGCAGCTACAACATCGCGCTGGTCGAACTCGACGAGGGGCCGCGCCTGATGAGCCGCATCGAAGGCGTCGAAACGGCGCCGATCGGCACCCGCGTGCGTGCCCGCGTCGCCGAGCTCGGCGGCGAGCCGGCGGTGGTCTTCGACGTCGTGGCCGAAGGAGACGGGCGATGAGCGGCACAGGCTTACGCGGCCGCACGGCCATCGCCGGCATTGGCGGCGCCGGGTGGGGCGAGGCGCCGGGCCGCAGCGCCATCGAACTGCTGGCCGAAGCCTCGCTCGCGGCCATTGCCGATGCCGGTCTGGAACTGAAGGACATCGACGGCCTCTGCGCGGCCACCAGCACGCATGCCTTCCCGACGCTGTCGGTCGCCGAATATCTCGGCATCAGGCCGGCCTTCTTCGACGGCACCAATATCGGCGGATCGTCTTTCGAGATGCATCTGCTGCAGGCCGCGCTGGCGCTGGATGCCGGACTGTGCAATGCGGTGCTGATCTGCTACGGCTCGAACCAGCGCACCGCCGGCGGCCGGCTCGTTTCCATGAGCGAGCCGCAATGGCATGAGGCGCCCTACAGGCCGCGCAACCCGATCACCGCCTATGCGCTGGCCGCGCAGCGCCATATGCATGAATTCGGCACGACCCGCGAGATGCTGGCCGATATCGCCGTGGCGGCCCGGCAATGGGCCAATCTCAATCCTGCGGCCTTTGCCCAAGGCCCGCTGACGCGCGACGATGTGATGAACGCCCGCATGGTCAGCGATCCGCTGACCAGTCGCGATTGCTGCCTGGTGACCGATGGCGGCGCGGCCTGTGTCATGGTGCGGGCCGACAGGGCGCGCAGTCTGAAGCAGAAACCGGCCTATCTGCTCGGCGTCGGCGGCGCGCATTCGCACCGCTCGATCGCCCAGATGGCGGACCTGACCCGCACCGCGGCGGCGGAAAGCGGCCCGCGCGCCTTCGCCATGGCCGGATTGGCGCCGTCCGATGTCGATCTGGTCATGCTCTACGACGCCTTCACCATCACGACCCTGCTGTTCCTGGAAGATCTCGGCTTCTGCCCCAAGGGCGAGGGCGGGCGCTTCGTGCAGGATGACGCCATCGCGCCGGGCGGCAGACTCGCGGTCAATACCAGCGGCGGCGGCCTGTCCTGCATCCATCCCGGAATGTACGGCATGTT
>CAYSCA010000008.1:0-34139 GCA_964429465.1 uncultured Rhodospirillaceae bacterium
GCACCGACCAGGGCATCACCGCGCTGCAGATGGACATCAAGATCACGTCCATCACGGCCGAGATCATGAAGATCGCGCTGGCGCAGGCGAAGGATGGGCGCATGCACATCCTCTCCGAGATGGCGAAGGCGCTGACCGGCGCGCGCGAGGCGGTGAGCCAGAACGCGCCCAGGATCACCGTCATCAACATCCCGAAGGACAAGATCCGCGAAGTGATCGGCTCCGGCGGCAAGGTGATCCGCGAGATCGTCGAGAAGACCGGCACCAAGATCGACATCGAGGATGACGGCACGATCAAGATTGCCTCCTCGGACACGGCAGCTTCCGAAGCTGCCATCCAGTGGATCAAGTCGATCGTCTCGGAGCCCGAGGTCGGCGTGATCTACAAGGGCAAGGTCGTGAAGATCGTCGATTTCGGCGCCTTCGTGAACTTCTTCGGCAGCCGCGACGGCCTCGTGCATGTCTCGGAGATGGCGCCCAAGCGCGTCAACAAGCCGAGCGACGTGGTGTCGGAAGGCCAGGAAGTGCGCGTCAAGGTGCTCGGCATCGACGAGCGCGGCAAGGTGCGGCTGTCGATGAAGGTGGTCGACCAGGCCACCGGCGAGGACCTGTCGCTGAAGCCGAAAGCCGAGAACGGCGAGGCGGAAGCCGCCCAGGCCGAATAAGGAATCTGCCGGACGGCGGAGGCAAGGGCCGGGAGCGATCCCGGCCCTTTGCATTTCGGGCCGGCGCAGTCAGCGCCAGCAGGCGAAATCCCCGGAGCGCTGCCTGAAAGCACGGCCCCGACCATGGCGGGAGCGGTCGGCTGCCCGATTGTTGCCGTTTTTGCGCGTTCGAATAGGCCGATAAAAAGGGGGTGGAGCGAACCATGACCAATCTGCAGTCCAGCCCTGTCCGGGATTGCGCGGCGCTTCTGCTGGTATGCGGCATGCTGGGCCTGCCGCCGGCGGCGCAGGCGCAGGCGATGATTGCCGATCCCGAGACGGACGGCGCCACGGAGGACGTCGTCGCGGGCGCCACCATCGTGCGCGGTCGCTACACGGCCGGCGAGAACCGCGCCGAATGGGAGGCTGCCGTCCGCGACGGCAAGGCCGAGCGGATCGTCGAATGGCGCGATTACGGCGATCTGGGCAGCGGCAATATCGTGTTCAGCTTCCATGACGGTCAGCTGATGCATTATGCCGAGCAGTCGGAACGCCGGACCGCCCAGGGCGGCTTCCGGCGCGTCGAGCTCAACCTGTCCTTCGAAGATGGTCGCAACAGCGGCGGCCGCAAATCCATCGATGGCCAGCCCGTGCCGATCGACCAGCAGGATATCCAGACCGCGCGGGCCCATGCCGATGCCGCGGTGAAGCGTGTGGCAGTGACCCGGCCGGCCTGGCAGGAAAGCGGCCAGACCCAGACCGGCTTCTCCGTGATGCAGGTGCCGACGGCACCCGCCCCCTCGGCCGAGACACGGCGGCTTGCCGGCGAGGGCGAGCAGATGGTGTTCCGCTGCGCCGACAACCTCTTCGCCATCCTGGGATCGAAGGGCGATTCGCTGGTCGTCGCGCCGGCAGGCCGCGATCCGGTGGTGCTGCCCCGCCAGGGCCGCGGCGGCCTGTATGATTATCTCGGCAGCGGCTGGGCCGCGCAGCGCCGCGGCGACGCGCTGCAGCTGCAGGATACCTCGGGCCGCGCCATCCTCTGCACCGCGGCCGATTAGCCTCAGTTCCGGCCCGCCACCTTGAACACGGCCGTGCCCTTGTTGGTGACGATGTCGCCGACCCGCAATTCGCAATGCACGGTGATGAAATCGCGCTCGCGCTCGATGCCGGCGAGATGCCCCTCCAGCCAGGCGCCCATCGGCGCCGGCCGCTTGTATTCCATGCTCAGGCGCACGGTCCAGATCCTGCCGACATCCGGTCGCTGGTGATGCACGAAGGCGGCCATGAAGGTGTCGGCCAGCGTCGCCAGAAAGCCGCCATGGCCGGTGCCGTGCCGATTCGCATGCTTGGGCCGGACATGCAGTCCGTAAACCGGCGGCGTGCCGTCGCGGGCGTCACGGACATAGACCTTCCCGAGCGTGGCGAAGAAGGGCGATACGGGCGGGGAAACGATGAAGCCGGGCGGAACCGGACGGGCAGGTCGTGAGCGGGGCATCCGGCGTTGATGGCGCAAGCGGGAATGCATGGCAAGCCGCGCAGCGCGGGGCCGGCGCAAAAAAAGAGGGACGATCTTGTGGATCGTCCCTCAGTCGGGGGGATTCTCGGGGGAGGAAAAATCGAAACAAGAAGACGCTGCTACATCAATCCCGTTCCGATGATTCAGATATAGGATGCCGATGGCGTTTTTGCAGTGATCGCAGTCACGGTCAGCGAAATATCATCGCTATGGCGAAACTGTGTCAGCGATCACAGGGCGGGAGCCTCAGCCGGCGCGGCGGCGGCGCAGAAGTATCGGCAGCAGCAGCAAAATCACCACAAGTGTCAGGAATGTGGCGCTCAGCGGACGTGTGACAAAGGTCGTGACATCGCCGCCGGAGATGGTCATGGCGCGGCGGAATTCCTGCTCGGCGAAGGGGCCGAGGATCATGCCGATCACCGCCGGCGCGGTCGGGAAGTCGAAACGCCGCATCAGGTATCCGGCGCCGCCGATCAGATACAGCAGCACCAGATCGACAGGCGACTGGCTGATCCCGTAGGTGCCGATGGTGGCGAAGACGAGGATGCCGCCATACAGCCACGGTGCCGGGATGCGGAGGATCTGTGCCCATACTCCGGCGAGCGGCAGGTTCAATACCAGCAGCATGGCATTGCCGACATACAGCGAGGCGATGAGGCCCCAGACCAGCTCGGGCTGGCTCTGCAGCAGCAGCGGCCCGGGATTGATACCGTAGGACTGGAAGGCCGACAGCATGATCGCCGCCGTCGCCGAGGTCGGCAGCCCGAGCGCCAGCATCGGCACCAGCACGCCGGCGGCGGAGGCATTGTTGGCAGCCTCGGGGCCGGCTACGCCTTCGATCGCGCCATCGCCGAATTCCTCCGGATGCTTCGACAGCTTCTTCTCGAGGAAATAGCTGATGAAGGTCGGCACTTCGGCGCCGCCGGCGGGCAGCGTGCCGAAGGGAAAGCCGAGGAACGAGCCGCGCAGCCATGGCTTCCACGAGCGCCGCCAGTCCTCGCGCGTCATGCCCGGGCGGCCCTCGAGCGGCAGCGCGCTGGATTCCGCCTTGGGCCGGGCCGCGAGATAGAGCGTCTCGCCGATGGCAAACAGGCCGACCGCGACGACCACGACATTGATGCCGTCGAGCAGCTCCGGCAGGCCGAAGGTGAAGCGCGGCTGGCCGGTCTGCAGATCGACGCCGACCAGCCCGAGCAGGATGCCGAAGGCCAAAGCCGTCAGGCCGCGCAGCACCGAACTGCCCAGCACGGCGGAGACGGCGACCAGCGCCACCAGCATCAATGAGAAGTAATCCGCCGGGCCGAATTGCAGGGCGAAGGCGACCAGCGGCGGCGCCAGGAAGGTCAGGCCGAGCGTGCCGATGGTGCCGGCGATGAAGCTGCCGATCGCGGCCGTGGCGAGCGCGGCCGCCGCCCGGCCCTTGCGCGCCATCCGGTATCCCTCGATCGCCGTGATGATCGTGGCGCTTTCGCCGGGCGTGTTGAGCAGGATCGAGGTGGTGCTGCCGCCATACATGCCGCCGTAATAGATGCCGGCGAACATGATGAAGGCGGCCGTGGCCGGCACGTGGAAGGTGATCGGCAGCAGCAGCGCGATGGTCAGCGCCGGGCCCAGCCCCGGAAGCACGCCGACCGCGGTGCCGAGCGTGACGCCGACCAGCGCCCAGAGCAGGTTCATCGGCTGCAGGGCGACCGCGAAACCATCCGCCAGGAGGCCCAGCGCTTCCATCAGAGCCAGCCCTCGAACAGGCCGGAAAACAGGTTGCCCCGGCCGATATCGATGCCGAGCAATCCCGCGAAGCCGAAATAGGCGACGGCGGCGAATGCCAGGCCGACCAGCAGGTCGCGGCCGATGCGATGGCTGCCGAAGGCGCGCGCCGTGCAGGCGAACAGCAGCATCGAGGCCGGGATGAAGCCGAGCGGCCGGATCAGGCCGACATTCAGGACCAGCCCGAGCAGCAGCCAGCCGATGGCGCGGCGGTCAAAGCCCGCTTCGGTCTCCTCCGGCGGACTGCTCCAGCGGCCGCGCCAGACATCCAGCAGCAGGCCGAGGCCGAGCGCGACCAGCAATCCGCTTGCCGCATAGGCCATGACCGTCGGGCCGACCTTGGCATACATCGGCGAAACCGGGATCTGCGCCGATTTATAGATGGCGAGACAGCCCAGCGCGATGACGCCAAGGGCGACCAGCGTCTCCGGGCGGCGCAGCCGCTGCATGCGCAACGCCGCCTCAGGCGAGGTCGAGATCCTTCAGGATGCCTTCGATGCGGACGGTTTCCTGCTCGATATATTTGCCGTAGGCATCGCCGGCCAGGAAGATGCCGGTCCAGTCCTTGGCCTTGAGCTGCTCCTTCCAGGCCGGGCTGTCATTCATCCTGGTCATCAGGTCGATCAGCGCGGCGCGCTCGGCATCCTTGATGCCCGGCGGCGCGAAGACGCCGCGCCAGTTGAACAGCTCGACATCGAGGCCCTGCTCCTTGATGGTCGGGACGTCGATGCCGGGCTGGCGTTCGTCGGCCGAGATCGCCAGGGCGCGCAGCTTGCCGGCCTTGACCTGTTCGCCGAACTCGCCCCAGCCGGAAATGCCGCAGGTGACCTGGGCGCCGAGCAGGGCGGCCTGGGCGCCGCCGCCGCCGGAATAGGCGACGTAGGAAACCTTCCTCGGGTCCGCCCCGGCGGCCTTGGCGATCATGCCGGCAAGGATGTGGTCGGTGCCGCCGGCCGATCCGCCGGCCCAGGACACCTTGGCCGGATCGGCCTTGAACGCGGCGACGAGATCCTTGAGCGTCTTGTGCGGCGAGGAGGCCGGCACGACCACGACTTCGAATTCGCCGGTGAGGCGCGCGATCGGCACGGTCTGCGACAGCTTGACCGGCGCCTTGTTGGCGATCAGCGCGCCGACCATCACCATGCCGCCGATCATCAGCGCATTGCCCTGGCCCTTCCACTGGTTGACGAATTGCGGCAGGCCGACCGCGCCGCCGGCGCCGCCGACATTGGTGACCTGTGCGCCCTGGATCATCCCGGCCTTCTTCAAGGCCTGCTCCATGCTGCGGGCCGTCTGGTCCCAGCCGCCGCCCGGATTGGCCGGCACGAAAAGCTTCAGGTTGTCGATCCCCTGGGCGCGGGCCGGACGGGGCATCCCCATCGGCAGCAGGGTCAGGGCCGCGCCGCCCATCAGGACGGAGCGAATGAAGTGTCTGCGATCGGTCATGGCGATTCTCCCGGGAGTGCCGTGCGGCCTGAGAAATTAGTGGCGCTTTGCCTTCATAAAGACAAGCGGCGCGTATTTGTTCGCATGCGGCCGGCCGGGGCCGGGGATGGTCACGGAGGCTCAGGCCGGCAGGGCGATGCGGATGGCGGTGCCCTTGCCCGGCTCGCTGCGGATATCCAGGCGGCCGCCATGGAGCTCGATCAGGCTGCGGCAGATCGACAGGCCGAGGCCGGCGCCGCTATTGGCCCTGGCGCGATAGGCATCCACCCGATGCAGCGGCTGGATGGCGGCGCGGCTTTCCGCATCGTTCATGCCGATGCCGGTATCCTCGACGATGATGCTGGTCACCCCACCGGCGGCATCGGCCTGCAGGCGGACGCGCCCCTCGGGCCGGTTGAACTTCACGGCATTGCCCAGCAGGTTGATCAGGATCTGGGCCAGTGCCCGCTCGTCGGCGCGGATGGTCAGGCCGGTGGGCTGGAAATCCAGCGACACGCCGGCCTGGCGGGCCTGCGGCTCGACCATGGCCAGGGCCGCGGCGGCGATCCGGTCGAAATCGCAATCCTCGACGCTGATCTCCAGCTTGCCGCTCTCCAGCCGCGACAGGTCGAGCAGGTCGCTCACCAGCCGCAGCAGATGCTCGCCCGACTGATGGATATGGGCGGCATATTCCTGCTGGCGTTCGCTCAGGGCCCCCAGGTAGCCCGCCTTCATCATTTCGGCGAAGCCGATGATGGCATTCAGCGGCGTGCGCAATTCGTGGCTCATATTGGCGAGGAAGGTGGTCTTGGCGCGGCTGGCGGCCTCGGCGGCCTCACGCTGTTCGATCAGCTGCGTTTCGGTATCCTTCAGCCGCGTGATGTCGATGCCGCAGGTGACGACGCCCTGAATCTCGCCGTCGGCGCCCTTCAGCGGCATCTTGAGGGCCCACACCACCGTGGGGCGTCCGTCGGCGCCGGTCCAGCCCTGCTCCATATGGGCCGGCTCCCCGCTCGTGATGACCTTCCTGTCCTGCGCCTCGACCACGGCGGCGGCATCGGCGCCGGCGATTTCCGACCAGGTGCGGCCCAGCAGGTTGTCCCCGTAGGGCGTGAGCAGCGCCCGCATCTGCCGGTTGATGATCCGGTAGCGCAGGTCGCGATCCTTGAAGGTCATGGTCGCCGGCATCGTATCGAGGACCGTCTCAAGAAACTGCCGGCTCGTATGCTCGTCGTTGCGCGCCCGCCGCTCGCGCTGCCGCGCGTTGTCGAACTCGATCATGATCAGGCCGAGTCCGGTGAGCAGGTTGGTGAAAATGGAAATGGCGAATGCGGTGGAGAGGTCGGAGGCGCCCTGCTCGATCTGGCCGGCGTAGTAGAATCCGACCATGCCGCGGAACAGCAGGATCAGGCCGACGCCGAGATAGAGCGGCGAGCGGCGATGCAAGAGCAGGAGAGCGCCGCCATAGAGCAGGAAGACGCCGCCGACCGCGGCGGTCATGCCGTAGCTCTCCGGCAGGATGGTCTGCTGCAGCACCACGATGACAGCGGCCAGGGCGAGCGCCAGCGCCATGCTCCGGCCGATGCTTTCGCGCTTGCCGACATGGACCCGGATTCCGGCGGCGATCATGACCACGGCGATCAGCGAGCCCGCCACGGCGGGGGCCATCACCTCGAGGGGCAGCACCGTCCGCCAGTCGCCGTAGGCCAGCACCAGGACGGGAATGGGCAATGCCACATGTCCGATCGCCCAGAACAGCAAATGCCGCCCCCCGTCGAGCTTGCGATAGGTGAACAGGCAGATGCCCGCGACAATCAGCGGCGCCAGGATCGTTACGGCGATAATCGGCAGCATCGGATTGCGGCGCTCCCCCTTTTGGCATTGTCGGAGGGATTTCACTTTCATTTCAATTAAAAACTGTGTGCTCCCCCGGCGCCGGCCGCAGCCTGATGCTTGAAAGCCTGCAGAGCGCTGGCCAAACTGCCGCCCATGGCGATGCAATGGTCCCGGCTCCTGTCGGCACAGCGGTTGGGGCACCAGGGTGCCGAGCCGGTGACGCCGGCGCGCAACCCCTTCCAGAAGGACTGGGACCGCGTGGTGTTCTGTTCCGCCTTCCGCCGGCTGCAGGACAAGACCCAGGTCCATTCGCTGCCGGAAAGCGATTATGTGCGCAACCGGCTGACCCATTCGCTGGAAGTCTCCTCCGTCGGCCGCTCCCTCGGCGCCCAGGTCGGCCAGACGGTGATCGAGCGCCATGGCCGCGATCTGGCCGGGCTGAGCGCCGCCGAGTTCGGCCATATCGTGGCGGCGGCCTGCATCGGCCATGACATCGGCAATCCGCCTTTCGGCCATTTCGGCGAAGCGACGATCCAGCATTTCTTCCGCGCCGGTCCGGGTGCTGCGCTGGTCGCGGATCTGAGCGAACGCGAGCGCCGCGACTTCCTGCATTTCGAGGGCAACGCCCAGGGTTTCCGGGTGATGACCCGCCTGCAGAACTGGCGCGACGGCGGCGGCCTGCGGCTGACCTGCGCCACGCTTGCCACCTTCATGAAATACCCGTTCGGCTCGCTGAACGCCGATCCGGAGAAGGGGAAGATCGGGCATTTCACCGCCGAGGCGGATCTGTTCGCGGAGATGGCGCGCAATGTCGGCCTGCTCAGCCTGGGCGACGATCGCTATGCCCGGCATCCGCTGACCTATCTCGTCGAGGCAGCCGATGACATCTGCTATTCGGTGATCGACATCGAAGACGGCTTCAAGCTGGGGCGCATCACCTTCGCGGAAGCCGAGTCGCGGCTGCACGGCCTGCTGCGCCGCATGCCGCCGCGCTACCGCGAGATCGCCGACGAGCCATGGAAGATCGCCTATCTGCGCGCCAAGGTGATCGGCGACCTGATCGACATGGCGGTGGAGGTGTTCCTCGAGTCCGAGGCGCAGATCATGGCCGGCGCATTCGAGGGCGATCTGCTGGCCCAGACTCCGGCAGCGCCCGCGCTCGCCGAGATCGCCGCCTTCACCAAGGCGCGCATCTTCGAGACGCGCGAGCGGTTCCAGACCGAGGTGATGGGCGGCGAGATCCTGGCCAGCCTGCTGGAGGCGTTCTGCGCCGCCCATGCGGCGCTGGAACGCGCCGGCGGCGATCTGAAGGCGCTGGCGCCGCGGCAGCGTGCCCTGCTGCGCCTGATGCCGCATGCGCCGAAAGCGGGGGCGGGCCGCTACGAATGGCTGCTCAGCATCACCGATTTCGTCAGCGGCATGACCGATTCCTATGCCCTGAAGCAGTTCCAGCGCCTGCGCGGCCTGCAATAATCGTCCCCCGGAGGAAGCCCCCAATGGCCCATATCGACTATTACTTCACGCCCGTCTCGCCCTGGGCCTATCTCGGCAGCCTGCGTTTCATCGAGATCGTGAAGCGGCATGGCGCGAGCGTGCGGGTGATGCCGGTGGATATCGGCAAGGTGTTCCAGACCTCGGGCGGCCTGCCGCTGGCCAAGCGCCCGCCGCAGCGCCAGGCCTACCGCCTGATGGAGTTGCGGCGCTGGCGTGAATTCCTCGACATGCCGCTGGTGCTGCAGCCGAGAAGCTTCCCGGTCGATGCCGACCTCGCCTCCCGGCTGATCATCGCTGCGCGGGAAGCCGGGCAGGATACGCTGTTCTTTTCCCATCTGCTCGGCCGCGCGATCTGGGCCGAGGAGCGCAATATCGGCGATCCGGATACCTTGGAGGAGATCGTCACCGAGGCCGGCCTCGATCCCGCGGCGCTGTTCCGTGCGGCGGAAGGCGAAGCGGTCAAAGCGGCGATGCAGGCCGATACCGACCGGGCGATCGCCACCAATGTATTCGGCGCCCCGACCTATGTGATCGACGGCGAGCTGTTCTGGGGTCAGGACCGGCTGGATTTCGTGGAACGCGCGCTGGCCAGCCGGGTTTGATCCGCATCCGACAGGAAGTCCTCGCCACGCCCATGGCCTTCCGGCTTTTCCCGACAACGATCCTGGGCCCGCTTTGCGGGCTGCTTGCCTGCGCCGGCCTGGCGGTCGCCGCCGAATCGCCGAAACCGGCTCCGCCTTCCGGCGATGCGGCAAACCTGGCGACCGTCACGGTACCCGAGCCGCAGGCGCTGGATGCCGAAACCAAATGCCTGGCGTTGGCCGTCTACTGGGAAGGCCGGGCGGAGAAGCGCGAGGGGCAGCGGGCCATTGCCCATACGGTGCTGAACCGGGTCGGGCATGACGAATTCCCCGATACGATCTGCGGGGTGGTGGCGCAGCAAAGCGACAGCGGGAAATCCTGCCAGTTCTCGTGGTGGTGCGACGGCAAGCGGGACACGCCGGCGAGCGACGAACAATGGGAAACCGCCGTAGAGGTGGCGCGCGATGCAAAGGCGGGCCGGACCAAAGATCCGACCCATGGCGCGCTGTTCTTCCACAGCGCGAAAATCAATCCGAAATGGGACGGCAAACGCCGGCGGCTGGCCCGCATCGGCGATCACATCTTCTATCGCTGAACACGCAATCGCGCCGGCCGGCTGCGGCCGGACGCAGCGCTGCGTCTTGCGCCCTGCCGCAGCCGGCGGCAATCTTCATCCGAGGCCGCCGGAGGAATCCTGCCGGAACCGTTCGCCCAGCATCAGCTGCAGTCCGCCGCCGGGGAGTCGATGAGATGGCATGGATGCTCGATCCGCAGATCAGCCTTCGCCACGAAGCGCATTTCGGCGATCGCCTGGTGCTGTGCTTTGCCGACCGGCCGCGCGACTGCTTCCAGATATTCAGCCGCGCCCTCAGCCGTCCCGACAGCGAAGCCCTGGTGGCCGGCCCGACCCGGCTGACCTATGCCGCGCTGGATGCGCAGGCGGCCGCGATCGCCGCCGGGCTGGCCGCGCGCGGCATCGGCCGCGGCATGCGGGTGGGCATGCTGCTCGGCAACCGCATCGAATTCGTGACGACGTTGCTGGCGATCTTCCGCCTCGGCGCCATCGCCGTGCCGATGGGCACGCGGCTGCAGAAGCCGGAAATCGCCTATATCCTCGATCATGCCGGCGCCAGCCTGCTGGTGCACGAGGCCGATCTGGCCGACCGCCTGCCCGATCCAGGCGAGGTGCCGCAACTGCAGCACCGCTTTGCCGCCGGCGGGGAAAGCCCGGGTTCGCAGCCCTTTGCCGCATTGTTCGATGATCGCCCGCCGCCGGCGCCGGCTGCGCCGGCCGAGGAAGAGACGGCGGTGATCCTCTATACCTCAGGCACCACCGGACGGCCGAAAGGCGCCATGCTGACGCATTTCAACATCGTCCATTCGGCGCTGCATTTTCAGTATTGCATGGGGCTCACGCCGGAGGATCGTTCGCTGCTGGCGGTGCCGGCCAGCCATGTCACCGGGCTGGTCGCCATCATCATCGCCGCCTGGCAGGGCGGCGGCGCCGTGGTGATGATGCCGGAATTCAGGGCCCGCGACTTCCTCGCCCTGGCGGCGCGCGAGCGGCTGACCCACACCATCATGGTGCCGGCGATGTATAATCTCTGCCTGCTGCAGCCCGATTTCACCAGCTTCGACCTTTCCGCCTGGCGGGTCGGCGGCTATGGCGGCGCGCCGATGCCGCAGGCGACGATCGCCGGCCTGGCCAGGACCCTGCCGCAGCTCGGGCTGATGAACGCCTATGGCGCCACCGAGACGACCTCGCCGACCACCATCATGCCGCCCGGAGATACGGCCACGCATTCCGACAGCGTCGGCCTGGAAGCGCCCTGCGCCGAGGTGATCGTCGTCGATCCGGAGGGGCGCGAGGTGCCGCGCGGCGAGGCCGGCGAACTCTGGATCCGGGGGCCGATGGTGGTGCCCGGCTACTGGAACAACCCGGAAGCGACGGCGCGGGAATTCACCGCCGGCTACTGGCATTCGGGCGATATCGGCTCGATCGACGCCGAGGGTTTCGTGCGGGTCTTCGACCGCGTCAAGGACATGATCAACCGCGGCGGCTACAAGATCTTCTCGGTCGAGGTGGAGAATGTGCTCAGCCATCATCCCGGCGTGCTGGAAAGCGCCATCATCGGCCGCGCCTGTCCGGTGCTGGGCGAGCGGGTGCATGCCTTCGTCACCCGCAAGGCGCCGGATCTCGCAGAAGACGATCTGAAGGCCTTCTGCGCCGCACGCCTTGCCGATTACAAGGTGCCGGAGACCTTCACGCTGCTCGACGAGCCGCTGCCGCGCAACGCCAATGGCAAGCTGCTCAAGCGCGTGCTGCGCGACAGCCTGGCGGGAGGCTAGGCGTCAGATTTCGACCCGGTCCCTCGGGCGCATCTCCCGCTTCTGGGCGGCGATGCGAAATGGCGCATTCGGCGCCCCGTAACCGCCATAGCGGCGCCGCTGCACGATCTCGAAGAAAAAGCCTTCGCCGTAATTCTGGCTGTAGATCTGGAAATACTCGCCCTCGGCATCGCGATCGTAAAGAATGTTGTCGGCGCGCAGGCGTTCCAGCAGCGCGGGATCGAGGCCGAACCGGGCTTCGATGTCGTCGTAATAATTCGGCGAGATCGCCAGCGGCCGGAAGCCGTTTCCCCGCATCGCGGCGACGGTGCGGAAGATGTCGTCGGTGGCGAAGGCGAGATGCTGGACCGCCGAGCCGAAGCTTTCCGCGATGAAATGGCCGGCCAGGGTCCGCCGGTTCTCGGCGCCGTTGAGCGTGATCCGCAGGCTGCCGGACTCGTTCTCGATCACCTGGCTGCGGACCAGGCCGGCCGGATCGATGATGTCCACCATCGGCGTCTTATGCGTGGCGAAGATCGCGGTGTAGAACAGGATCCAGGTCAGCATCTCCTCGTAATTCATCGTCTGCGCCACATGGTCGATGCTGGTCAGCCCGGCATCCCTTGCGCCGTCCTCGCCGGCGACGGGATCGAACTCGATCTCCCAGACGCGCGCCAGGTCGCTTTTGCCGTCGATGAAATGGATCACGCCGCCGCCGACGCCGCGGATCGCCGGGATGCCGAGTTCGCCCGGCCCGACGGCCTGTTCGAACGGCTCGGCGCCGAGGGCCCGCGCCCGGGCGACCGTCGCCGCAGCAGCCTCCACCCGCAGGCCGATAGCGCAGACGCTGGCGCCATGCATCAGATAGGCCGCATGGGCAAAGCCTTCGCGTTCGGTGTTGATCACCAGGTTGATATTGCCCTGCCGCCAGAGCGTCACGTCCTTGGATTTGTGCCGGCCGGCCTTGCGGAAGCCGAAGCAGCGGAACAATCCGGCCAGCTCGGCCGCCTCGCGTTCATTGGCCGCGAATTCCACGAATTCCACGCCATCGGTGCGGATCCGGTCGGGGATGTCGGGCACCGCAATCCGCGTGCCGGGCTCCTCGCGGCGCACCCGGTCCATCAGGTTGACCAGCGAGCGCCGGCCATCGACCGCGATGGTCTTCGGCGAGCCGCCGCGGAACTGGTCGTTGAAGATTTCCAGCGACAAGGGGCCGTCATAGCCGGTGGCCGCCACCGCACGCATGAAATCGATGACCGGCAGGCCACCCTGGCCGGGCATGTTGCGGTAATGCCGGCTCCAGTGCAGCAGCTCCATTTCGATCAGCGGTGCATCGGCAAGCTGGACGATGAAAATCTTGTCCCGCGGGATGGCGCGGATCGACGCCACGTCGACCTTCCGGGCCAGGGTATGAAACGAGTCGAGGATCAGCCCGATACTGGGATGGTCCGCGCGGCGCACGATCTCCCAGGCGTCGCGATGATCGTTGATGTGGCGCCCCCAGGCCAGCGCCTCGTAGCCGACCCGCAGGCCGCGCCGCGCGGCGCGCTCGCCCAGGTCGCGGAAATCCTCGGCCGCCCGGTCGATGCCGCCGAGGGCCAGCGGGGAGACATTGGAGCAGACGAGCATCAGGTCGGTGCCCAGTTCCTGCATGACGTCGAATTTCCGCTCCGCGCGGTCGAAGACCCGGCCGCGCTGCGGCTCCGGCATGCCCTCGAAGTCGCGGAAGGGCTGGAACAGGGTGATCTGCAGCCCGGTATCGCGCACGATCCTGCCGACCTCGCGCGGCGAGCCGTCGAAGGCGAGAAAGTCGTTCTCGAAGATTTCGACGCCGTAGAAGCCGGCCGCTGCTATGGCCTGCAGCTTCTCGATGAGCGTGCCGCTGAGGGAGACTGTGGCAATCGACGCCTTCATTCCCGGCCAATCCTCCGGTTCCGCGCGGACCTGCGCGGCCGCGATGCGAATGAGCGAACCAGTTAGTACATTATAGGGCTGGCCCGAGGCCGGTCAATGCAGGGTGCCGGCGGGGGTCAGGTGACCCGCGGCAGCCGGATCGCGAAGGTCGACCCGCGCGGGCTGGACTGGAACAGGCTGAGCGAACCGTCGAGCTGTCGCATGATCTGGCGCGAAATCGCCAGGCCGAGGCCGCTGCCCTCCTGCCAGCGGGCATGCTCGTTCCAGCCGCGCGCGAATTTGGAGAACAGGACTTCCTGATCCTCCGGCGAAATGCCCGGCCCGTCGTCGCGCACATGGATTTCAACGAAGGCGGGATCGGAATCGATGACCTCGATCCAGGTGGTCGGGGCCGGGCGGGTATTGTACTTGATCGAATTGGACAGCAGGTTGACGAAGACCTGCTGCAGGCGGTCGGGCGCGACGCGCACCGGCAGCGGCTGGTGGCCGAGATTGTCGACCAGCCGGTGGCCATGCTCGCTCGCCAGCCCGGCCATGATCGCCATGGACTGCCGCGCGATCTCGCGGGCATCGATGTTCACCAGCGGCCATGCGGCCTGGTCGTTTTCCATCCGGCTCAGGTCGAGGATCTCATCCAGCAGGCGGGTCAGCCGCTGGCTTTCCTGCTGGATGATGCCGAGGAAGCGCCGGCGCTGCTCCTTCTCGATCGGCGGGTCGCTGACCAGGATTTCCGCGAAGGAGCGGATCGAGGTCATCGGCGTGCGCAGCTCGTGGCTGACGCGGCTGAGGAAATCGTCCTTCAGCATGTCGAGCCGGCGCAGCTGGTCATTGGCGCGCCGCAGCTTCTCCGCGGTATCCTCCAGCTCGCGCGACTTGCGCTCCAGCTCGCGGCTGTAGCGGATCGCCTCCTGCGCCTCGTCGAGGATGGCAATCACCGCTTCCACCGTGATGGTTTCGCCCTGGACGATGCGCGAGACCAGGGTGCGGGCCGAGGCGGCGCCGACGCTGCTGGCCAGCTGGCGCTCGACATAGGCGATCAGGGCGGGATCGGGGATCGGCAGGTGGTCCTTGCGCCCCTGCCGTCTGGCATAGTCGCGGAACAGCCGGTAGGCCCGCTCGCCGCCCAGCACGCTCTGCGTCAGGCGGAACAGGTCTTCGGTCTGGGCCGAGCGCTGCAGGGCGTCGTCGAAATTCGCCGTATTGCGCTCGAAGATGTCGACGAAGACGGCGCTCTGCAGGCGCTCCATCGCCGACTGCTCGGTGAACAGCGAGACGGAGATGTAGAGCAGGATGTTGAAGGTCAGGCTCCAGAACAGGCCGTGCACCAGCCGGTCCCAGCCGTCCAGGCCGAACAGCGCATCCGGCTTCAGCATGGTCAGGCCCCATGGACCGTCGGCGACGATGTCGGCGACCGGCCAGCCGGCGACGGCGAAATTCGGGATCAGCAGCGTGTAGATCCAGATGGCGAAGCCGACGATCAATCCGGCGGTGGCGCCGGACTTGGTGCCGTTGCGCCAGAAGATTCCGCCGATCAGCGCCGGCAGGAACTGGACAAAGCCGGTGAACGAGACCAGGCCGATCGAGGCCAGCGGGTTCGCCGAAGAGATCGAACGGTAATAGACATAGCCGAGGATCAGGATGGCGGCGATGCTGAGACGCCGGATCGCGAGCAGCATGCCCGAGAAGTCGCCGCCGCCCGGCTGGCTGAAGCGCGGCAGCCGCAGCAGCATCGGCGTGACCAGGTGGTTGGAGATCATGATCGACAGCGCGATGCTCGCCATGATCACCATCGACGTCCCCGCCGACAATCCGCCGATGAAGGCCAGCAATGCCAGATAGGGCTGGTTGAAGTACAGCGGCAGGTTCACGACGTAGAGATCGGGATTGGCGCCGTGCGGCAGATGCGTGAGGCCGGTGATGGCTACGGGAATGACGAAAAGGCTGATCAGCAGGAGATAGAGCGGGAACAGCCACGATGCCGTGGCAAGATGCCGCTCGTCGGAATTCTCCACCACGGCAACCTGGAACTGGCGCGGCAGGCAGATCATGGCTGCCGCGGCGAGGAAGGTGGTGGCGATCCAGCGCGGCTCGAAACCCGGCGAGAAGGTGTACAGGCGCTGCAGCTCGGGATGCTCGGCCACCCGGCTGAACATGTCGCGGATGCCGTCATTCAGGCTGTAGAGCGCGAAGATCGCGATGGCACCCAGGCTGAGCAGTTTGACGATGGATTCAAATACGATGGCCGCAACGACGCCCGGATGGCGCTCGTCCGCGCCCAGGTTGCGCGTGCCGAACAGGATGACGAAGGCCGCCATGCAGATCGCCACCCAAAGCCCTGTATCGCCGAAGGCGGGGTGCACGCCGGCCATGCCGGACGTGAGATCCGGGTTTTCCCGGAGCGCGTTGAACGAGGCGGTGATCGCCTTGAGCTGCAACGCGATATACGGCATCAGCACGACCAGTGCGATCACGGTGACGAGGGCGGAAATCCACGCGCTCTTGCCGTAGCGGGCGGAAATGAAGTCGGCAATCGAAGAGATGCGCTGCGCCTTGCTGATGCGGACCAGCTTGCGCAGCAGGAACCACCAGCCCATCAGCATCAGCGTCGGCCCGATATAGATCGTCAGGAATTCCAGCCCGTTGCGCACGGCCGAGCCGACCGCGCCATAGAAGGTCCAGGACGAGCAGTAGACGGCAAGTGACAATGTGTAGCTGAGCGAGGAGCCGACGAAATGGCCGGCGCCCTGGTCGACGCGATGCTCGGTATACCAGGCAAGCAGAAACAGACCGCCCAGATAAAGCGTGGCAACCGTGACGATGAGGCCGGAATTCAGCATCGCTCAGGGCTGGCCGGTGGGCGGTTTGCCCGCCTCGCGGCGGGCATCCTCTTCGCCGGTCAGATCGCGGACCAGACGGCGGGACAGCGCGGCGGTGACGGCAATGCCGCCAAGCCAGACTGCGAAAATATAAATCTGCAGGACCGGGATGCCGAACAGCTCCTCCGGGCGGCTCAGGATCAGCAGATAGGGCGGCATGAACAGGACCAGGCCTGCCACGGGCAGCAATACGGCAAGTTCGCGGTAGCGGCGGCTGGATGGCATCGCTCTATCGTCCAGCCGACAGGTCCGGTCGTCCCGGCGCGGCCAGCAGCCGGCCGACGCGCTGGAGCAGGTCATGATTCGAGAACGGCTTGGTGACGAAATCGTCGACGCCGAGATCGGTCATGCGGCGCCGGTCGGCCTCCTGTCCCTTGGCGGTCAGCACCAGGACGGGCAGGTTCCGCAGCCCGGCGGTGTCGCGGATGCCGGACAGGATCTCGAAGCCGTTCGTCGTGGGCAGCATGATATCGAGGATCAGCAGATCGGGCCTGATGCTGGCGATGGCCGGCAGGACGGCGGCGCCGTCGTCCACCGCACTGACCTGATGCCCCTCGCGCGACAGCAGGAAGGTCAGCGATTCCACGATGAAGGGCTCATCCTCGGCTATCAGAATCCGCTTCGCCATCGCCTCCTCCCCGGGGCGGGTCTGATTATGCGCGGCCCGCTTCCCCCGTCATCATGGCATGGCAGGGAAGGGGAGGCGAGTGCCTTCCCGCCTGCCGGACGGCGCGGTGGCGGCTATGTCGGGGAGGGGAGCGCCGCCGGAGGCTCAGCCGCTTGCTGCCCGGCTGGCGGCCGGCGCGGATGGACGACTTGCCGCGGCCGGCCCGAGAAGGTTGCGCACGTCGCCGGCGGCGTCTTGTCGCCGCAGCAGGACCGGCAGATCAGGCTCCCGCAGAACCCGGCAGATCCGGGTCAGCGACGCCCGGAAGGCCCCGTCGTCGCTGTCCGGCCAGATCAGGGCGAGGAGCAGGTCGACCGGATAGTCATCCGGCGCATCGAAGGGAATTGGCCGCCGCAGGCGTGCGAAGACGGCCCTGGGAGAGGCCAGTTCGGCGAGGCGCGCATGGGGAACCGCGACGCCGTCGCCGATGGCGGTCGATCCCATCTGCTCCCGCGCCGCCAGCGCGCGCAGCAATGTCTGCTTTTCGACATTCAGCTCCTGGCTCAGCATTGCCGAGAGAACGCCCAGCGCGTCCTGCCTGTTCGCAGCATGCACGTCGAGCGCGATGTCCTCCGCCCGGATCAGGTTTGCGATATGCACAGCGTCATCCATGATGTTGCGTTTGCGCCCGAAGCGGCAAACAGCCGCAGCAATCCCGCAGGACCGCTGCTCATTCCAGATTTAGGGAAAAATGCCTGAGTTCCCCGGACGCAATCGTCTGCGTCCGGGTCAGAAGCCGGCTTTGCGACGCCGGGCCTCCCTCTGAAAACCTGGGCGATAATCAATCATGGCAATATCAAAGCTAGGCCCGCTTTTCCGCAAATCAAGCCGATGCGGCAGCATCTACAAACCGGCGGCCCGCCAGCCTATATCTGTTACAGGCGCTGATGGCATGCGGGTTGGATGATGGATCGCAGAGTCTCTGTTCGGGCAGGTCGGCTGATCGCAGGCGCGTAGTCCCCTGGGCGCGGCGTCAGGGAGACGCACGCCGGCTGCAGGGGATTTCCTCATCAAAGCGGATCTGACCTGATGCGCGCCGCTCGCGCGCGGCGGAGAATTGCCATGCCCGGAATGTCACGTTGCTGTCTGACCCCGAAGGATTACAGCATCCTGGAGAAGCTGCTCGACAACGATACCCTCGCCGACGACCTGTTCCGTCGCATGCTGCGGCACAAGCTGGCGACAGCGCGAATAGTGTTTCCCGAGGATATCGGTGCCGGAATCGCCAGGCTCGGCAGCCGTGTCGAGTTCTCGGTGGATCGCCGCTTCAGCGACAACCGGATCCTGACCCATGGCGATGACGACGTGTCGGGGCTCGCCCTGCCGGTGACCAGGCCGCACGGGCTTGCGCTGCTCGGCATGGCGGAAGGCGATGAGACAAGCGTTGAGAGGCGGGACGGCGGAATGCAGGTCCTGCGCCTCGACAGGATATGGTTCCAGCCGGAGGCGATGGAGGAACAGGTGTCGGAGCGGAATTCCGCACGAGACTCCCAGCCGCTGCGGCAAAACACCGTCATCGCATTCGCGGCCCGCCGCAAGCCCGGCAGCCACAATCCGGACAACGACGATCCGGGCCCGGCCGCCGCGTGATTGCCGCCGCGCGGCGTGGCAGGCAAAAAAAGCCCGGCTGCGGGACCGGGCTTTCTTGTCTGGCGAGGGGATGAGCGGTCAGTCGACCGCTTCGATCGCCTTCTTCAGGATGCCGAAGATCTCGTCGATATGGCTCTTCGTGAGGATCAGCGGCGGCGAGAGCGCCAGGGTGTCGCCGGTGATGCGGGCCATCAGGCCCATTTCATAGGCCTTCACGAAGACCTCATAGCCGCGCTTGGTCGGCGCGCCCTCGCGCGGCGCCAGCTCGACGGCGGCCATGATGCCGATATTGCGCAGGTCGATGACGTTCTTCGTGCCTTTCAGGCTGTGCACGGCATCTTCCCAGTAGGGCGACAGCGACTTGGCATTCTCGAAGATGCCTTCATCGCGGTAGAGATCGAGCGTGGCGAGGCCGGCGGCGCAGGCCAGCGCATGGGCCGAATAGGTATAGCCGTGGAACAGCTCGATCATGTGATCGGCGCCGGTCATGAAGGCGTCATGCACATGCTTGCGCGTGAACACGGCGGCGGCCGGCACGGCGGCATTGGTCAGGCCCTTTGCCGTGGTCATGATGTCGGGCAGCACGTCGAAGGTGTCGGCGCCGAACGCCGCGCCGGTGCGGCCGAAGCCGGTGATCACCTCGTCGAAGATCAGCAGGATGCCGTGCTTGTCGCAGATCTGCCGCAGCTTCTGCAGATAGCCCTTGGGCGGGATCAGCACGCCGGTGGAGCCTGCCACCGGCTCCACGATCACGGCAGCGATGGTGCTGGCGTCATGCAGGGTGACGATGCGCTCCAGCTCGTCGGCCAGATGCGCGCCCCAGTCCGGCTGGCCGCGCGAGAAGGCCATGTCCTTCAGGCTGTGGGTATGCGGCAGATGGTCGACGCCGGCCAGCATCGGACCGAACACCTTGCGGTTGGCGACGATGCCGCCGACCGAAATGCCGCCGAAGCCGACGCCGTGATAGCCGCGCTCGCGGCCGATCAGGCGGGTGCGGGCGCCGTCGCCGCGGGCGCGGTGATAGGCGATGGCGATCTTCAGCGCCGTATCGACCGCCTCGGAGCCCGAATTGGCGAAGAAGACATGGTTCAGGTCGCCCGGCGCGAGATGGGCGAGGCGGGCGGCGAATTCGAACGCCTTGGGATGGCCCATCTGGAAGGTCGGCGCGAAATCCATTTCCGCCGCCTGCTTCTGGATCGCCTTGACGATCGGCTCGCGGCAATGGCCGGCATTGACGCACCACAGGCCGGCCGAGCCGTCGATCACCTGGCGGCCGTCATGGGTGGTGTAATGCATGTCCTTGGCGCCGACCAGCAGCCGCGGATTGGCCTTGAACTGCCGGTTGGCGGTGAAGGGCATCCACCAGGACTGGAGGTCGTTGGGAACGGCGGCGGTCTGCGGCATGGGGCGGTCTCCTGAACGAAGCTTCTGGCGATGAAATCAGCCTAACACGGCCTCCGGCCGCGGCAAAAGCCGGCGGCCGAGCATGGACTCATGCCGCGACATCATGACCGGCGGAGCCCGCGTTCGGGCCGGCTAGCCCGGCCCGATCATCTTCGACGGCAGCCAGGTCACGAGGCCGGGAACGAAATAGATCAGGGCCACCGCCACGCACATCAGCAGGAACAGCGGAAATGCCGTTCTGGCGATATAGGTGATCTGGTGCCCCGTCATGCCCTGCAGCACGAAGAGGTTGAAGCCGACCGGCGGCGTGATCTGCGCCATCTCGACCACCAGAACGAGGAAGACGCCGAACCAGATCAGGTCGATGCCCAGCCGCTCGATCATCGGCAGCACCACGGCCATGGTCAGCACGATCATCGAAATGCCGTCGAGGAAGCAGCCGAGGATGATATAGAAGACCATCAGCACCACGATCAGCGCGCCCTGCGAGAACTGCATCTTGTCGATCCAGTCGGCCAGCTGGCGCGGCAGGCCGGTGAAGCCCATGGCCAGCGTCAGGAAGGCCGCGCCGGCCAGGATCAGCGCGATCATGCAGCTGAGCCGGGTGGCGCCCAGCAGACTTTCCTTGAAGGTGTTCCAGTCCAGCGAACCCTGGGCGGCGGCCACGATCAGCGCGCCGACGACCCCAAGTCCCGCCGCCTCGGTGGCGGTGGCGAAGCCGGTATAGATCGAGCCGAGCACGGCAAGGATCAGGCCGACCGTCGGCAGCAGATGGCGCGAGGCCCAGAGCTTCTGGGCAAAGCTGTAACGCTCGGTCGGCACCGGAATCCGGCCCGGATTGAGCAGCGACCAGACCATGATATAGCCCGAGAACAGGGCGCCGAGCAGGATGCCCGGAAAGACGCCGCCGATGAACAGCTTGGCGATCGAGACCTCGGCGGCGACGCCGTAGACGATCATGATCAGCGAGGGCGGAATCAGCAGGCCCAGCGTGCCGGCCCCGGCCAGCGTGCCGATCACCAGGTCTTCGGGATAATTGCGGTTGCGCAATTCCGGCACCGTCATCTTGCCGATGGTGGCGCAGGTCGCGGCCGAGGAGCCCGACACGGCGGCAAAGATCGTGCAGCCGATCACGTTGGTATGCAGCAGGCGGCCGGGTATACGGGTCATCCACGGCGCCAGGCCGCGGAACATGTCCTCCGACAGCTTGGTGCGGAACAGGATCTCGCCCATCCAGATGAACATCGGCAGGGCCGTCAGCGTCCAGCTCGAGGAGGCGCCCCAGATGGTGGTCACCATCGCATCGCCCACCGGGCGCGAGGTGAACACAGCCATGGCCAGCCAGCCGCAGGCGAGCAGGCCGAGGCCGATCCACAGGCCGGCGGCGAAGAGGGCGAAAAGCGCGGCGATCAGGAAGCCGGCGATGACGATCTGGTCCATGGCCTGCTTCCTATTCGGTGCGCGCCAGCTCGGCCGACTGGTCGCTCAGCGGCTTGCCGCGCAGCACCAGCACCAGTTCCTCGACATAGGCGATGCAGAAGATCGCCGTCCCGAGCGCCATGGCGATCTGCGGGATCCACAACGGCGTCGCGTCATTGGCGGTGCTGATATCGTTGAACTTGTAGGACCACCACGCCATCTTGATGCTGTACCAGGCGAATGCCCCCGTGATGGCAACAGCCATGATCAGGCAGAAAATCTCGAACGCGCGGCGCCGGGTGCCGGTGAAGCGGCTGATCACCAGCGTGACGCGGATATGGTCGCCCTGCACCAGCGTTCCGGCCAATGCCAGGAACGACGCGGCCGCCATGAAATAGCCGGCATACGAATCGATGCCGCGGATATAGAAGTCGAATTGCCGTCCGGCGATGCTGATCAGGATGGTTGCCAGCATGGCGATCATGAACAGGCCGGCGAGCCAGAGGCTGGCCCGGTAAAGCGGCTGAAGCGGGGCTTTCATCGGAAACTCGTGCAGCAGAAAAGCGCCGGGCGGGTTTGAGGCCCGCCCGGCTGGTCTTTACATCTTCTTGTAGGCGTCGACGATGGCCTTGCCATCGGCGCCGGCCTTCTTGACCCATTCATCGGTCATGGTCGTGCCGATCTTCTGCAGGCCGGCCTTCAGGGCCGCGCTCGGCGGCTGCACCTTCATGCCGTTCTTCACCAGCGCGGCCTTGGCTTCTTCGGTTTCCACCTTGGCCATCTCCCAGCCGCGCTTTTCGGCGGCGGCGGCCGCGTCCTTCACGGCCTTCTGGGTGGCGGCATCCAGCTTCTTCCAGGCATCGTTATTCACGAAAACCAGGTTCTTCGGCAGCCAGGCCTGGGTATCGTAGAAATGCGTCAGGCTTTCCCATACCTTCGTATCACGGCCGGTCGAGCCCGAGGTCATGAAGGTGTCGACCACGCCGGTGGCCAGCGCCTGCGCCAGTTCGGCCGCCTGGATGGTCACCGGCTGCGCCTGCACCAGTTCGGCAATGCGCGAGGTGGCCGGGCTGTAGGCGCGCCACTTGGTGCCCTTCAGATCCTCGATCTTGTTGATGTCCTTCTTGGCATAGATGCCCTGCGGCGGCCACGGGACCGCGTAGAGCGCGGTCATGCCCTGATCGGCCAGCTTCTTGTCGATGATCGGCTTCTGCGCCTTCCACAGCTTGGCGGCGTCATCAAAGCTGGTGGCAAGGAACGGCACGCCGTCGGCGCCGAAGGCCGCAATCTCGTTCTCGACGTTGACCATCAGCACTTCGCCGATCTGCACCTGGCCGGTCTGCACGGCGCGCTTGATTTCCGGCGCCTTGAACAGCGACGCGCCCGGATGCACGGTGATCTCGAGCTTGCCGCCCGACATCTTCTTCACGTCCTCGGCAAAGAGAACCAGGTTCTTGCTGTGGAAGTTGCCGGCCGCATAGGCGCCGGGCAGGTCCCACTTGGTCTGGGCGGTCGCCACGGTGCTGCCGAGCAACGCAGCAGCGGCCACGGCGGCGGAAAGCCATGTCTTGGAAGTCATTGTATCGTCTCTCCCCGATTGAAATGCGCCCATGCCGCTAGCCGGTATCGCCGGGCTTTGCGCGCTGCAAATAGTTTGTCATCCTATGACGCGGCTTGGCAAGGCCGACCCGGGCGAAAAGACGGCTGGCGCGGAAACGTGCAACCTGCTGCAGTGCAAGCGACATTCGACCCGCGCGGGTCTATACTGCACTCAGGTTGTTCGGGGGCGGAGAGATGGCATCCATAGCGGTAGAGGCGGCAATGCCGGTGCAACAGCCGGCCTCCTGGCGGGCGCGGCTGTCCTGGGCGATGTTCGACTGGGCCAACCAGCCGTATTTCACCGTCATCACCACCTTCATCTTCGCACCCTATTTCACCGCCAAGGTGATCGGCGATCCGGTGCAGGGCCAGTCGCTCTGGGGTTTCACCACGGCCTTCTCCGCCGTGCTGGTGGCGCTCGGCGCGCCGTTCCTCGGCGCCATCGCCGATGCCGGCGGCCGGCGCAAGCCCTGGCTGCTGGTCTTCCAGATCCTGCTGGCCTGCGGCTGCGCGCTGCTCTGGCTGGCGCAGCCGGCCCAGCCGCAATTGCTGCCGCTCGTGCTGCTCGGACTGATCCTCGCCAATATCGCGGCCGAATATTCGATCATGTTCAACAATGCGCTGCTGCCGGGGCTGGAGACGCCGCGTCATATCGGACGCTTGAGCGGCATCGGCTGGGGCATGGGCTATGTCGGCGGGCTGATCGCGCTGTTTGCCGTGCTGATCGTCTCGCAGCCCGAACTCGTCGGCATCACGCCGCCGCCGGGCGAGGCTTTGCTGGGCCTGAAGCGCGACAGCTTCGAGGCCGAGCGCATCATCGGCCCCGCGGCGGCGATCTGGATCGCAATCTTCGTGTTGCCGATGTTTCTCTTCACGCCGGACCGGCCGGGCTCGGGCCAGCCCTTCGGCATCGTGGTGAGATCGGGCATCCGGCGCGTCATCGAGACGATCCGCCATATCCGGCAATACGGCAACCTGCTGCGCTTCCTGATCGCCTACATGATCTATTACGACGGCCTGGTCGCGGTGATCGGCTTCGGCGGCATCTATGCGGCCGGCATCTTCGGCTGGGGCACCACGGAACTCGGCCTGTTCGGCATCGCGCTGAACGTGATCGCGATTCCCTCCGCCGTTGCCGGCGGCTGGCTGGACGACCGCATCGGCTCCAAACGCGCGGTGCAATGGGCAATCGTCTCGGTGGGCCTGGGCACGCTGGGCATCCTGTCGATCACAGCGGATACGGTGCTGTTCGGCATCGCGGTCGAACCCCGCGCCGCCGGCGCCGGCCTGTTCAGCTCCACCGGCGAACAGGTTTTCTTCGCCTGCGCCGTGCTGCTCGGCCTCGGCATGGGGCCGATGCAAGCCGCCAGCCGCACCCTGCTGGCGCGCCTCAGCCCGCCCGACATGGTGGGCGAATTCTACGGCCTCTACTCGCTGTCAGGCCGCGCGACCACCTTCCTCGCGCCCCTGCTGATCGGTATTTCCACCGCGCTGCTCGATACCCAGCGCATTGCCGCCATCATCGTGCTGGTGTTTCTCAGCATCGGCTTCGTGATCCTGTGGAAGGTGCAGGAACCGGCGCACGAGTGATGCCGCGCGCCGGCGGCTGATCAGCCCGTCTTGGCGAAGGCCCGCCGCGGCGCCTCGCGGCCGGCCAGCGCGCGCTCGTCGTCCAGGATGTAGTCGCGGGTGATCGGCAGCGTGTCGACCTGCTTGGTCAGCTGCACCTGGAACACCATATGGCCCCAGTGGCGGAAGGTGACTTCCGATGCGGCCAGGTAGAATTCCCACATGCGGCAGAAGCGTTCGTCATAGAGCGCCGCCGCCTTGTCCCACTGGGCCAGGAAGCGCATTCGCCAGTGCCGCAGCGTCTCGGCGTAATGCAGCCGCAGGATTTCCACGTCGGTGACCCAGAGCTGGCTCTGCTCGATCTCGGGGATGACTTCCGACAGCGCCGGGATATAGCCGCCGGGGAAGATGTATTTGCGGATGAAGCCCGCCGTCACGCCGGGGCCTTCCGAGCGCCCGATCGAATGGACCAGCGCCACGCCATCCTCCTTCAGCAGCCGGTGGATGCCGCGGAAATAGGCGCCGTAGAAGGGCACGCCGACATGCTCGAACATGCCGACGCTCACGATGCGGTCGAACTGCCCGGCCATGTTGCGGTAGTCGATCAGCTGGAAGCGCACGCGGTCGCTCAGGCCCTTTTCCTTGGCGCGGCGGTTGGCGATGGCGAGCTGCTCTTCCGACAGCGTGATGCCGGTGACGTCGGCGCCGCAGGTCTCGGCCAGGTAAAGGCCCAGCCCGCCCCAGCCGCAGCCGATATCCAGCACCTTCATGCCCGGCTGGATGCGCAGCTTGGCGGCGATATGGCGCTTCTTGGCCAGCTGCGCCTGCTCCAGCGTGGTGTCCGGCGTCGGGAAATAGGCGCAGGAATACTGCTTGTCGGTATCGAGGAAGAGGTCGTAGAGGCGGCCATCCAGGTCGTAATGATGCTGGACGCGCTTCTTCGCCGCGCTTTCGGCATTGAACTGGTACCACAGGCGCATGCCGCGCTCGACCATGTCGCGCAGGCGGGAGAGCGGCACCTTGCCATGCGGGCCGAGATTGCTGACCGCCAGCTCGAGGAAATCGTAGATCGACCCGCCCTCGATGCTGATCTCGCCATTCATGTAGAGTTCGCCCAATGCCAGGTTCGGATTGAGCGCCAGGCGGCGGCCGGCCGATGGCGTGTGCAGGCGCAGCGTGATCTCGCGGCGATCGCCGGCATCGGCCTCGCCATACTGGCGGGTCCGGCCGTTATGGTCGATCAGCGTCAGCCGGCCTTTTTTGACGACGCCCCTGAGAACAATATCCAGCAGCATTGCGTAAATCTCCCTCGAGAACAGAAGATAACGCCCCTTCCCACCTTCATATTGGCGCGCTGACCCGCGCCGGACAAGAGGACAGCTGCATCTCCGGCGGCAGGTCACCGCATGACCCCACCGGGGAGTTTATTCGCGACCCCCTTATTCGCCGCCCGCGCGCCGGGCCGCTCAGGTCCCGGGCCAGTTCTCCGCCCAGGCGATGCCCTGCTTCTGCAGCATGCGCTGGAAGGCAGGTCGTGTGTAGCTGGATGCGACGACACGCTTGATATTGGGCCAGTGCCACGCCGGCTTCGGCTGGAACCGGCTCCAGCGCGCCATCATGGCGAGATAGATGTCGCAGACGGTGAACTGCGCGCCGGCCACCCAGGCATTGCTGCCGATCCCGTCATCCAGCACCTGGAAGGCGCGGCCGAGCTTTGCCTCCGCCTGCGCCTTCAGCGCCGCCTGGCTGTCGAGGTCGGCGAAGGTCCAGTCGGGATGGAACCAGTCGATGAAGCCGACCTGGATCGTGTTGGTCATGTAGGTCAGCCACTGGTAGAAGCGGCCGCGCGTCTTGAGCGCTTCCGGGCCGCCCGCCAGCGGCGGCACCAGATTGGCCTCCGGATGCCGGTCGCAGAGATACTGGCAGATCGCGGCAGTCTCGAAGATGACGAAATCGCCATCCACCAGGGTCGGGATGCGGCCATTGGGATTGAGCTTCCGGTATTCGGCGCCTTCATGCTCCCTGACCGCCGTATCGAGCCTGATCATCTCGTAGGGCGCGCCGATCTCCTCCAGCACCGTCTGCGGCGCCATCGCGGCAGTGCCCGGCGCCCAGTAGAGCTTGTACATGGCGTTCCTCCTCGGCGGTCAGTGCCGGAAATGGCGCATGCCGGTGAAGACCATGGCGAGGCCGGCCTTGTCGGCGGCGTCGATCACTTCCTGGTCGCGGATCGAGCCGCCCGGCTGGATCACCGCGGTCGCGCCGGCCTCGACCAGCACTTCCAGCCCGTCGGCGAACGGGAAGAAGGCATCCGAGGCCGCGACCGAGCCCTGGGTCAGCGCCTCGGTCAGGCCGGCCGCCCTGGCCGAATCCTGCGCCTTGCGATAGGCGATGCGGGCGGAATCGACGCGGCTCATCTGGCCGGCGCCGATGCCCACCGTCGCGCCGTTCTTGGCATAGACGATGGTGTTCGACTTCACATGTTTGCCGACGCGGAAGGCGAACAGCATGTCGGCCAGCTCCTGCGGCGAGGGCGCGCGTTTGGTCACCACCTTCAGCTCGCTCTCGGCGACCCGGCCGGCATCGCGGGTCTGCACCAGATAGCCGCCGGCCACCGATTTGACGAACCAGCCCGGCGCCACCGGATCGGCCATGCCGCCGGTCAGCAGCAGGCGAAGATTCTTCTTCGCCGCCAGCAGGGCCTTTGCGTCCTCGTCCGCCTCGGGCGCGACGATCACCTCGGTGAAGATGGCGCCGATCTTCTCTGCCGTCGCCTTGTCCAGCTTGCGGTTCATCGCGACGATGCCGCCGAAGGCCGAGACCGGATCGCAGCGCAAGGCCGCTTCCCAGGCCGCGCTTAGGGAATCGGCGCTCGCCACGCCGCAGGGATTGGCATGCTTGATGATGGCAATGGTCGGCCGGTCGCTGAATTCCGAGACCAGCTCGAAGGCCGCATCCGTGTCGTTCAGGTTGTTGTAGCTGAGCTCCTTGCCCTGCAGCTGCTTCGCCGTGGCGACACCGGGGCGCTGCTCGCCGGGCACGGTATAGAAGGCGGCGCGCTGATGCGGGTTCTCGCCGTAGCGCAGCTCCTGCCGCCGCTCGGCCGAGAGCAGGAGCGTCGGGGGAAAGCTCTCGCCGTTCTGCCGCGCGAACCAGGTGGCGATCATGGAATCGTAGGAGCCGGTATGCGCATAGGCCTTGGCGGCCAGCCGGCGCCGCAGCTGCAGCGGCGTGGCGCCGTCATGCGCCTTCAGCGCCTCCAGCACCGCGGCGTAATCGGCGGTATCGACCACCACGGTCACGAAGCCATGATTCTTGGCGGCCGAGCGGATCATCGCCGGTCCGCCGATATCGATATTCTCGATGCAGGTGGCGAAATCGGCGCCCTTGGCCACGGTGGCGGCGAAGGGATAGAGGTTCACCACCACCAGGTCGATCGGCGGGATGCCATGCTTCTGCATCGCCGCCTTGTGCTCGGGCTGGTCGCGCAAAGCCAGGATGCCGCCATGGATGGTGGGATGCAGGGTCTTGACCCGGCCATCCATCATTTCGGGGAAGCCGGTATGCTCGGCGACCTCCTTCACCGGAACGCCGGCCGCCTTCAGCGCCTTATAGGTGCCGCCGGTGGACAGGATCTCGACGCCGAGGCCGCTCAGGGCCTGGCCGAACTCCACCAGGCCGGTCTTGTCGGAGACGGACAGCAATGCGCGTTGGACAGGAATCAGATCGGCAGACATCGGGCAGGGCCTCGGGCAGCGGGCGGGAAGGGAGGACGGCCGCCGCTATAGCACGCCAGCCCAAAGCCCGGAAGGCACGGAAAAAGCCAGATAGCTCAAAGGCTTCGGAGGTTTGTGCGGAACAGCCATCCGTGCTACAGGAGGCACCCATGCACTCCTACCTCGAATTTGAAAAGCCGATCGCCGAGCTTGAGGCGAAAATCGCGGAACTCAAGCAGGTCAGCGAATCCGGCACCACCGATATCGGCGACGAACTTCAGCGGCTGGAAGCCAAGGCGGCCCAGCAGCTGCAGGCCACCTATGCCAAGCTCGGCGCCTGGCAGAAGACCCAGGTGGCGCGCCACCAGGACCGGCCGCATTTCGCCGACTTCATCGCCCAGCAGGTGACCGATTACGTGCCGCTGGCCGGCGACCGCTCTTATGCCGAGGATGCCGCGATCACCGGCGGTCTGGGCCGCTTCCGCGGCCGCGCCGTGATGATCATGGGCCACGAGAAAGGCCGCGGCATCGACGGACGGGTGAAGCACAATTTCGGCATGGCCAAGCCGGAAGGCTATCGCAAGGCGATCCGCCTGATGCGGCTGGCCGACCGCTTCCGCCTGCCGGTGATCACGCTGGTCGACACGGCCGGCGCCTATCCCGGCGTGCAGGCGGAAGAGCGCGGCCAGGCCGAGGCGATCGCGCGCGCCATCGATTGCTGCCTCGACCTGCGCGTGCCGCTGGTCTCGGCCATCGTCGGCGAGGGCGGCTCGGGCGGCGCGGTGGCGCTGGCGGCCGCCAACCGCGTCGTGATGTTCGAGCATGCGATCTATTCGGTGATCTCGCCCGAGGGCTGCGCCGCCATCCTGTGGAATGACGGCTCGAAGGCGCCGGACGCCTCCGAAGCGCTGCGCATCACCGCCGACGACCTGCTGCGGCTGAAAGTGGTCGACGAGGTGGTGAAGGAGCCGGTCGGCGGCGCCCACCGCAACCCGGCCCAGGCGATCGGCGATCTCGCCGATGCGCTGGACCGGCATCTGAAAGAACTGATCGGGCAGGAGCCGGGCAGCCTGCGCGAGGCCCGCCGCCGCAAATTCCTCGAAATGGGTTCGGCGGGACTCTGACCCGTCGCGCGGTCAGGACGGCCGGTTCCCCGGTTTTCTGCCGCCGCGTTTCCGCGCGCCCTTCCGCCCCGGCGGGGCGCCGACCCGGGTGCCGGTCCAGGATGGCGGATCGCTCGCCGGGAAGGATTCGATCATCGCCTCCAGCACCGCATCGGGAATCTGCTTTCTGGTTGCGGCGCTGTCGCCGGCTGTCGGCTTGCGGTTCGCGGCCATACGATTTCCCGGGGCTGTTGCGGCGCGCTCAAAGCGATCGCTCCTTCCGAAACAGTTAGGGCGATTGTCCGTCCGGGGCAGGTAGGTCGCAGAATTATTGCAGATGCGCCGTCACCAGCGGCGCGATCTCGGCTGCCCGGTCGCGGGCGAAGGCATGGTCGCCGCCCGGCACGACATGCAGCGTCGCAGCGGGCAGCAGGCTTTGCAGATGCTGTCCCACGGCCAGCGGGCTGATCGGATCGGCATCGCCCCAGAGCAGCAGGCAGGGCGTCCTGACGCGGGCGATCTCCGCTTCATGGTCCGGCCGCTCGGCCATGATCCACGCGGCGGCCTGCGGATATTCGGCGCGGTAGCCCGGACGCCAGTCGGTCGCGCCACGGCTGCCCATGTCCACGCCGCCCGAGGTGGCGGCCAGTACCAGATGCGTCACGCGCTCGGGATACTGCAACGCCAGCCGCACGGCGATGACCCCGCCCATGGATTGCGCGATCACCGCGCTGCCGGCCGGATCGAGATGGCCTGCGGCATGGCGCGTGTAATCGTCGAAACTGCGGATCGCGGGATCATGCGGCTCGTCCCCGGCGCCCGGCCAGTTCAGGCAGGTCTTGCGCCAGTCCCGCGGCAGCTCTGCGGCCAGCGGATGCCAGAAGGCGGCCGCGCCGCCCGCGCCGGGAATGAAGAGGAGATGCGTCATGTCCGGCGCGCCAGCTCGACCGCGATCTGCGCCGCCAGCGCCGCATTGT
Organism: uncultured Rhodospirillaceae bacterium; assembly: GCA_964429465.1. Classification (GTDB taxonomy): domain Bacteria; phylum Pseudomonadota; class Alphaproteobacteria; order Ferrovibrionales; family Ferrovibrionaceae; genus Ferrovibrio. Next base: position 30,430 of record CAYSCA010000008.1, read on the forward strand.
TGCGGACCAGCGCCGTATTGGCCTGCAGGCTGCGGCCGCCGCTGGCGGCGTTGATGCGTTCCAGCAGGAAGGGCGTCACCGCTTTGCCGGTGATGCCGTCCGCTTCCGCTTCGCGGATCGCCGCGGCGATCAGGCCGTCGATCAGCTCCGGCGCCAGGCTGTACTCGGCCGGGATCGGATTGGCGATCAGCAGGCCGGTGCCGGAGCCGAGCCGGCGATGCAGCGCGATGGCGGCGGCGATCTCGGCCGGCGTATCCAGCCTCTGCTCGGCCCTGATGCCGCTGTTGCGCGTGTAGAAGGTCGGGAAATCGTCGCTCCGATACGTGATCACCGGCACGCGCTGGGTTTCCAGCACCTCGAGCGTCTTCGGGATGTCGAGGATCGACTTGGCGCCGGCGCTGACCACGGCGACCGGCGTGGTGCCCAGCTCGATCAGGTCGGCGGAGATATCGAAGCTCTGCTCGGCGCCGCGATGCACGCCGCCGATGCCGCCGGTGGCGAAGACCGCGATTCCGGCCAGCGCCGCCAGCCGCATGGTGGCCGAAACCGTCGTGCCGGCCGAGCCGCGGCGCACCATCAGCGCTGCCAGATCGCGGCTGGATGCCTTGCCGACCGCCTTGTCCCGCGCCAGCCGCTCGAAGGCCGCATCGTCGAGGCCGATGCGGCATTTTCCGTCGATCACCGCGATGGTGGCGGGCCATGCGCCATGATCGCGCACCGCCTGCTCCACGGCCCGCGCCGTCTCGATATTCTGCGGCCAGGGCAGGCCATGGCTGACAATGGTGGATTCAAGCGCCACCACGGCGCGGCGTTCGCGCAACGCGGCGGCGACCTGATCGGAGACCTGCAGGATCGTCATGCCCCGAGGCTGCCGGGCCGCGCCGGTCCGGTCAAGGGCGGGCCCGGTCAGGCGCGCTGCATCATTTCCAGTGCGGCGGCCGGGTTTTCGGCACGATCGGCAGCGCTTCCATGCGCTTCACCCAGGCGGCCAGCTTCGGCGTGAAGATGTCGGCCGGCATGGTGCCGGGGCGCCGCTGTTCGACGCGGCCGATCATTGCGGCGAAGGGATACAGCGTGAAATCCGCCGCCGAGAGATCGCCGGCCAGCCAGTCGCCGGTGAACTCGCTTTCCCAGCGCGCCAGCTCTGCTTTCACCGCCGCGACGGATTCCGCCAGGGCGGCGGCATCGGCCTTGCCGGTCATCAGAGGCTCGACCATCTCGTCGATCACCTTTTTGACATAGACATCGGCCTCGCGGATCATGCGGCGCTGCGTCGCGCGTTCGCGCAGGTCGGCCGAGAACAGGCTCGGTGCCTCGGGCCAGCGTTCGGCGATGTATTCCAGGATCGCGCTCGATTCCGCCAGCGCGAAATCGTCGTCGGTCAGCAGCGGCACCTTGCCGCGCGGATTGAGCTTCAGGAAATCCGGTTTCTTGTGGTCGCCGGCATCGAAGGACAGCAGCCGGAACTCATACGGAATTTTCTTGTGCTCCAGCGCCAGCCAGACGCGCCAGGCATAAGGCGAACCGGATCCGTAATAGAGCGTCACAGCCATGCGTTCCTCCCCTCGTTGGATGCGGGCGTAACGCTGGTGCGCGATCCCGCCGGGGTCAAGCCCGGCTACGAGGGATTGTGAGGCTGCGCACAGTTCTGCGCAGCTGGTCCGGCTAGAGATTGCGGCCCAGGATATCGGCCACCGAAGAGATCAGCTGCTTGGGCAGGAAGGGTTTCGCCAGCACGGCGTCGGCACCGAAGGATTTGGCGAAGTCGAGCATGTCCATGTTCCGGGTCCGCCCGCCGCCGGACATGGCGATGATCCGCACATTGCCGCTCTCCTTGCGCACACGCATGATCATCTCCAGACCATCGGTCTCCGGCATCAGGATATCGGTGACGATCACGTCGAAGGATTCTGCGGTCAGCAAAGTCAGCGCCGCCGCACCGTTCTGGGCGACCGAGACGGCATGTCCGGCCGCCTGCAGGGCGATTTTCAGCGTCTCGCGCAGCATGGGCTCGTCGTCGACCAGAAGAATGCTTGCCATGGACAGGGACTCCAGTGTTCAGGCCTGGTCGAGGACCAGGCGGATCTTGGCCGCCAGATCCTGCCGGCGGTAGGGCTTGCTGAGCAGGTGGACGCCGGGTTTCAGCCGGCCATTGCCGATGCTGGCATGCTCGGTGTAGCCGGAGGTGAACAATACCGGCAGCTGCGGCCGGATCTGGCGCGCCACATCGGCCAGCTGCTGCCCGTTCAGGCCGCCGGGCATCACCATGTCGGTGAACATCAGGTCGAAGCCGGTCTCCTGCCGCAGCAGACCCAGCGCTTCCGGTCCGTTGCAGGCGGCGGTGACGCGGTAGCCGAGCGCCTTCAGCTGCTTCTCGACATAGGTCCGCACCAGGTCGTCATCCTCGACCAGCAGGACATGTTCGGCGCCTTTCACTGTCTTTGCCGTATCGGCGGGCGCGGCGGTATTGTCTTGTCCGGCGGCGCGCGGCAGGTACAGCTTGACCACCGTGCCATGGCCCAGTTCGGAATAAATCCGCACATGGCCATCGGATTGCCTGGCAAAGCCATAGACCATGCTGAGGCCGAGGCCGGTACCCTTGCCGACCTCCTTGGTGGTGAAGAAGGGCTCGAAGACGCGCGACAGCACGTCCGGCGCGATCCCGGCGCCGGTATCGGCCACGGCGACCATGATGTAATCGCCGGGCTTGATATCGTTCTCCTGCGCATAGGCCTCGTCGAGCTCGACATCGGCCATCTCGATGCTGAGGCGGCCGCCCTCGGGCATGGCATCCCGCGCGTTGATGCACAGGTTGAGGATTGCCGATTCCAGCTGCGCCGGATCGATCTGGGCCTGGCCCAGGCCGGGAGCCCGGATCACCTGCAGGTCGATATGCTCGCCGAGGGTCCGGCGCAGCAGCTCGTCCATGCCGGCGACCAGGTCGGTGACGGAGACGGCCCGCGCCGCGAGCGGCTGGCGCCGGGCGAAGGCGAGCAGGTGCTGGGTCAGGGCACCGCCGCGTTCGGCCGCGGTGCGGGTCATCTCGGCAAGCGGCCGCAGGTCGTCGCGCTCGGCCAGCGCATCGGCCAGCATGTCGGCGTTGCCGACGATGATGGTCAGCAGGTTGTTGAAGTCATGGGCGATGCCGCCGGTCAGCTGGCCGACCGCCTCCAGCTTCTGCGACTGCAGCAGCCGTTTTTCCATCTCCAGCCGCTCGCGGATATCGGTGCTGATGGCCAGGACGCCGGTGGGCTGCCCGGCTTCGTCGCGCAAGAGGCTCAGCCGCGCCTGCACCACGACATCCTTGCCATAGCGGTCCACCTGATGCAGTTCGCCGACCCATTCGCCGTTGGCCAGGGTTTCGCGGCCGATCTGCGGGCCGACATTGCCCTCGCGATACAGCAGCAGCGGGTCGGCATTGCCGATGACCTCATCGGCCTTCCAGCCATAGAGCCGCTCGGCGCCCTTGTTCCAGAATTTCAGCCGGTAATCCAGGTCGCGCACGACGATCGCGTCGGTTGCCTTGTCGAGCAGGGAGGCCTGGTCGCGCAGCGTGGTTTCCGCCTGCCTGATATCGGTGATGTCGGTGCTGATCGACAGGATGGAGGAGGGCTGGCCGGCATCATCGCGGCCAAGCGTCAGGCGCGAGCGGACGGTGACACTGCCCCCGTCGCGCGTCGGCCGGGTCAGCTCGCCGCTCCAGTAGCCGT
>CAYSCA010000008.1:34239-40157 GCA_964429465.1 uncultured Rhodospirillaceae bacterium
TCCGAGGTCGCGCCGACGGCGCGCACCGGCCTGCCTTCGGCATCGCGTTCGATATACGCGCAGGACAGCACATCGGCATAGGTGCCGTCCTTGCGGCGGAAGCGGTATTCGCCCCGCCAGGTCTCGTCGCCGTTCTCGATGGCAACCTGAATGCCCCGCATCGCCTCGTCCAGGTCGTCGGGATGGACGCGGCTGGACCACGAAATCCGCCCGGACTCCATCTCGGCGGGGTCCCAGCCGAACAGGGTCCGGAGGCCTTCGCCCCACCAGCCCGAGCCGTCGCCCATGTTCCATTCCCACAGCGCGTCGCTGGTCGCCTTCGCCGCCAGCTGCAGCCGGGTCTCGCTGTCGCGGATCGCCTTGTCGGCGCTGCGCTGCGCGGTGATGTCGCGGAAATAGACGGTCAGCCCTTCGGCCGAAGGGAAGGCCCGCACCTCGGCCCAGATGTCCAGCGGCGGGTAATATTCCTCGAAGAAGGCGGGAACCTGCTCCCGGATCACCCGGCGATACTCGCGCTCGAAGGTCGAGCCGACGGCCTGCGGGAATTCCTCCCAGATGGTGCGGCCAAGCAGGTCCGCCCGCGACCGCTGCACCATCTTCTCGGCGGCCAGGTTCAGGTAGCTGAAGCACCAGTCGCGGTCGAGCATCATGATGCCGTCGGTGATGCTGTCCAGCGCGTTGCTCATGCGCGCGGCGACGCGATGCGCCTCCTCGACCGTCCGGCTGGCCGGGGCGAGGGAGGGATCTGTCGGGGTGGCGCCGGTATCGGCAGGGCCCAGAAGGCCGAGGATTTTCGTGGTGGCGGAGGGGGGCGGCTGGAAAGCCATCGTGGATGTCCGTGCAGAGATACCGCCCTGCCTAGGGATTCCCCCGCCGCCCCGGAAGGTTATTTTCAGATAATGTTATCGCAGATTACCGCGAAAGAGTGCCGATCAGGTTGTGCCGGACCGCTTCTTCACCAGCTGGTTGCCGAAGAAGCTCATCACCGTCTCGCCCTTCTGGTTCTCGACCCAGTATTTCATCTTGACGATGCCGCGGTCGGGTTTGCTCTGGCTTTCGCGCATCTCCTCGATGCGCGCCTTGGCGTAGAGCGTGTCGCCGGGCCGCACCGGCAGATACCAGCGCAGCTCGTCCAGTCCGGGCGAACCCATGCTGCCTTTCCCGAGCAGGCCCTTCTGCAGCAGCATGCGGAAGCCCAGCACGCCCGTCTGCCAGCCCGAGGCGATCAGGCCGCGGTAGATCGAGGCTTCGGCAGCCGCCTTGTCGAGGTGGAAGGGCTGCGGGTCGTAGCGGAAGGCGAAATCGAGGATATCGGCTTCGGTGATGGTGACGCCGGCGGCCTCGATCACCTCGCCGGTTTCGTAATCCTCATACCAGCGTTCGCTCCGGTCACTCACAGGCGTATTCCCCTGAAGAATTGCTGCACGTCCTCGACGAAGATATCCGGCTGCTCCATGGCGACGAAATGGCCGCCGCGCTCGAGGTCGCGCCGATGCACGACATTATAGCCGCGCTCCAGCCAGCCCTTGGGCGGGGGCGGCACGAGGTCCCAGGGCGGCAGCAGGAAGCCGGTCGGCGCCCGGACGAATTCGTCGGGCTTCAGCGCCAGCTCGCCGTTGCGCATGGCGGCGCCGTAGATCCAGGTCGAGGTCGCCGCCGTATCGGTCAGCCAGTAGAGCGCGACATTGGCGATGACATGGTCGATATGGAAGGGCGGGCCCTGCTCGGCGGGGCCGCGCGGGAAGCCCTGGAATTTCTCGACGAACCAGCCGGCCAGCCCGGCCGGGCTGTCGCTCAGGCCATAGCCCAGCGTGGTCGGCTTGGTGCCCTGGATCGCCTGGTAGCCGCCTTCCGCGGCATGCACCTTCTTGGCGCGCGCGATCCATTCCTTCTCGGCGGTCGACAGCGGCTGCTTCTCCTTCAGGATCGGCGGCCGCAGCGGCACCATGTTGAGATGAAGCGCCGCGACATGCCCGGCATGGTCGGCACCCAGCCAGCTCGAGACGATCGAGCCCCAGTCGCCGGCCTGGGCGAAGAAGCGCGGAAAGCCCAGCACGTCCACCATCAGGTCGCGCCACAGGCTGGCGATGGCGCGCGGCCCGATCGGCTGCTCCAGCGGCATCGAGAAGCTATAGCCCGGCAGGCTCGGGCAGATCACGGTGAAGGCGTCATCGACGCTGCCGCCATGCAGCTCGGGATGCGCCAGCCGCCCGATCACGTCGATGAATTCCAGCACCGAGCCGGGCCAGCCATGGGTGAGCAGCAATGGCCGCGGCCTGTCGCCCGAGCCGCGCTCCATCATGAGATGCACCGGCTGCTCAGCCCCGCCATCGGGCCGCCTGAGCATCACGCTGTAATGCTCGAAGCGGTTCAGCCGCGCTTCCCACTGGCGCCAGTTGAACTGTTCGCGCCAGTGGCTGATGAAGCGCCGCATATAGGCGCCGTTGCTGCCGTATTCCCAGGCCGCACCCACCGGCTCGACCGGCCAGCGCACCCGCGTCAGCCGCGCCTGCAGATCGGCCAGCGCCGAATCCGGGATGCTGACGGTGAATTTCGTGGCCGAGGGCGCAAGTCGCATCGGTCTAGCCGCTGCGCTTCAGCGAGGCGGTCAGCAGCCCGGCACCGACCAGCATGGCGCCGCCGGCCCGATTGAAGCCGCGCTGCCAGCCGGGCGAGATCGCGGCGCGCCGGGTTCGGCCGGCGGCCATCACGTAGACCGACAGGATGGCGATATCGAGCAGGATGAAGGTGGCGCCCAGCGTCAGGAACTGCGGCAGCACCGGACGGGCGGTATCGATGAACTGCGGCAGGAAGGCGCCGAAGAACAGGATGCCTTTCGGATTGAGCAGATGCGCGATGAAGGCCTGCAGGATGGCGGCGCCGGCGCCGCGCCGGCGCTCGGGCCTGGCGTCCAGTCCGCGCACCGGCGCCCGCCAGAGCTGGATCCCGAGCCAGATCAGGTAGGCGGCGCCCACCCATTTGACGATCTCGAAGGCCAGCGAGACGGTGGCGAGCAGCGCGCTCAGGCCCAGCGCCGAGACGGTCATGCCCGCCGCATCGGCGGCGCCGACACCCAGCAGCGAGGCGAAGCCGATGCGCGGCCCGCTGCTCAGGCTGTTGCCGATGGCCAGCAGCATGGTCGGACCGGGAATGGCGATCGCCAGCGCCGAGGCGAGGCAGAAGGCGAGCCAGAGTTCAGGCGTGATCGGCATCAGCCAAATCCTAGCCGCGCTTCAGCGACGCGGTCAGCAGGCCGGCGCCGACCAGCATGGCGCCGCCGGCGCGGTTCATGATCGTGAGCGCGCGGGGGCTCATGACCCGGTTGCGGGCGCGACCCATCGCGGCAATCCAGCAGCCCTGGATCGCGGCGGCCAGCACGTTCAGCGTCAGCGTCAGCACGATCACCTGCGGCAGCAGCGGCCGGGCCGGATCGATGAACTGCGGCAGGAAGGCGGCGAAGAACAGGATGCCCTTCGGGTTGAGCAGGGTGACCAGGAAGGTCTGCGCGATCGCGTGACCCGCATTGCTGCGGGCCTGGCGCGCCGGGGTGAGGTCCGCGGGCGGCGCGCGCCACAGCTTCACGCCGAGCCAGACCAGATAGGCGGCACCGATCCATTTCATGACGGCAAACGCTTCCGCCGAGGCCGCCAGCAGGGCGCTGAAGCCGAGCACCGAGAGCGTAATGGCGCCGATATCGCCGAGGGTGACGCCGATCAGGCTGAGTGCGCCGATGCGCCAGCCGCTCGCCATCGTATGGCCCATCACCATCAGCGTGGTCGGGCCGGGGATCAGGATCATCACCGCGGCGGCGGCAACGAAGGCGAGCCAGATTTCTGGGCTGACGGGCATGATGCTTCCTCCTCGACGCCAGCCAGCCATGGGATAGGCGCTTTGGCAAGTCCTCAGCGGTCAAAGCCCTCGATGGCAAGGGCTGCATAGGTGGCCAGCCAATGCTCGCCGCCATATTCGCCGCTTTCCAGAAACGGCAGGCTGGCGGCCTCATGCGCAGCCGCCGAGGCCAGCAGCGCATGCCGGCTGCTGTCGCCCGGCAGTGCCGCGGCGATGCCCCGCATGCACCAGGCGCGCGACAGGTTCAGCCCGTCGAGATGCACGCCCTTGGGATCGGCGCGGCTGGCCACGCTGGCCGGCCGGAAGGCGAGCGGCCCGGGCAGGAAGCGCCGCCACCAGCCGGCGAAGGCCCCGCCGGGCAGCAGCATGCTGACGAGCAGCGCCTCGACCAGCGCGCCCGACAGGAAATCGTCGCCGCTGGGTTCGTAGCGCGCCGGGTAATCCTCGTCGCCGCCGAAGGCCTGCAGCGCGTAGGCCTGGATCGCGCGCTCCAGCTCGCCGGCCTGCGCCGCCCGCGCGTAATGCAGCGCCGTCGCCAGGCCGAAGGCGGTGTTGAAATGCGTGCCGACGCGGATCGGATAGGTCAGCGTCTTCAGGTATTGCGGCAGCCGCGCGACGATCCGCCGCTCCAGCGGCCGCAGCGCCGCGCGCCAGCGGTTCGCGCGCGGATGCGGCCAGGCATCCAGCTCGGCGCAGAGCATCAGCAGCCAGCCCCAGCCATAGGGCCGCTGCCAGGTCTGCCGGCCCGGCGCGTCGAGATAGGCCGCCTCGGTCACGCCCTTGCCGAGATGGAAATGGCGGTCGTAGAGCGCTTCGGCCGCGCCGGCCTGCGCGAGATCGGGATGCCGCCGCAGGCAGCGCGTCAGCAGCCACCAGCCATGCACGCAGGAATGCCAGTCGTAGCTGCCGTAGAAGATCGGATGCAGCACATGCGGCGGCTGCACGTCGTCAGGCCCGTTGAGGAAATGCGCCAGGCTGTTCGGGTATTCGCGGGTGAGATTGCGCAGCGGCAGGGCGGCGAAGCGCTCGGCCTGCATGCGGGTGAGACGGGCGAAGGTCATGCCGGGCAGGATGGCAGGATCGCTGGGCGGCGTCACCCACCCTCACCCGCCTCGCGGGAGAGGGTGGGATCCATCACGTCAGTGATGGGAAGGTGAGGGTCTTTCGCGGACGGCCGGCGCCGCCCGCGTCACTTGCCGTGGCAGTATTTGTACTTCTTGCCCGAGCCGCAGGGGCAGGCGGCGTTGCGCGGGGTCGCCTTCCAGGTGGCCGGGTCGTTCGGATCGACCTGGGCGCCGCGCGAGGCGGCGACCGGCCGGGCCGGCAGGGCGCCTTCGGCGGCCTCGTCGCCGCCTTCCAGCGTCTCGCCGCGGCCCTCATGCATCTGCTGCGGCGCGCGCTGGGCGAACAGCTCCGGCGGCGGCTCCTCGGCGCGCAGCTCGACGCGGGCAAGGATCGAGGTGACCTGCTCGCGCACGCGCACCAGCATCTGCTCGAACAGCGAGAACGCCTCGCGCTTGTATTCGTTGAGCGGGTCCTTCTGCGCATAGGCGCGCAGCCCGATCGCCTGGCGCAGGTAGTCCAGATTGTGCAGATGCTCCTTCCAGACCTGGTCGAGCACCTGCAGCAGCAGGCTGCGCTCGACCATGCGCATCACGTCGGGGCCGAAATTCGCGGCCTTCTCGGCCATCCGGCGCTCGGCGGCATCCTGCAGGCGTTCGCGGATCTGCTGGTCGGCGATGCCTTCTTCCTTGGCCCAGTCGACGACCGGCAGGTCGAGATTGAGGACGCGCAGGGTTTCCTGCTGCAGGCCTTCGGCATCCCACTGCTCGGCATAGGCCTTCTCGGGGATGTGGCGCGACACCAGGTCGTCGACGATCTCGCGGCGCATGTCGGCCACGGTGTCGTGCACGTCGCTGGCCTGCATGATCTCGATGCGCTGCTCGTAGACCACCTTGCGCTGGTCGTTCATCACATCGTCGAATTTCAGCAGGTTCTTGCGGATTTCGTAGTTGCGCGCCTCGACCTTCTGCTGCGCCTTCTCCAGCGCCTTGTTGATCCAGGGATGG
>CAYSCA010000009.1:0-38084 GCA_964429465.1 uncultured Rhodospirillaceae bacterium
AATTTCCAGGATTACGAGGCGGACAAGAAGAAGCGGCTTGGCGCCGATGCGGATCAGCCGCATCGCATCCGCTACAAGCCGCTGGAACGCGGCTGATCCGCACCCGTCGAGCGCCTGATGAACCGGAAAGACAGGCGTCGTCTTCAGAAAACCGGCGGTGCCAGGCCGCCGGCCCGCCCGGGTCCGCGCCCGGTTTCGGTCAGCGATATGCTGCTCAAGCTGGGCGGCGTTCCACGGGCGCCCGCGCCTCCGGCTGAGGTCGTTGCGCCTGTCGATCCGGTGCATTCCGCCCTGGCGCAGCTTCGCCTGAACGAAGGCCTGGCGGCTGAGCTGGCCCGGCGCGAGCAGGCCCTGCGCGAGCATCCGGATTCCGAGCCGCTGCTGCACAATGTGGCCAAGCTGCAGCTGCGGCTGGATCGCCGCGCCGATGCGCTGGTCACCTTCCGCCGGATGCTGGCGCTGAAGCCGGATCATGCCGAAGCGGCACATATGGTCGGCGTGCTTTCAGGCGCTGCCCCGGCCATGCCGGATGCCGCCTATGTAGCGACTCTCTTCGATGCCTTTGCCGACAGCTTCGACGAGAAGCTGACGCAATGGCTGGACTACAAGGCGCCGGCCGAGGTGGCGGCTCTGGCGCGCGGGGCGCTCGGCCCGGGCCGCAAGGCGCAGCGCGCTATCGATCTGGGTTGCGGCACCGGGCTGCTCGGGCCGGAGATTCGCGGCGATGTGCTGCGGCTGGACGGCATCGATCTGTCGCCGCGCATGGTGGAGAAAGCCAGGCAGCGCGGTGGTTACGATGACCTGCGGGTCGGCGAGATCGTCGCCTTCCTGCACGGACGTGAAGCGGCTTACGACCTCGCGCTGGCCGCCGACGTGCTGTCCTATTTCGGCGATCTGAAGCCGTTTCTCGCCGCCCTGCGGACGGCGCTCAGGCCCGACGGCATTTTCGTCGGGACCGTGGAGAAGGGGCTGGGCGGCCGCTATCAGGCGGCCAAGACCGGCCGCTACCAGCATGGCGAGGCGTATCTGCGCAAGCGCGCGAACGAGGCCGGCTTCGCATTGCTGGAGCTGAAGGAAATCGTGCTGCGGCAGGAAGAGAACCACCCGGTCGAGGGCTATGTCTTCGCCCTGCGCCATGACCGCGTGCTGTCGGCAGCAGCCGTAGCTTCGGAAATGCCGCTGGAGGATCTGCTTGCCCGGCTCGATGCGCCGGGCGCCGGTCTGGTCCTGGCGGCGGCACAACAGGCGATCAGCGGCGATTTCGCGGTTGCCTGGGGGATCGATCTCGGCGGCTATATGGGCCGTCACGCGGCTGCCCTGCGGCCGCTGACCCAGCATCTCGACATGGTGACGCCCGACCCGGCGCGGTGCCGGCATGCCTTCGAAGCCGGCATCTATGACGAATGCGACAGCGACGAGATCATTCCGTTCCTGGAGAGCCGGCCCGATCACTACGATCTGATCATGGCGGCCGATCTGCAGCCGGGCGGGTTCGACCTGCCGTTGCTGTTCTCGGCGGTGAAGATTGCGCTTGCGCTGGCCGGCGTGTTCATCGCCGTCATTCCCGGCGCGACTCTCGGTGCTGCAGATCTGCGCGAGATGGCGAAGGCAGAAGGCCTTATCGTGCTTGCCGTCGAGCCGGTGACGCTGCCGGGCGGCAGCGGCTTCTGCCTGGTGGCGGAAAGTTAGCTGCGCCGCTTCAGCCGGTGCAGGCAGGTCACGGTGAGGATCAGGGCACCATCCTGATTGAAGGTGTCATGCCGCATGGTGACGATGCCGCGGTCGGGCTTCGACTGCGATGCCTTCAGTGCAGTGACCTCAGCCTCGGCGTGGATCGTGTCGCCAGGCCGCAGCGGCTTCAGCCAGCGGATTTCCTCCATGCCGGGCGAACCGAGATTGGCGGCGGAGAAAATCCCGAGCCGGAAGAACAGCGAGAATGACAGCGACAGCGTATGGAAGCCCGAGGCGATCAGGCCGCCGAATTCGGTGCGTTTCGCCGCATCGACGTCGATATGGAAAGGCTGCGGGTCGTAAATCCTCGCAAAATCGAGAATCTGCGTCTCGCTGATGGTCATTGCCGGGGTGACGAAACGCTGCCCGGCGTGAAGGTCGTCGAAATAGATGTCGGTCATGTCCTGATGCCTGAACGGGTAAGGATCAGTCCGGCGATCACCACGGCGGCGCCAAGGAGCTGGACCGTCGAGACCCGCTCGCCCAGGAAGGCGATGGCGCTGACCATTGCGAAGACCGGGATGAGATAGGAATAGATCACCGACCGCGCGACGCCCAGCCGCGCGATACCCTCATACCACAGCAGGTAGCCCAGCGCACCGGCGAGAATGGCGGTGTACAGGAAGGCCGCCCAATGTGACGCATTGATGCTGGGCCAGGCGACATCGTCCAAGCCGATCAGCATGAAAGGCGCCAGTGCCACCGCGCCGAACAGCATCGACCAGGCCGAGACGTAGAGGGCGCCCAGACGGGCGAGATAGGGCGGCGAGAAAACCGAATAGCAGGCCCAGCAGAAGGCGACGGCGAGGAAAAGGAGATCGCCCAGCAGGCTGCCGCCGCCCAGGTTGATCGCCGTGATGCTGTTGTTGATGACGAGGAAGACGCCCGCGAATGACAGTACCACGCCGCACCAGGCGCGGATGCCGGGGCGCTGGCCGCGCAGGGATGTGATGAGCATCGCCCAGATCGGCGAGACCGCCACCAGGATCGCGCCCTTGGAGGCGGCGGTGAGCGACAGCGCGTTGGTCCAGAGCAGCTGCATCAGCGTGATGCCGAGCAGGCCGAAGCCGATCAGCGGCAGCCAATCCTGCCGGCGCGGCGGTTTCAGGCCCTGCCGCCAGACGAGCACGGTCATCAGCGTTGCCGCCGCCAGCAGGTAGCGGACCGGGGCATAGACCGTGGGTGGCAGCACGCTCAGCACGTATTTCGCGGTCGGAAACGTGTTGCCCCAGATGATTACGGTGAGCAGCAGCCAGGCATCGCCGCGGTCGGGTTTCATGCCCGTATCCCCCGCCGTTCCATGCGCTGCAGCAGCAGCGCCAGCAGGCAACCGGCCAGGCCGGCTGCCAGCAGCAGCCAGCGGCCCTGGCTCCAGCCGCCAAGCTGCGAGACCAGCGCCGCCAGCGCCGGCGGGCCGATGAACGAGCCGACATTCAGCAGCTGGGTGACGATGCCGTTGACGGTGGCGATCTCGCTCGGCTCGCGCGCATGCGCCGGCACGCTGGCCAGTACGGCGGCCGGCAGCATGCCGCCCAGACCGGAGGCGGCCATGGCAAAGGCGATCTTCGCCGTGACCGGCATCTCTGCGCCGAAGCTCGCCACGCCGAACAGGCCCATGACGACCGGAATGACGGCAATGATCAGCCAGCGTGGCACGCCGCGATGCATCAGCGCCGCCGAGAAGGTGTTGCCGATGACATTGATGGCGACGACTGCGGCGGCCCCCAGCGCGACATGCAATTCGCTGCTGACGCCGCCCTCGCGCAGATAGGTCGGAATCCAGGTCACGATGGCGAACCATTGTGTGGTGTAGCAGGCGAAGCAGGCGGCCAGCAGCCAGGGGCCGGGCCGCTTCAGCGGGGCAATCTGGAAGCGGCGGGGAACCGCCGGCATTTGTGCGCCGCGGATCAGGTGGCGGATGACCAGGGCGGCGGCGAGCAGCAGGATGGCGAGTGCGATCCACAGGCCGCGCCAGTCGACCAGCGGCCCCACCGCGAGCGCGGCGAGCATGCCGATGGTGACGCCCAGCGGCATGTAGGTGCTCCAGAAGCCGAGCGCGAGTTGCCGCTGGTCGGCGCGGGTCAGCGCGGTCAGCAGGCTGGGGCCGCAGACCACCGTAAGCACGAAACCCAGGCCCTCCACCAGCCGGGCGGCGAGCAGCAGGGCGGTATTCGTGGCGAAAGCCCCGGCCGCACAGCCAAGGGCGGTGATGACGATGCCCGACACCAGGGCGCGGCGGCTGCCGATCCGGTCCGAGGCAAAGCCTGCCAGGATGCCGACGGCGCCGCCGATCAGCATGAAGGATGAGGCAAGCAGCCCGCCGAGAACCAGATCGAGGCCGAATTCCGTCCGCAGCGTGGTCAGCAGCGGCGGCAGCTTGCCGACCTGCAGCGAGACGAGCACGCCGGCGGCGACGACGGCGGCTACGGCGCTCCAGTCGGTACGGGTCGGCGCCGCGGCGGCGGCCGGGGAAGCGGGCGGGGCGGACATGCTTGTTTTTTGTTTTCGGAAAACGAAAGCGGCGGGATCGCTCCCGCCGCCCTGCTTATAGCAGATTCCTCAGCTGCCGGTCACCGCATCATGCGCTCGGATTTCGGCGGCAGGAAGCTGGCATCGAACAATTCGTCGGCCTTCGGGGCGCGCGGCAGGCCGACCGCCTTGGCGACGTCGTCGGAGGAGCGCTGCAGGCGGGCCATGTCGACGCCGCCGAAGCCGTTCTCCTTCACCCATTTGGTCCGCACGTTGCGTTCCAGCGACAGTTTCAGGCGCTTCATCTCCAGCGCCTCGTCGATCAGGCCGTCGCGGGCCTTGGTCGCCTTGATGCCGAGTTCAGGATCGGCCGCAATCTCCAGCCAGGCCTTCACGGTGGCCTTGACCACGCCCTTCACCGCATCGGGATGTTCCTTCATGAATTTCGGCGAGGCGATCACGGCATTGCCGTAGAAGTCCATGCCGAAATCGGCATAGGGGAAAGCCACGATCTCGCTTTCCTTCACGCCGATCTTCTCGAGATCGAGGATCGACGAGAAATAATGGCCGCTGATGAAATCGACGCTGCCGTTCTTGAGGCTCGGCTCGCGCAGCGGCGGGGTCAGATTGATATGGGTGACCTTGCTGCGGTCGATGCCCACTTTGCTGGCGAAGGCCGGGAACAGCTTGAAGGAGGCATCGAAGATCGGTGCGCCGAGCTTCTTGCCCTCCAGGTCCTTCACCGTCTTGATGCCCGACGATTTCAGCGCATAGACGCCGAACGGACCGGCGTCATAGCCGATCATGACGGCCTTGACCTGGCTTTCGGGATTTTTGACGTTGTATTCGATCAACGCGTTGATATCGGCATAGCCCATCTCATAGGCGCCGGTGGCGACGCGCTGCAGCGCGGCGGCCGAGCCCTGGCCGGCATCGATGGTGATGTCCAGGCCCTCGGCCTTGTAATAGCCCTTCTGCTCGGCCACCAGGAAGGCCGAGGTCGGGCCCTGGAAAGCCCAATCCAGCGTGAATTTCAGCTTGGTCTGCGCGTCGGCCGGGCCGGCGGCGCCGAGGCCCAGCGCCAGCGCAAGGCCGGCTGCGACAGGGCTGATTTTGCGTGTGAAGGTCATGAGCGGAAGTCTCCCCGTGAGCATAAGACGCCGTTAGTTCAGATATGGGCCGATTATACGAGTCGCCCCGGCGCTGGCCGGGCAGTCTATGCCGCCGGTCGGTTTGCCGCCAAGGCTGAATCGCACACAGGTCCGGGCCAAAGTGTATGCAATTCCGGGACCAGCCGATCCGCCCCGATCGGACGGCGGGAGCCGCGCAGATTGCCCAATGGGCCGCCGATCTGCCCGGTTTTGCGTCATCGCGACCGGGCGCAGGGCGCCGGCGGCGTTGCGTCAGTCTTCTGCCGGACGTATGGTTCGCCCGCTTTTGCCCCCCAACTTTGTCCCGCGCCGGAGTCGCACCCCATGCCGTTCCTGTCCGATGCCTTGAGCCGCATCAAGCCGTCCGCCACCATCGCCGCCACCCAGAAGGCGCGCGCATTGAAGGCCGCCGGCCGCGACGTGATCGGGCTGGGTGCCGGCGAGCCGGATTTCGAGACGCCGGCCAATATCCGCGAGGCTGCCAAGGCGGCCATCGATCGCGGCGAGACGCGCTATACCGATGTCGATGGCACGGCGGTGCTGAAGCAGGCGATCGTGGCGAAGTTCAAGCGTGAGAACGGCCTCGACTACAAGCCCGAGCAGATCAGTGTCGGCACCGGCGGCAAGCAGGTGCTGTTCAATGCGCTGCTGGCGACCGTCAATCCCGGCGATGAGGTGATCATCCCGGCGCCTTATTGGGTCAGCTATCCCGATATCGTCAACTTTGCCGGCGGCACGCCGGTTTTCGTCACCGGCAAGGCCGAGGACGGCTTCAAGCTGCGCCCCGACACGCTGGAGAAGGCGATCACGCCGAAGACCAAGTGGCTGATCCTCAACTCGCCGTCGAATCCCTCGGGGGCCGCCTATACGCGCGACGAGATGAAGGCGCTGACCGACGTGCTGGTCCGGCACCCGCAGGTCTGGGTGCTGACCGACGACATGTACGAGCACCTGACCTACGACAATTTCGTCTTCACCACGCCGGCCCAGGTCGAGCCCGCGCTGTATGAACGCACGCTGACCATGAACGGCGTGTCGAAGGCGTATTGCATGACGGGCTGGCGCATCGGCTATGCCGGCGGCCCGGTGCAGCTGATCAAGGCGATGTCGAATCTGCAGTCGCAGTCGACCTCCAACCCCTCCTCGGTGAGCCAGGCCGCTGCCGTGGAAGCGCTGAACGGTCCGCAGGATTTCATCCCGAAGAACAACCAGGTGTTCAAGCAGCGCCGCGATCTGGTCGTCAGCATGCTGAACCAGGCCAAGGGCATCCATTGCCCGAAGCCGGAAGGCGCCTTCTACGTATACCCAAGCTGCGCCGGCACGATCGGCAAGACCAGCAAGGGCGGCGTGAAGATCAGCAACGACCAGGATTTCTGCAACGCGCTGCTGGAAGAGAAGGGGGTTGCGGTGGTGTTTGGCGAGGCCTTCGGCCTGAGCCCGCATTTCCGCATCTCTTACGCAACGTCAACCGAGGCGCTGAAGGATGCCTGCTCGCGCATCCAGGAATTCTGTGCCCAGCTTTCTTGACGGTAACGGGTGATGGCCGTCACGCCACTGCCGGGGCCTGCTTGGCGGGTATCTGAGCCGATGCTAAGCACCCGGCCGAGCGGCCGGTTCGGCCGGGCAGACAGATGCCTACGACGGTAAAGAAGCGTTCCGTCGTGGTCGGCGGTCACCGTACCAGCATTTCCCTCGAATCCGCATTCTGGGAAGCGCTGCGCGGCCTGGCCGCCCAGGACGGCAAGACCATCGCGGAGATGGTCAGCGACATCGATGCTGCACGGACGGGTAATCTGTCGAGCGCGATCCGGGTCTGGGTCCTGGAGCGCGCGCGGCAGGGGCTGCTGAAGCCGGAGTAATCCGCCGCAGAGCGGATGGCCGGCACAGGGCAGACTGGGCGGTATCGGGGCCTGACGTGATCAGGCATATCCGGCCCGCCTGACCGAAGGGGGCGGCCATGGGCTTGCGCGAGATTTCCCTCACAGCGATGGGCCGGAGAATGCTGGGCATGGGCCTGCTCGGCATCATGCTGGCGGCCTGCGATGCCGCGGCGCCGCCGCCCGAGCCGGTCCGCCCGGTGCGCGTCGCCACCGTGGCGCCGCAGGTCTTCGAGGGCCGCTCCAGCTATACCGGCGAAGTGCGTGCCCGGTATGAAACCAACCTCGCTTTCCGCGTCGGCGGCAAGATCGTCGCGCGCTATGTCGAGATCGGCTCCGAGGTGAAGAAGGGCGCGATCCTCGCCCGCCTCGATCCGGAAGACACGCGCCTGGCCATCCAGAATGCCAGGGCGCAGGTCAACGCCGCCCAGGCCAACTACAACCAGGCGCAGATCGAGCTCAACCGCTATCGCAAGCTGTTCGAGGGCAAGGTGGTGAGCCAGGCCGAACTCGACCGCCGGCAGAACACCCACAACACCGCCGAGGCGCAGCTGGAATCGGCGCGCTCGCAGTTGCGGGTCGCGCAGAACCAGATGGAATACACCGAACTGCACGCCGATGCCGACGGCGTGATCACCGCGATCGGCGTCGAGAGCGGCCAGGTCGTGGCGGCCGGCCAGACGGTGATGAAGCTGGCCCGGCCGGAAGAGAAGGAAGTCGTCTTCAACGTTGCCGAGAACCGGCTCGACGAACTGCGCAACGCCACGGCGATCGCTATCAGCCTCTGGGCGCAGCCGGAGCAGGAATATGCCGGCGTGGTGCGCGAGATCGCGCCCGGCGCCGATCCGGTGACGCGTACCTATGCGGTGAAGGTGGCCGTGCAGAATCCGCCGGCGGCCATGCGGCTCGGCATGACCTCGACGGTCACCATCGTGCGGCGCTCGGATGCCAGCGTGATCGCATTGCCGCTGGCTGCGCTTTACCAGCAGGGCAACAAGCCGGCCGTGTGGGTCTTCACCGGCGAGCCGGAACAGGGCACGGTGGAACTCCGCCCGGTGCAGGTGGCGGCCTATGTGGAGCATGCCGTGCTGATCGCCGGCGGGCTCAAATCCGGCGAGAAGGTGGTCACCGCCGGCGTGCACAAGCTGATTCCGGGCCAGACCGTGCGCCTGCTGGCCGAGGTGGTGGCGGGAGCGGATTCGTGACCGATATCTCCGTGCCGGAGCAGACCTCCGGCAGCCGCCGCGACCGTTTCAATCTCTCGGCCTGGGCGCTGCGGCACCAGTCGCTGATCGGCTTCCTGATGGTGCTGCTGCTCGCCGCCGGCGGCCTGTCCTACATGCAGCTCGGCCGCGCCGAGGATCCGGACTTCACGTTCAAGGTGATGGTCGTGCGCGCCAACTGGCCGGGCGCCACGGCGCGCGAGGTCGAGCAGCAGGTCACCGACAAGATCGAGAAGAAGCTGCAGGAAACGCCGCATCTCGATCATGTCCGCAGCTATTCCAAGCCGGCGGAATCGACCATCTTCGTGGTGCTGCGCGACAGCACGCCGCCCAAGGCGGTGGCCGATATCTGGTACGAGGTGCGCAAGAAGGTCAGCGACGTCCGCGCCAGCCTTCCCGCCGGCGTGCAGGGGCCGTTCTTCAACGACGAGTTCGGCGACACCTTCGGCACTATCTATGCCTTCACGGCCGACGGCTTCACCCATCGCGAGCTGAAGGATCATGTCGAGCAGGTGCGCGAGGAATTGCTGCGCATCCCCAATGTCGGCAAGGCCGACCTGCTCGGCGTGCAGCCCGAGCGCATCTATATCGAATTCTCGAACAAGAAGCTGGCCAATCTGGGCGTGAATCCGCAGCAGGTGCTGGACGTGATCCAGCAGCAGAATGCGCAAACCGCGTCGGGCGTGGTGCAGACGGCGTCCGACCGCATCGCCACAAGGGTCAGCGGCGACATCGAGACCGCGCGCGGGCTGCAGGAATTGTCGATCCAGGCCAATGGCCGCCTGCTCCGGCTCGGCGACATTGCCGAGATACGGCGCGACTACGCCGATCCGCCGGCGCCGCGTTTCCGCTTCAACGGCGAGAACGCCATCGGGCTGGCCGTCTCCATGGCCAAGGGCGGCAACATGATCGAACTGGGCCGGGCGCTGGATGAGGCCATGGCCCGCATCCAGGTCGACATGCCCATCGGCATCGAGATGCACCGCGTCGCCAACCAGCCCGAGGTGGTGCAGCGCTCGATTTCGGAATTCATGAAGGTGCTGCTGGAGGCCGTGGTGATCGTGCTCGGGGTCAGCTTCCTCAGCCTGGGCCTGCGCAGCGGCGTCGTGGTCATGCTGTGCATCCCGCTGGTGCTGGCAATCACCTTCGTGTGCATGCAGGTCTTCGGCATCGATTTCCACCGCATCTCGCTCGGCGCATTGATCATCGCGCTGGGTCTGCTGGTCGACGACGCGATCATCGCGGTCGAGATGATGCAGGTGAAGATGGAGCAGGGCTTCGACCGCTTCCGCGCCGCCAGCTTCGCCTATACCTCAACGGCATTTCCGATGCTGACCGGCACCCTGATCACGGCGGCAGGCTTCATCCCGGTCGGCTTCGCCAAATCCTCGGCGGGCGAATATACCTTCTCGATTTTCGCGGTGGTGACGATCGCACTGCTGGTCTCCTGGGTGGTGGCAGTGATCTTCACGCCGTTCATCGGCTACCGCCTGCTGCCCATGCCCAGGCGAGGCCAGGGCCATGACACGGACGTCTATCATCGCGGCATCTACCGGTATGTGCGGCCGGTGATCGACTGGTGCGTGCGGCGCCGGTTCGTGGTGATCGCCGCGACGATCGGCATCTTCGTGCTCAGCGCGGCTGGCTTCGGCCTCGTGCAGCAGCAATTCTTCCCGTCATCGAACCGGCCCGAGCTGCTGGTCGATCTGCGCCTGCCGCAGGGCGCCTCGATCGCCGCCACCGAGCAGGAAGCGCTGAAACTCGAGGCCCTGCTACGGGACGACCCCGATATCGTCAACTACACTTCGTATATCGGCAGCGGCGCGCCGCGCTTCTACCTGCCCCTGGACATTCAGCTGCCCAACGACAATTTCGCCCAGGTCGTCGTGCTCACCAGGGGCGACGCGGAGCGCGAGCGGGTGCGCGAGAAGCTGATCAAGACCTTCCAGGAGGATTTCACCCTTCTGCGCGGCCGGGTGAACCGGCTGGAAAACGGCCCGCCGGTCGGTTTTCCGGTGCAGTTCCGCGTCAGCGGCCCGAATCCGATGGAAGTGCGCCGCATCGCCTTCGCGGTCGGCGACATCATGCGCGCCAATCCGAATACCCGCGATGTCAATCTCGACTGGAACGAACTGACCAAGGTCGTGAAGCTGGATGTCGACCAGGCCAAGGCGCGCCTGCTCGGCATTTCCTCGCAGGACCTTGCCACGACGCTGAATTCGATTGTCTCCGGCGTGACGGTCACGCAATACCGCGAAGGCAAGGAGCTGATCGATGTGGTGGCCCGGGCCGAAAAGGAAGAGCGCCTGAGCCTGACCGGCATCAAGGACCTGAACGTGGCCGGCGCGGAAAGCACGCGCTCGGTGCCGCTCGGCCAGGTGGCGGAAATCCGCTATGGCCTTGAGGAAGGCATCATCTGGCGCCGCGACCGCCAGCCGGTGATCACCGTCCGCGCCGATATCGTCGACGGCATCCAGGCGCCGGTCGTCTCCAAGCAGATCGATCCGAATCTGGACGCGCTGCGGGCAAAGCTGCCGCCGGGCTATCGCATCACCATGGGGGGTGCCATCGAGGAAAGCGCCAAGGCCAACGCTTCCATCGGCGCGGTCGTACCGGTGATGATCGCCGTGATGGTGACCCTGCTGATGATCCAGCTGCAGTCGGTGTCGCGCATGCTGCTGGTGCTGCTGACGGCGCCGCTCGGGCTGATCGGCGTGACGCTCGGCCTGCTGGTGTTCAATGTGCCCTTCGGCTTCGTCGCCATGCTGGGCGCCATCGCCCTCGCCGGTATGATCATGCGCAATTCGGTGATCCTGGTCGACCAGATCGAACAGGATATCCAGGCCGGTGAGCAGCCCTGGGAGGCCATCGTCAATGCCACCCTGCGCCGGTTCCGGCCGATCGTGCTGACGGCGCTCGCGGCGATTCTCGGCATGGTGCCGCTCTCGACCAGCAACTTCTGGGGCCCGATGGCCTTCACCATCATCGGCGGCCTGCTGGTCGCCACCTTGCTGACGGTGCTGTTCCTGCCGGCGCTCTACGCCGCCTGGTTCCGGGTGAAGCCGGCGGCCTAGGCTAGGTCGAGTTTTCCTTGGTGATCTTCGCGGGCTGGACCGGCTTTTCGATCCAGTCCTCGCCGCCGGTGACGACGCAGGACCGTCCGTCGGGACTGGTGATCAGGATGGTCCAGGATCCGGCTTCGGAAACCAGCAGTTCGACGACGCGGTCGCCGGCAATGCCGGCCGCCTTCGGCTGCTCGGAGAAGCGCTGATCGAGCATTTTGCCCATATCGTCGCGCAACCCGCAGATCATCTGCGCCTGGGAGGGAAGGGAAAAAGAAGCAACTGCGACCATCAACGCACTGGACAAGACGGCCTTACGCATAGCGGGCCTCCTTACAGTGTTGCGTCATCGCGTCAGGGCTGGGGAGTGCCGGCGAGACGCTTCAGCCACATGCTGAAGAAGCTATCAATTGTGGCTTTAATTTTCCGTTTTCACGGCACCCTGGCGGCGGCGCGCGCTTGCTCACAGCCTGATCACGGCTGGTCACGGCCGCATCACGACAGGTTCAGCCTATGTCGTTGAGGTGACAGGCGGCCATGCGGCCGGGCGCGATCTCTCGCAACACGGGGGCCTCGGCCCGGCAACGCGCCGTCGCCATGGGGCAGCGCGGATGGAAATGGCAGCCCGTCGGCGGATCGAGCGGCGAGGGAATCTCGCCCTTGATCGGCATGTAGTCGCGGCGCTCCGCCACCAGCTTCGGCGCCTCGGCCAGCAGCGCCCTGGTATAGGGATGATTCGGCGCGGCGAACAATTCCTCGGTCGGCGCACTTTCGACCACGCGGCCGAGATACATGATCACCACCCGGTCGGAGATATGCTCGACGACCGAAAGGTTATGGCTGATGAACAGATAGGTCAGGCCGAGCTGCTCGCGCAGATCCATGAACAGGTTGAGCACCTGCGCCTGGATCGAGACGTCGAGTGCTGCAACCGCCTCGTCGCAGACGATGAAGCGCGGCTGCACGGCGAGCGCGCGGGCCACGCCGATGCGCTGGCGCTGGCCGCCGGAGAACTGGTGCGGGTAGCGGCGGCGGTAGCGCGGGTCGAGGCCGACCTGCCGCATCAGCTTCTCGACATACTCGCCCATCTCGCTGCGCTTGATCAGCCCGTGCGCGACGGGCGCCTCGCCAATGATGTCCTCTACCCGCATACGCGGATTGAGCGAGGCGTATGGATCCTGGAAGATCATCTGCACGGCGAGCTTGTATTCGCGCCGCTCGGCCTCGTTCATGGCCGACAGCGCCTTGCCGCGGAACTTCATCTCGCCGTCGCTGGCATTCATGATGCCGGCGACGATGCGGCCCAGGGTGGACTTGCCGCAGCCGCTCTCGCCGACCAGGCCGACCACTTCTCCTTCGCTGATTCCGAGGTTGACGTGATTGACGGCGTGGACGGCGCGTTCCTGGATGCCGGCGCCCAGCAGGTTGGCCAGCTTCGACGCGAAGTCGAGGCGCCAGACGAAGCGCTTCGAGACCTGGTTGAGTTCCAGCATCGGGGCGTTCATGCCGCGCTCTCCGCCGGCGTTAGCGGCTTGGCATCGAAGGGATAGTGACAGCGCACGCCGTGGCCCGGGTGCAGTTCGACCAGATCGGGCAGCGTGTCGCAGAGCGCATCAGCGCGGCTGCAGCGCGCCTTGAAGCGGCAGCCCGGCGGCAGGTTGAGCGGGGCCGGCGTCATGCCCGGAATCTGGAACAGGCGCTTGCCGCGCGGCATTGCGCCGGGCACCGAACCGATCAGGCCGCGGGTATAGGGATGCTGCGGCCGCTCGATCACGGTGGCGACCGGTCCGGTTTCGACGATCTTGCCGGCATACATCACCATGATGCGGTCGGCGAGGCCGGCGACGACGGAAAGATCGTGCGTGATCCAGATCAGCGCCGTGCCGGTATCGCGGCAGAGCTTGCGCATCTCGTAAAGGATCTGGCCCTGGATGGTGACGTCCAGCGCCGTGGTCGGCTCGTCCGCCACGATCAGGTCGGGCTTGTGCAGCAGGGCGGTGGCGATGGCGATGCGCTGGCGCATGCCGCCCGACAGCTGGTGCGGATAGGCCAGCAGGCGTTCCTCCGGCGCGGCGATGCCGACCGCGTTCAGCGTCTCCACCGCGCGCGCCCGGGCGGCGGCCTCGCTGACCTTCTCGTGCGCCCGCACGGTCTCGATCATCTGGGTGTCGACGCGCAGCACCGGGTTGAGCGTCATCATCGGGTCCTGGAAGATCATCGCCATGCGCGAGCCGCGCAGGCGCCGCAGGCGCTCCGGCGGGGCATTGGTGATGTCTTCGCCCTTGAACAGGATGCGGCCGCCGGCGACGTGGCCGGGCGGGTCGATCAGGCCGAGGATCGAAAAGCCGGTGATCGATTTGCCCGAGCCGGACTCGCCCACCAGGCCGAGGATTTCGCCCGGCGCCACCTCGAAGCTGACGCCATCCACCGCGCGCACGATGCCGTCGCGCGTCGGGAAATGGGTCTCGAGATTCTCGACCTGCAGCGTGGGAACGGTCATGGATCAGCGCTTGAGGCGGGGGTTGAGCACGTCGCGCAGCTGGTCGCCGACGAGGTTGATGGCGATGATCACCAGGGTCAGCAGCACGCCGGGGAAGAGCGAGATCCAGTAGACTCCGCTCAGCAGGTAGTCGAAGCCGTTGGCGATCAGCATGCCGAGCGAGGGCTCGGTGACCGGCACGCCCAGGCCCAGGAAGCTGAGCGTCGCCTCCAGGGTGATCGAGCGCGCGATGTCGATGGTGGCGATCACGATCAGGGGCGGCATGCAGTTGGGCAGCAGATGGCGCAGCAGCAGCCGCGTGCGGCTCAGGCCGAGGCAGCGCGCGGCCTCGACATATTCCTTGTTGCGCTCGACCAGCGCGGCGCCGCGGGCGGCGCGTGCGAAATAGGCCCATTGCACGGCGACCAGCGCGATGATCACCTTGTCGACGCCGTTGCCCAGCACCGCCAGCAGGATCAGCGCCACCAGGATGGCGGGAAAGGACAGCTGGATATCGACGATGCGCATGATCAGCGATTCGATCCGGCCGCCGGCATAGGCCGCCAGCAGGCCGGCCAAGGCGCCGATCGACAGCGCCAGGGCCACGGCGGTGATGCCGACGAACAGGCTGATCCGCAGGCCGTAGAGCATGGCGCTCAGCATATCGCGGCCCTGGCCGTCGCTGCCCAGCGTGAAGACCAGGCCGGTGCCGGAAACCTCGCCGGGCGGCAGCCGCGCATCGAGGATGTCGAGGCTGGCGAGATCGTAGGGATTCTGCGGCACGACGAAGGGCGCCAGCAGCGCGGCCGCGAGAAAGACGGCCAGCATGGCAAGGCCGAGCAGCGCAAGCTTGCTTTCGGCGAATTCCGACCAGATCCTTTTCAGCGGGCTTTCGGTCTTGGCCGGGGCGGGTGCTGCCGGCAGCGCGGTGTCGGTCATTTCGCATTCCCCAGCCGCACGCGCGGATCGAGTACCGAATAGAGGATGTCGACCACCAGGTTGATGATCACCAGCAGCAGCACCACGATGATCAGGTAGGCGACGACCACCGGCCGGTCGAGCTGTACGATCGAGTCGATCAGCAGCTTGCCCATGCCGGGCCAGGAGAAGATCGTCTCGGTGATCACCGCAAAGGCGATCAGGGCGCCGAGCTCAAGTCCGGTCACCGTGGTGATCGGCACCATGATGTTCTTCAGGATATGCACGCCGATGACGCGCTTCTCGTTCAGTCCCTTGGCGCGGGCGAACTTGACGTAATCCATCAGCATGACTTCGCGCGCCGTGGCGCGCGCGAGCCGGATGATCAGCGCGCATTTCGACAGGCCGAGTGTGATCGCCGGCAGGACGATATGCGACCAGCCGTCTGCCGTGAACACGCTGAGCTGCAGACCGAGGAATTCCACCGTTTCACCACGGCCGGAAGCGGGCAGCCAGCCGAGCTGCACGGCGAAGATCATGATCAGCATCAGGCCGACCCAGAAATTCGGCAGGCTGAAGCCCAGCACCGAGCCGGCCATGATGGCGCGTGCGCTGGCGGTGTGATGGCGCAGTCCCGCATAGAGGCCGAGCGGCACGCCGATCAGCACCGCCATGACGGTAGCGGTGAGCGCCAGTTCCAGCGTCGCCGGCATGCGTTCCAGCACCAGCTTCATCGCGGGCTGGCCGAAGACGAAGGATTTGCCGAAGTCGCCGCCCAGCGCCGCGCCGACGAAGCGCAGATACTGCTCCCAGACCGGCCGGTCGAGGCCGAGCGCATGAGCAATCTGCTCGCGGTCGAGGTCAGTCGCTTCCGGGCTGGCCAGGATCGCCAGCGGATCGCCGATCATGTAGATGCCGGCGAAGACCAGCACCGACATCACCGCCATTACCAGGGCGGCCTGCATCAGGCGTCGGATAATGAAAACCAGCATGCTGGGTTCGCTGCCCCGCTTACATCCGGGCTTGTGCCCGTTCCCTGTCAGTCAAAGGCTATAGCGGAAAGCCGGGCTGGCAGCCAGCCCGTTTGGCGTTATGCGGCCATCAGCCGAGGTTATGGTTCTCGTCGCTGGCCGGCGTTTCTGCCGGTGCGGCCGCGGCTTCGGCAGCGCGCGCCTTGGCACGGGCCTCGCGCGCTTCACGCTTTTCCCGGTTTTCGCGGCGCTTCACGGCGAGGATCAGCACGCGGTCGAGCTCGGCCTGGCTGCACATGCCAAGGCTGACCGGATCGCGCGGCTTGATATTCGCATGATTCCAATGCGTGCGGTTGCGCACGGAATCGATCGTCGCCTTGGTGGTGCCGAGCAGCTTCTGCACCTGCGCATCGGCGACTTCCGGATGGTATTTCAGCAGCCAGGCGATCGCGTCGGGACGATCCTGGCGCTTGGAGAGCGGCGTGTACTTGGCGCCCTTGGTCTTCTGGCGCTGCAGCGGCACGGTCGGCGCCAGCAGCTTCAGGTCGGCCGCCGGATCGGCTTCGCAGCGCGCGATTTCCTCCGCCGTCACCTGGCCATTCGCCACCGGGTCGAGCCCGACGATGCCCACCGCAACCTCGCCATCGGCAACGCCCTTCACCTCCAGCGGATGCATGCCGCAGAAGCGGGCGATCTGGTCGAAGGTCAGCTTGGTATTGTCGATCAGCCACACGGCGGTGGCTTTGGGCATCAGGGGCAATGCCATCGGGTAAAATCCTTCCGATGCGGCCGGTCGGCTTTACGGCCGCCCGCGGGCTAAAATTACAGAATCGCGGGACAATATAGTGGATCGCCCTCCTCGCGCAACCGCCCCGATTTTCCCAGATTATTATTGTTTATTCAAACAGTTAGAAGAATTTTTCCGACATGGTCGGCATGGTCGATGCGCGCATGGGCGGCAGCCGCCTGATCCAGCGGGAAGCGGGAGTCGACGATCGCCTTGAGCCGGCCATCGGCAAAACCCGGCCAGACCTTTTCCTCCAGCGCCCGGGCGATCGCGCCCTTGAAGGCGATCGGCCGCGGCCGCAGGGTGGAGCCGGTCACCGTCAGGCGCTTGCGCATCAGCAGGCTCAGGTCGCCTTCGCCCTTCGGTCCGCCCTGGACGGCGATGATCACCAGCCGGCCTTCCTCGGCCAAGCTTTTGATATTCGGGGTGAAATACTTGCCGCCGACCATATCGAGGATGACGTCGACACCCTTGCCGCCGGTCAGCTCGCCGATCCGGGCGGGGAAATCCTCGGTCTTGTAGTTGATCGCTTTCTCGGCCCCGAGGCTTTCGCAGAAGCGGCATTTCTCGTCGGTGCCGGCGGTGGCGAAGATGCGGCCGGCGCCCAGCAGCTTCGCCAACTGGATCGCCGCCACGCCGATGCCCGAGGCGCCGCCATGGATCAGGATGGTTTCGCCGGCCGTGAGCTGTCCGCGATCGGCGATATTGGTCCACACGGTGAACCAGTTTTCCGGCAGGGCCGCGGCTTCGGCCATATCGAGCCCCTTGGGCACCGGCAGGCATTGCTCCGCTGGCGCGAGGCAATAGTTGGCATAGCCGCCGCCGGCCACCAATGCGCAGACCTGATCGCCGATTTTCCAGCGTTTGACATTGGCGCCCAGGGCGGCGATCTCGCCCGCGACTTCCAGGCCGGGGTAATCCGGCGCGCCGGGCGGCGGCGGATACATGCCGGCGCGCTGCAGGACGTCGGGACGGTTGACGCCGGCCGCCGCCACCTTGATCAGCACCTCGCCATCGCCGGGTTGGGGCAGCGCGCGCTGCGCCGGCTTCAGCACCTCGGGCCCGCCGGGCTGGCTGATTTCGATGACGGTCATCTCCTGTGGCAGCATCGGCGTTTCTCCATTTGGGGTTGGGCAGAAGGAGTGTTTCAGGGGCGGGAAGATAAAGCTACACTTCCGGCCAAGCCAGTTGGAGGCCGCCATGGACTGGGACGAAGCCGTATCGCGCAAGCCGGCAGCGCCAAAATACGATGTCATGTCGATCGAGGATCTGGAGGCGCGCATCGCCGAGCTGGAAGCGGAGATCGTCACCATCCGCGGCGTGATCGCCCAGAAGCATTCTGCCCGCGGTGTCGCCTCGACCTTCTTCAAATCCTGACCAGGGCGCGGCGATGCGCTGGCACCAGGTCGTCCAGCGCTGAGCCCTGCAGCCGCAACGCGATGCGGCAATAGGTGACGCCGGTTCGGCTTGGCTCTTCAGCACGACGAATTGCCCGCCTGCGGCCCGGGGCCACCGCACGGTCGTATTCCATCATGTGCCAGCAGGCAGCCGTGTCGCCGCTGCCGCGCAGCGGGCAGGGCGTCATGGCTTTACGTTTGACAATTTATGTCAAGTGTCAAATCTTTACCGCTCGCGTGATGGTTTCGATCGCCGCCGTTGCCCGGTTCTGCCAGCTTTCCGGTTCCAGATCGGCGGCCAGGCGCAGATCGTGAAAACGCCCCATGAGGTCGTCGAGCACCTGCGCCAGCCGCTCGGTCGGCTCGGCCCGGAAGGCGCCGGACGCGGCTCCCTCGGCCAGCAATCCGGCCAGATGCCGCCGCACATGGGCGCGGTGCTGCTGGGTGACCGGGGCGACGTTGCGGGCCACCTCGTCCAGCACCTCGACCAGGCAGGCATCGGCCAGATAGCGGCGGGCGGCCTCGGCATCCGCCAGCAGAAAGGCCTCCAGCCGCTCGACCGGGCTGCGTCCGGTATCCCGGGCAATGGCGGCCAGCCGGGTCTCGTCCTCGGCCAGCCAGCGGGTCGCCAGCGCCGCCACGATGGCGCGCTTGTTCGGGTAATACCGGTAGACCGCGGTACGGGCGACGCCGGCCTCGGCGGCGATATCCTCGATCCGGGTCCGCTTGCCGCCCAGCCGGCGGAAGCAGGCCAGCGCGGCATCCAGCAGGCGGTCCGGCACCGGGCCGGGCGCGGATGACGGGGCCGGGGGGGCGGGCGGCTGAGACACGGAGGCGGAAACTGTCATCAGGTCGACCATACAGGATCATGGCGTTTCACGAAATCTTAAGCGCCCCCTGCCATGCTGCGGGTCAGTACAGTTAGGTCATAGTTTCCTCCCTGTTGAGTTGACCTTGGCCGCCGGCCTGTCTCGGCGGCCTTTTTTTGGCGGCTGCAACACATCGTTACAATTCCTTGACTTGGGCCGGGCCGGGATGGATTAATCGCGCCCAGTTTCGAGACTGAGGCAGAATTCATCGGGGTCGTCCCATCCAATAGGGAAGGGGCGGCCCGCTTTTTTAACCCGCGGGCTCGCGGGTATCTGGGGAGGATTGATCATGCTCGGACCGAAATTCCTCCGCTTCGACACACTCAGCCTGCATGCGGGCCAGCAGCCGGATCCGACCACCGGTTCGCGGGCCGTGCCGATCTACCAGACCACCTCGTATGTCTTCCGCGATGTCGATCACGCTGCTGCGCTGTTCAACCTGGAGCGTGGCGGACATATCTATTCGCGCATCTCCAATCCCACGGTTGCCGTGCTGGAAGAGCGCCTCGCGGCCCTGGAAGGCGGGGTCGGCGCCGTCTGTACCGCCTCGGGCCAGGCGGCCCTGCATCTCGCCATCGCGACGCTGATGGGGCAGGGCGGCCACATCGTTGCCTCGCGCAATATCTACGGCGGCAGCTACAACATCCTGCATCACACGCTGCCGCGTTTCGGCATCACCACCACCTTCGTCGATCCGCGCGATCTTGCGGCGTGGCAGGCCGCCATCAGGCCGGAGACCCGCCTGGTCTTCGGCGAGATTCTCGGCAATCCGGGTCTTGAAGTGCTCGACGTGCCGGCGGTGGCGAAGATCGCCCATGCTGCCGGCCTGCCCTTAATGCTCGATTGCACCTTCGCCACGCCGTATCTATTCAAGGGTTTCGAGCATGGCGCCGATCTGGTGATGCATTCGGCAACCAAGTTCCTCGGCGGCCATGGCGTGGCGATCGGCGGCGCGCTGATCGATTCCGGCCGCTTCGACTGGGAGGCGTCCGGCAAGTTCCCGACCATCACGGAACCTTATGCCGGCTATCACGGCCTCGACTTCGCCGAGGAATTCGGGCCCAGCGCCTTCATCATGCGGGCGCGCGCCGAGGGCCTGCGCGATTTCGGCGCCTGCCTGTCGCCCACCAATGCCTTCAACATCCTGCAGGGCGTCGAAACGCTGCATCTGCGCATGGCTCGCCATGTCGAGAATGCGCGCAAGGTGGTTGCCTTCCTGAAATCGCACCCGGCTGTCGAATGGGTGTCCTGGCCGGAACTGCCCGAGCATCCCGACCACGAGCTGGCGAAGACGCTGCTGCCGAAGGGCTGCGGCGCGATCTTCTCCTTCGGCGTGCAGGGCGGGCGCGAGGCCGGCCGTGCGCTGATCGAGAACCTGCAGATCTTCTCGCATCTCGCCAATGTCGGCGATGCCAAGTCGCTGGTGATCCATCCGGGCTCGACCACGCACCAGCAGATGAGCGCCGCCGAACTGAAGGCCGCCGGCATCGGCGAGGAGCTGGTACGCCTGTCGGTCGGGCTGGAGGATGTGCAGGATCTGATGGACGACCTGAACACCGCTCTGCGCGCCGCCCAGAAGGCGGTCAAGGCCGCCGCCGAGTAAGCGAAGAACAAGAAAAGGAAACGCAGCATGTGGCTCGACGTTGCGGGCAAGCGCGTATTCGCCGCCACCGGCGGCAAGGATTTCGACAAGGCGAAGCCGACGGTTGTCTTCATTCACGGCAATGCCGGCGATCATACCGTCTGGGCGATGCAGACCCGCTGGTTCGCCTATCACGGCTATTCCGTGCTGGCGCTCGACCTGCCGGGCAATGGCCGCTCCGAAGGACCGATGCCGGACAGCGTCGAGGCCTTCGCCGAATGGCTGCCGAAAATGCTGGATGCCGCCGGCGTGAAGCAGGCGGCGGGTTTCGTCGGCCATTCCATGGGCGCGCTGATCGCGCTGGAAGCGGCCGCGCGCCATCCGGATCGCGTCCAGAAGATTTCGCTGCTCGGTTTTGCCTATCCGATGCGCGTCAATCCGGAGCTGCAGGCGCTGGCCGACAGCGGCGAGTATACGGTCGTTGAACTGATGAACGACTGGATGATCGCCAAACGCAACCAGATGGGCGGCAACCGGGTGCCGGGCTCCTATCTGCTGGGCGGCAGCATTCGGCTGACGGATCAGGCTCCGCGCGCCAGCCTGGCGCTCGGCTTCCGGCTCTGCAACGCCTATGCGGGCGGCAAGGAGGCGGTGGCAAAGGTCGCCTGTCCGGCGCAGATCGTTGCCGGCGAGCGCGACATCATGACGCCGCTGCGCGCGGCGCGCGGTTGGGCGGCAGAGTTCAGGCAGGGCCGCATTGACGTCCTGCCGGGCTGTGGCCACATGATGATGGGCGAGCGTCCCGACGAGACGCTGGATGCGCTGAAGAGTTTCATTGCCGGTTGATCATGTCTGCTGCCGCGCCGAAGACCCGTCTGTACCTGATCACGCCGCCGGTCATCGAGCCGAAGGCCTTCGCGGAAGATCTCAAGGCCGCGGTGGATGCCGGAGATGTCGCCTCGCTGCAATTGCGGCTCAAGGACGGTGAGACGACGGCATCCGACAGCGCCTTCCGGCATGCCGCCGAGGCCGTGCTGCCGATCTGCCACGAATACGATGTCGCGCTGCTGATCAACGATCGGCCGGATCTCGCGGTAAAGCTCGGCGCCGACGGCGTCCATGTCGGCCAGGATGACGTGCCCTATGCCGAGGCGCGGAGCCTGCTCGGGCCCGACCGCATCGTCGGGGTGACCTGCCACAATTCCCGCCATCTTGCCATGGAAGCGGCCGAGGCCGGCGCCGATTACGTCGCCTTCGGCGCGTTCTTCGCCACCGACACCAAGCAGCCGAAGACGCGGGCCGAACCCGAGATCGTCGCCTGGTGGTCGGAACTGATGGAAATTCCCTGCGTCGCCATCGGCGGCATTACGGTCGAGAATTGCGCGCCGCTGATCGAGGCCGGCGCCGATTTCCTTGCGGTTTCCGCGGGCATCTGGCGGTATTCCGAGGGGCCGGCCGCGGCGGTAAAAGCTTTCCATGCGGCAATTGCCAAGCATGGTCGCGGCTGATACGGTCCGCCCCCTTTCCGGACGAGCAATTCATCAATGGCCCTGAAATCCGCACTGATCAATGCGATGGGTAACGCTGCGCGCAAGGCGCAGCGCAGCCTGATCCGCGATTTCAATGAAGTCGAACACCTGCAGGTTTCGAAGAAGGGGCCGGCCGACTTCGTCTCGGCGGCCGATCGCAAGGCGGAAAAGATCCTGCATGCCGAACTGGCGAAGCTGCGCCCCGAATTCGGCTTCGTGATGGAAGAGGCCGGCCGGGTCGAGGCCAAGGACGGCAAGCATTACTGGCTGATCGATCCGCTCGACGGCACCACCAATTTCCTGCACGGCATTCCGCATTTCGCCATCTCGATCGCGGTCCAGCGCGAGGGTGAGCTGATCGCCGGCATCGTGCTGGACGTGATCCGCGACGAGCTTTTCTGGGCCGAAAAGGGCGTCGGCGCCTACCTGAACGAGCGGCGCATCCGGGTCTCGGTCCGCCGCAAGCTGCCCGAGGCACTGTTCGCCACGGGAATCCCGTTCCACGGCCGGCCCGGCCATGCCGAGTTCCGCCGTGAAATGGCCGCCGTGATGGGCGAGGTCGCCGGCATCCGCCGCATGGGGGCCGCCGCCCTCGATCTCGCCTATGTCGCCGCCGGCCGTTACGACGGCTACTGGGAAACCGGCCTGTCGCCCTGGGACCTGGCGGCCGGCATCGTGCTGGTGCGCGAGGCGGGCGGCCTGGTGACGGATTTCTCCGGCGGCGAGAAGATGGTCGAGACCGGCGGGATCATTGCCGCCAATGACGTGCTGCACAGCCCGCTGGCCAAGCTGCTGGCCAAGGCCGGCTGATCTCCGATCCGTCCACAACCGATTGATTCCACAATCGCCGGGTTGTCCGCCGGGGCTGCCTCCGCTATCGTTCCAGCCCTGTTTCGGGGTTTCGGGGGACGGGTCCAATGGCTGCCAAGCCACTGAGGTTTTCACTTGCTGCTGCCATGCTGGCCGGCGGATTGCTGCCGGGCGGATTGCTTTCAGGGGCGGCGGGGGCGCAGGCCCTGATCGGTGGCCAGGCGGGTGGCAGTGTCCAGGTCAATCCGCAGGCCCTCGAACAGCTTGGCGCGCCGACCTATTCCCGCACCGCGCCTTTGCTGGGCGGTGCCCTGCCGCCGCGTCCGTTTCCGCTGCCGCCGGTGGCCGGTCGGCCGCCGCTGCCCGGCGAAGCGCCGGCGCCGCGTCCGCTGATCGGCGAAACCGGCAATCCGCTTCTCGCTGCCGCCCGGCCGCGGCCGGCGCGCGCGTCCAGCGTTGCCCGCCAGGCTGCCATCTCGGTTGGCGAGGCGCCGGCCCGCAAGGAACAGCCCCAGGCTGAGGCGCCGCGCCCCGAAAAGCCGGAGACACAACCCAGTGCTGCGCCGGCCGCGCCGGCCGAAACGCCGTCTCCGGCCCCGGCGACGGCAGTGACCACCGCGCCGCTGCCGCCGGCCCCCGTGGCCTCTTCGGCCGCTCCGTCGACGCCCGCGCCCTCCGCCGGTACGGCAAATACTCCTGCGGCAAGTGCGCCGCCGGCGAGCAGCGCACCGGCATCGCCTTCTGCGCCGTCCCCCGCGGCCCCGGCTGCCCCTCCGGCGGCCTCGGCGCCGGCTGTGTCCTCGGCCGCGCCGTCATCCGCGCCTGCAGCGCCGGCCGCGACGCCTGCGATGCCATCGGCGCCGGCTGCCACGGCGCCGGCCGCTCCGACTCCGATTACGCCTGCCCCTGCGACCGGGTCGGCACCGGCTCCTGCCGCGCCTGCTCCCGCCGCGCCCGCAGCACCGGCACCCGGCAGCAGCGCCACCGGCCAGCAGCAGAGCGCGATGGTCGCGCCGGCTCCGACTCCCGCGCCGGCACCGCAGGGCGGCCTCGTCACCATCCCGTTTCCCAGCGGCCAGGGCGAGCTTCCGAGCGGCAATATCGCCGCGCTGGACTCGCTGGCGCAGCAGCTGGCCAGCAACGAAGACCGTCTCCAGATTCGCGCCTATGCCGCCAGCAGCGGCAGCGATGGCGGCAGCGGCGCGCGCCGGCTGGCGCTCAGCCGCGCGCTCGCTGTGCGCGCCTATCTCATCGATCGCGGCATCCGCAGCACGCGCATCGATGTCCGCGCGCTGGGCACGCCCACCGATGGCAGCCCGGTGGATCGTGTCGAGGTCGCGCCGGTCAGCCGCTGAGGCGCGGCAATCCCGTCGTCATTATCCGTTGTCCGGCCCTGCCGACGGGGCCATCATGAGTCTGTGATCATTTGATTCGCCGGCCTGGCGCGGTTTTCCGTCGCGCCCGCGCCGCGAAAATGCCGTATTCCGTGCCTAGGCAGGTCGGCGAAGGAAGGCATGCATGACTAAACCGGGGCGATTTCTGTTTCGCATGGGGGTGTTTCTTGTGGCGGTCGGCGCGGTCATCACCGTGCTGCATGCGCCGCTCTACCGCGCCTTCATGGCCAATCCGGCGCTCAACGGCTTCATCCTTGCCGTCCTGCTGATCGGCATCGTCTATGCTTTCCGCCAGGTGGTGCTGATCGGCCAGGAAGGCGCCTGGGTCGAAGCCTGGCAGCGTTCGCAGCGCACCTCGACGCAGGTGCGCGTCGGCGAACCCTCCAATCTGCTGGCACCGCTGGCCAAGATGCTGGAGAATCGCGGGCCGCGCGGCTCGCTCTCGGCGATCGCCACCCGCGCCTTGCTGGACTCTGTCGGCGCGCGGCTCGACGAGGCGCGTGAAATCCTGCGCTACCTGATCGGCCTGATGGTCTTCCTCGGCCTGCTCGGCACCTTCTGGGGTCTGCTGGAAACCATCTCCTCGGTCAGCGACACGATCAACTCGCTTACCCTGAGCGGCGGCGAGGAGATCACATCGCTGTTCGACAAGCTGAAAGGCGGCCTGGAAGCGCCGCTGTCGGGCATGGGCATCGCCTTTTCGACGTCGATGATGGGCCTTGCGGGCTCGCTCGTCCTCGGGTTCCTCGATCTCCAGGCGGCGCAGGCGCAGAACCGGTTCTTCAATGATCTCGAGGAATGGCTGGCCGGCTTCACCCGGGTCGGCGGCGGCGCGGTGGTCGAGGGCGATCAGTCGGTGCCGGCCTATGTGCAGGCGCTGCTGGAGCAGACGGCCGACAGCCTCGACAACCTGCAGCGCACCATGGCGCGCGGCGAGGACAGCCGGAATTCCACCGGCGCGGCGCTGCTGCAGCTCAACGAGAAGCTCAGCCTGCTCACCGAGCAGATGCGCGCCGAGCAGGGTCTGCTGCTGAAGCTGACCGAGCACCAGATCGAGATGAAGCCGATCCTCGCCAAGCTGGCCCAGGGCACCGAAAGCGGCGGCTTCGATGCCGCCAGCCGCGGCCATCTGCGCAATGTCGACATTCTGCTGACCCGTCTGCTCGACGATGCGGCCCAGGGCCGCGCCAAGCTGGTCGACGAGATGCGGGCGGAGATCAAGCTGCTGTCGCGCACCATGGCGGCGATGGCCGACAGCCAGCGGCGGCAGGGTTAGCCCGGCATGGCGCGCCGCCGCAGCGATGCCCATGGCGCCGGCCCCTGGCCCGGCTATGTGGACGTGCTGTCCACCCTGCTCATGGTCATCGTCTTCGTGCTGGCGGTGTTCATCCTGGTGCAGTTCTTCCTCGCCAATGCGATTTCCGGCCGCGACCGCGCGCTGGCCGATCTGCGCAGCCAGTTGGCCGGGCTGGTCGAGCAGCTGAACATGGAGCGCAGCAGCAATTCCCAGCTGCGGACCGAACTGGGGCAACTGCAGGCCTCGCTGAGCAGCACGCGGTCCGAACGCGACCAGCTGGCCGCCGTGCTGGCCGACGCCCAGGCGCGCGGCGACGAGGCGGAGAAGAAGCTGGCCGAGCAGCAGCAGATCGTTGTCGACCTGCAGGGCAAGCTGGTTTCCAGCGAAGGACAGCTCGAGCAGGAGAAGAAGCTGTCTTCCGAGGCGCGCAGCCAGGTCGACCTGCTGAACCGCCAGCTGCTGGCGCTGCGCGAGCAGATGGCGCAGATCGAGCGCATCCTCAAGGAGAGCGAGGAGAAGGACAAGGCAAACCAGGCGCAGATCACCGATCTCGGCCGCCGGCTCAATGCGGCGCTGGCGCGCAAGGTCGACGAACTCACCAATTACCGCTCGGAATTCTTCGGCCGCCTGCGCCAGGCGCTCGGGAATCGCCGCGATATCCAGATCGTGGGCGACCGTTTCGTCTTCCAGTCGGAGGTGCTGTTCGACAGCGCCTCGGCCGAACTCAACCCGCAGGGTCGTGAGCAGATGGCGAAGCTGGCGAAGACCCTGGTCGAGATCGCCGACAAGATACCGGGCGACCTCAAATGGGTCCTCCGCGTCGACGGGCATACCGACAAGCTGCCGATCAACACGCCGCAATTCCCCTCCAACTGGGAATTGTCGACGGCGCGGGCGACCTCGGTGGTGAAGTTCCTGATCGATCAGGGCGTGCCGGCCGAGCGGCTGGCGGCCACCGGGTTCGGCGAATTCCAGCCGCTGGACGAAGGCAACGACGAGATCGCGCGCCGGCGCAACCGCCGCATCGAACTCAAGCTGACCGAGCGGTGACCGGCGGCCGCGCCATCGTCGCTGCGGCGACGCTTCTGGCACTGACCGCCTGCTCGGCCGCCCCATCCTGCCGGAACCATACGCAGCTGTTCTTCGGCACCGCGATCGGCGAGTCCGGGGCGCGGGTCGATGACGCGGCATGGCGCGATTTCGTCGACACGGCGATCCTGCCGCGCTTTCCCGCGGGCTTTACCGTGATCGACGGACAGGGCCTGTGGCGGTCGCCGGCAACCGGCCAAGCGGTGCGCGAGCAAAGCCGTATTCTGCTGGTGCTGCATGCCGACGATGCCGAAAGCAACGGCAAGCTTGCCGCCATCGCGGCGGAGTACAAGGCGCGTTTCCGGCAGGAGAGCGTGCTGCGGCTCGACCAGTGCGGCAGCTACAGCTTCTGATCACTCCACCTCGCGCAGCCGCGCGGGATCGATGCGGCAGTCGAGGATCTTGCTGTCGAACGCTGCGCCGACCAGCAGGCGGCCGTCGCGATGCTGCGCGGCACTGGCGCCCGACAGCAGGTCGCCCGGATCGCCGAAAGCTTCGTGCAGCCGCATCGCCCCGCGACTGTCGCGGCTGAGGCGCAGCACCTGGCTGGGCGCCTGTTTGTCAGCGTTCATCGCATGCCCGATGAAGGCAAAGCTGTTCACATGCGTGGCGATCCAGAGATCGCCGCTGGCGTCGCGGTGAATGTTGTCGGCGCCGCCGGGAAGCGCGAGGCTGCCGTTGCGATGGAGGGTGCCGCCGCGCGGATCGCGCGTATAGGCCAGCAGCATGCGCCACAGGGTCGAGCCGACCAGGATCGTGCCGCCATCGGCCGAGAGTTCGATGCCGTTGGCGAAGGCGATGTCGTCGGCCACCACGCGGGCGAAGCGGCCGTCATGATAGACCACGGTGGAGCGGCTGAGCTGCAGCAGGTTTTCCACCATATGCATCCAGCCGGGCCCGGAGCCGCGGTCATTGGTGAGATAGAAGGCTTCCGGCCCGGCGGCGGCGATGCCGTTGGGATGCACGAAGAGATCGCTGGCCACGCTGCCGCGATGCCGCAGCGCGGGAACGTCGCCGCCGGTCTCGAGCGTGAAGATTTCCACGGTGTGGCGCGTTTCGCTGCGGTGATTGATCACCTGCAGGAAAACCTGTCCCTCGCCGGTCCGGTACAGGCTGATGCCCTGCGGGTGGAACACCATGCCCGACGGCAGATCGAGCCTGGTGAATCGCCCGGGCTGCTGCTCGAGGCTGTAATACCACAGCCCGCCCGGCGCGCTGCGGTCGCGGCGATCCTGCGCCGAGATGATCGCGGCCTTGCCGTCGGGCAGCATGACCAGGTCTTCCGGCCCGGCCGGCGCATCGACGGCCATGCATTCGCCGGCCTGGAAGGGCTCGACGTCGCGCCAGGCGCCGAACAGCCAGATCGAGTAGCCGATATAGACGATCAGCGCGACCAGGATGAAGCGCCACCAGAAGCGCATCAGGCGCCGCTGCAGCGGCCTCTGGTCGCGGCGTCTACGCGGCGGCATCGGCAGCCGAGCCGGTCATGAACTGCAGGCGGGCCAGCCGCGCATAGAGGCCGCCCTCGGCCATCAGGCTGTCATGCTGGCCGGCGGCAACGATGCGGCCCTGGTCCATCACCACGATGCGGTCGGCCTTCTGCACGGTGGCCAGCCGGTGGGCGATCACCAGCGTCGTGCGGCCCTGCATCAGACGCTCCAGCGCGACCTGCACCTTGCGTTCGGATTCCGCATCCAGCGACGAGGTCGCCTCGTCGAGCAGCAGCACCGGCGGATCGCGCAGCAGCGCGCGGGCAATGGCGATGCGCTGGCGCTGTCCGCCGGACAGCCGCACGCCGCGCTCGCCCAGATAGGTCTCATAACCCTGCGGCAGCGCCTGGATGAAGCCATGCGCGGCGGCGGCC
Organism: uncultured Rhodospirillaceae bacterium; assembly: GCA_964429465.1. Lineage (GTDB taxonomy): Bacteria > Pseudomonadota > Alphaproteobacteria > Ferrovibrionales > Ferrovibrionaceae > Ferrovibrio. Next base: position 28,500 of record CAYSCA010000009.1, read on the forward strand.
TCGGCGGCCTCCTGCACCTCGGCGTCACTCGCTTCCGGCCGGCCGTAGCGGATGTTGTCGGCGACCGAGGCGCCGAAGATCACCGGCTCCTGCGCCACCAGGCCGATATGGCGGCGCAATTCGACCGGATCGAGGCTGGCGATATCGATGCCGTCGACCCGGATGCGGCCCGATTCCGGATCGTAGAAGCGCAGCAGCAGCTGGAACAGGGTGGTCTTGCCCGCGCCAGACGGGCCGACGATGGCGACCGTCTCGCCGGCGCTGACATCGAGCGACAGGCCGTCCAGCGCCGCGGTCTGCGGCCGGGCCGGATAGCGGAAACGCAGATCCTCAAACCGCAGATCGCCACGGGGCTTTTCCGCCAGATGCTGCGGCTCGGCCGGCGCCTGGATGCCGGGCTCGGTGGCCAGCAGCTGCATCAGGCGTTCGGCGGCGCCGGCGGCCCGCTGCACATCGCCCCAGACTTCCGAGAGCGCGCCCACCGATGACGCGCCGATCACCGCGTAGAAGACGAAGGCCGACAACTCGCCGGCCGACATCTCGCCGGCGAACACCGCCTTGCCGCCGATCCACATCACCGCGTTCACCGCGCCGAAGACCAGCAGCATGACCAGAGCGGTCAGCCAGGCGCGCGCCCGGATGCGCCGTACCGCGGTCGCAAAGGCGGCTTCGGTATTGCCGGCGAAGCGCGCCGTCTCGCGTGCCTCGAAGGTATAGGCCTGTACCGTGGTGATGGCATTCAGCGTCTCGCCGGCCTGGGCCGCGAGATCGGCGATGCGATCCTGGCTTTCACGCGACAGCTTGCGCAGGCGGCGGCCGAGAATGATGATCGGCAGCACCACCAGCGGGATCACCAGCGCGACCAGCAGGGTGAGCCGCGGCGAAGTGACGATCAGCAGGCCGGCGCTGCCGAGAAACAGCAGCAGGTTGCGCAGGGCGACCGATACCGACGAGCCGACCAGCGTCTGGATCAGTTCGGTATCGGTGGTCAGGCGCGACAGCACCTCGCCGGTCCGCGTCGCCTCGAAGAAAGTCGGGCTGAGCCGCAGCACATGCGCATAGACCGCCTTGCGGATATCGGCGACGACCCGCTCGCCCAGCCAGGTGACGAAATAGAACCGCGCGAAGGTTGCCAGCGCCAGCACGGCGACGACGCCGAACAGGGCGGCGAAGTAGAGGTCGAGATAGACACCATTGCCGGCGCCGAAGCCGACATCGATCACCCGCCGGATCGCCTGGCCGATGCCCAGCACGGCGGCGGACGCGACCACCAGTGCCACTCCGGCGCCGGCCGCCGCCAGGCGGTAGGGCAGCACGAAAACCAGAACGCGGCGCAGCGCCCCGAGGGCGGGGTGCTTGGGATCGGCGGTGTCGGACGGCATTTTCACCCGGTCGGCCAAGAATATCCGGCGGTTATAGCGACGGGGCGGCGAGGCGACAATCCAGCCGGGCGAAACTGATCGAAAGGCACTGCATACAGGAGTATGATCTCGTGATGATCCTGTAAACTTCCGTTTGTGTTCCGCCTATCGCCCGCTAGATTGCCCGCAGGCAGTCAGACGCGGGGGGCCGGACGTGAAGCGCAAATTCCATATCATCGCAGGGGTGATCCTGGCGTCTGCCGTGGCGGGCTGCTCCAGCGTGGCGGTCAATCCGCCGGTGATCGAGGCCAGGCCGGTGACCATGACCGATGGCGGGGTCGTCGATCCGGTGAAGATCAAGGCCGAGATGGCCGATCTGAATCTGCGGCCGATCGGTTTCGCACGGATGCAGACCACCATTCCGCGCGGGGCGATCATCGGCGAGGCGCGGTTCCGCACCCTGGCCTGCTGGTACGACACCAAGATTCATTACGATGACGACCGCAAGCTGCTCAGCACCACGGCCTATAACGACATCTTCTACCGGGTGCTCAGCGGCTACGGCTATCGGGTCGCCGGCAATCCCGACATCCTGTTTGAAACCGTGCAGGAGCAGCCCGACCTGCTGGTCGGGGCGAATGTATCGGCGATCAGCGGCGAGCTCTGCCGCCATGTCGATACCTGGTCCGGCAGGCCGGACGGCAATCTCTCCGGCACGGTGCGCGCGACGGTGAACTGGCAGGTCTTCGATCCGGCGCGCCGCCGCGTCGTGTGGCAGAAGGATTTCGAGGGCACCTTCGTCGCGCCCGGGCCGCTGCCCGGCGATTACGATCTCTTCGTCCAGCACGCCTTTGCCGATTCCGCCAACCGGCTGGCGGCCGACCCGTCATTCCGGGACTTGCTGAAGCGGCGGCCGGTTCAGGAAGCGGCGGCAGACGGCGGCTCATCCCGCCTCGACGCCGGTTCAGGGCGCCGCCCGCTGCTGCGCCAGCCGCTGCTGACCGGCAGCATCGACGCGCATATCGATTACCTGCGCAGCGCCACGGTGCTCATCGAAAGCGGCGACAGCGGTCACGGCTCGGGTTTTCTGGTCAGCGAGGACGGGCTGGTGGTCACCAACCAGCATGTCGTCGGCCGGCAGCATTTCGTACGGGTGCGCCTGGTTTCGGGCCGCACGGTGATCGGCGAGGTCCTGCGTTCGGATGAACGGCGCGACGTTGCGCTGGTCCTGCTGGAGGGCAGCGGGTATCCGGCCCTGCCGGTCCGCGAAACGCCGGTCCGGGTGACCGAGGAGGTTTATGCGATCGGGGCGCCGCAGGCGAAGTTTCTGGCCTGGACGGTGACGCGGGGTGCGGTCAGCGCCTACCGGCAGGCGGTCCCGCCCGACCTCGTGGATTACATCCAGGCCGATGTGGCGATCCACGGGGGCAACAGCGGTGGGCCGTTACTCGACCACCAGGGCAATCTGGTCGGGATCAGCGTGGCCGGCTACGCCATGGACCTCCGCAAGCGCAATGCCAGCCTGAATCTGTTCGTTCCCATCATGGACGGGCTGAACAAGCTCGGGCTGGATCTGCTCGATCCTCCGGCCTACGAACGGGCGAGGCAGACCGCGGCGGCCAATTAGGACCGGATCGGACCTTTTCTGTTGCCCTTGCGGGGTAGGTCGCTTCTGGCTATAACCCCCGCCGATTGAGGATTTGACAGGGCTTCCGCCATCCGCGGCCGCCCAGGAGAAAGCGTTATGAAGCCGGATATCCATCCCGATTATCACGAGATCAAGGTCCAGATGACCGACGGGACCGTCTATACGACCCGTTCGACCTGGGGCAAGCCGGGCGACACGCTGATGCTGGACATCGATTCCAACTCGCATCCGGCCTGGACCGGCGGCCCCGCCCGCCTGAACGAAGCCGGCGGCCAGGTCGCCAAGTTCAAGAAGCGCTTCGGCAGCTTCGGCCTCAAAAAGTAATCTGCGGCAGGATATTTCCGGGGCTCCGGCTCCGGTTCGAAGGGCGGCTCAGGCCGCCCTTTTTGTTTAGCGCGCCGCCGCCCGCGGTCGGTGCTGATTCCGTTGGCGCGATCCGCTGCCCGCCTGCTAGGCTAGCAGGGCGAATCGGCTCGGGGGGAGCCGGCAAAGAAACGAAGCGCCGCCATGGCCCAAACCTATCAATCCGCCTCGTTCAAGCTCGGCGACGAAGTCATTACCGTGATCTATGTGGCCTACGCGGCCGTCGCCACCAATGACATGGCCACCCGCTCCCTGGCCGCCATGAAGCCGCTGTTCAAGAACACCACCGTGGTGCTGGCTGCCCAGGGCGTCAATCTGGCGCCGGAATTCGTCGGGCCCAAGCATGTGGTGGATTTCCTGCGCGGCCGCTCCCTGACCGATTTCAAGTGGTATCCGGTCTCGATCGGCTGAACGGAAATTTGCCCGTCGCCGCCCTTGAAGGCGGTTTTTGCCCTTCCTAAATGCGATGCGTGCCGGATGCCCGTGACGGGGTCCGGCGATAACCGGCCCGGCATCTGTTTCCTCGGGAAATTGCGGGCCCTGCACATACGCATCATCGCTTAAGGAGGATGAACCATGCGTGCTTTTGATTTTGCCCCCCTGCTGCGCTCCAGCGTCGGTTTCGACCATGTCAACCGGCTGTTCGAACTGGCGAACCGCATCGACGACGCGGCCGCCGCCTATCCGCCCTACAACATCGAGAAGCATGGCGAGGATACTTACCGGATCACCATGGCGGTGGCCGGCTTCCGCCAGGACGAGCTCGATGTGACGGTGAAGGAAAACAGCCTGATCATCACTGGCAAGGCGGCCGAGCAGCCGAAGGCCGACGAGCAGGTGACCGTGCTCCATCGCGGCATCGCGCGCCGCGCCTTCGAGCGCCGCTTCGAGCTTGCCGACACCGTGAAGGTGACCGGCGCCGAGCTGAATGACGGCCTGCTGCATATCGCGCTGAAGCGCGAGGTGCCGGAAGCCAAGAAGCCGCGCCAGATCGCGATCGCCACGCCTGCCAATGCCGGCACGGTGATCGACGCGCAGCCCAAGGCCGCGTAAAACGGCATCGCAGGATGCGACGAGCCCGGGCGGGAAACCGCCCGGGCTTTTTTTATGGAAATGTTGCTGGTTGAGGAAGGCATGGTCTATATGTCGCCATAGGGGTATTTCTGGGTGGGGGAGACGATGGTTGAACTGACAGTCAGCCCGGAGGATAGGCTGTATCCGGTCGGTCCGGCGGATCGGTCGCCGCCACTCCCCGACAACGCTCCGGGCGCAGCCGCAACCTACAGGGCCGCCAGCGGCCTGTGGCTGCTGCTGTTGAAGAATATCCTCCTCGGCATCGTGACCATCGGCCTTTACCGTTTCTGGGCACGCACCGCGCTGCGCCGGTATTTCTGGTCCGCGATCCATATCGATGACGAGCCGCTGGAATATGTCGGCCGCGGCAGCGAATTGTTCATCGGGTTCCTGATCGTCACGGCGATCTTCATTCCGGTCACCCTCATTTATTCCGGGCTGCAGACGACCTTCCTCGATAATCCATCCGCCCAGATGGTCATGACGGTGGGCTATCTTCTGGGCATCTCGCTCCTCATGGCGGCCGCCGGCTACCGGGCACGGCGCTACCGGCTGTCGCGCACGCTCTGGCGCGGCATCCGCTTCGGTCAGGGCGGATCGACGTGGCATTATGTGGGCCGGTATTTCCTGTGGACGCTGCTGGCCCTGGCGACCCTCGGCTTGAGCGTGCCATGGGCCTGCGCCGATCTGGCCCGCTATCGCATGGCGCGCACCTCCTGGGGCGACTGGCAGGGCCGGTTCGAGGGCTCGGCCAATGCGCTGGTGCTGCCCTGGCTGTTGGTCATGGCAATCCCTTTGCTCGCCCTCGTGCTGATATCGCCCATCCTGGCCGAGGCCTTTTCGGCCGTCGTTTCGCAGCGGGATTTCGCCGCGGCGGGAGAGGTCGTCAAGGCGGCGTTCTGGCGTAACCAGCGGGGGCTGCTGGGCCTGGCTGCGGCCATCGTCCTGCTGGTGCCGATCCTGTATGCGCATTTCAGCCTGTGCTGGCTTCGCTGGAAGATTGCCGGCAGCCGGATAGGGCTTGTCGCGTTCACCGCCGTCTTCCTGCCATGGAAGGTGCTGGCGCGCGCGGCGCTGGGCTATGCCGGCCTGCTCGGATGCACGATCGCTGTCGTGAGTTGCTACGCTATTCTGGCCGGAACCTTCCTGGTTTTCATGCTCGCAGGCGATGGCGGGGTCAGTCCCCAGTCGGTATTGCTGATGTTTGCCACATTCCTTCCGGCTTACCTGCTGCTCTTCCTCATCTGGTCGGTGCTGAGGACCCTGATCGTCGCTGTGCCGGTCCTGCGGCGGGTGGTGAATGGCGTGGCCGTTCTCGGACTCGCGGATATCGCCGCCGCCCGGCAGTCGACGGCAGCGGTCGACAAATCCGGCGAGGGCCTGGCCGACAGCTTCGATATCGGCTTCGTCTGATCGCCATGGAACTGCAGGCTCGCTGGTACGATGGCAAGACGGCCGCCGCCTATGACGTGGCGGTCGATATCGGCGACGGCATCCTGCACTTGCGCGATCGCACGGGCGCCCTGGCGGTCGACTGGCCCTGCCGGGATGTCCGTCTGCTGAACGGCAAAAGGTCGCCGATGCTGCGGCTCGGCCTCGCCGACGGCTCGCCGGCGCGCCTGGTCCTGCACCGGGACTATCTGCCCCTGCTGTCGGCGGCATGCCCGACGCTCACCGCTGCCACCCGGCAGGACAGGCGCATCCTGCGCCGCGTCGCGCTGTGGAGCGTGGCGGCCATCGCGGGCACGGCACTGACTTTCCTGGTGATCCTGCCCTGGGCTGCCGAGATCGTGGCGGGGCAGATCTCCGCGGATACCGAGACGCGGATCGGAGACCGCGCCGTGGAGGCGCTGGAGGCATGGTCCGGCATGCAGGCGCCCGGCGGGCAGCGGTTCTTCTGCCAGAAGGCGGCGGGGACAGCCGCCCTCTCGGCCATCGTGACGAAACTGACGGCCGCAAGGGAACCGCGCCTGCCGCTGCGGGTCAGCGTCGTCAACACGCCCATGGTGAACGCCTTCGCGTTGCCCGGCGGCCGGATTCTCCTGACCCGGGGCGTGATCGAATTCGCGGATAACGAAACGGAACTGGCCGGAGTGATCGCGCATGAGATCGGCCACGTCGACGAACGCCACAATCTGTCCGGATTTGTGAAGCAGAGCGCGGTCGGTTTCCTGGTCGGGCTGTTCTTCGGCGATGCGGTCACGGGTGTGCTCGGCGTCGGGCTGGCCGGGCATCTGGTCTCGGCAGCCTATACCCGCGACATGGAGGGCGAGGCGGACCGGCTGGCCATCGCGCGCCTTGCCCCGGCAGGCTACGACCCCGCGAAAGCGGCAGGCTTCTTTCGCCGGCTTGCCGCCCGCGAAGGCAAATCCATTGCGCTGTTGAGCACGCATCCCGGTTCTGCCGAACGGGCCGTGCTGTTCGAGGCGGCGCGCGCTCCCGGACAGGCAAGGCTCGAGCCTCGCGAATGGAACGCCCTGCGGACCATCTGCCGTTCCTAGCGCAGAAAAAAGCCCCGGCATTGCTGCCGGGGCTTAAATCCTTCGCGGGTGGGCGGATCAGGCCGCCTTGAAATCCTGTTCCAGCTTCGGCTCGTATTTGCCGGTGGCAGCCAGGCTGTTCAGCCGGGCGCGATGCAGGAAGCCCTTCTGCGCGTTGGCGACATTGGCCGCCTTGCCGCCCCAGAGCTTGAGCGGCAGGGCCTGCAGGGCGCGGCCGTAGGAGAAGGTCAGCTTCCAGGGCAGGTTCGGATTCTTGGCGTTCATCGCGCCGAGATGCGCCGAGGCGTCTTCGTCGGACTGGCCGCCCGAAAGGAAGGCGATGCCCGGCACCGCGGCCGGCACGGTACGCAACAGCACCTTCACGGTCGCTTCGGCGCAGGCGTCGACGCCGGCGCGGCTTTTGCAGCTCTCGCCATGGATCACCATGTTCGGCTTCAGCACCATGCCCTCGAAGGCGACGTTGTGCAGCGCCAGCTGCTCGAACACGGTATGCAGGGTGCGCTCGGTCGCCTTGAACGAGATATCGATGTCATGGGCGCCGTCCATGAGGATTTCCGGCTCTACGATCGGCACGATATTCGCCTGCTGGCAGAGCGCGGCGTAACGCGCCAGCGCTTCGGCATTGGCGACCAGCGCCTGGCGCGAGGGCTTGCCCTGCGCCTCGTCGATGGTCAGCACCGCGCGCCACTTGGCGAAGCGGGCGCCGAGCTGGTGGTATTCGGCCAGCCGCTTGGCCAGGCCGTCGAGGCCTTCGGTGATCTTTTCGCCGTTGCTGCCCGGCAGGTCGACCGCGCCCTTGTCGACCTTGATGCCCGGCACGATGCCGCGCTTCTTCAGGATGTCGACGAACGGCGTGCCGTCCTTGGCCTTCTGGCGCAGCGTCTCGTCATAGAGGATGACGCCGGAGATGTATTTCTCGCAGTCCGGCGCGGTGAACAGCATCTCGCGGTAGTCGCGGCGGTTCTCTTCCGTGTTGGGCACGCTGATGCTGGACAGGCGCTTCTCGATCGTGCCGGTGCTTTCGTCGGCGGCGAGGATGCCCTTGCCCGGCGCCACCATGGCTTCCGCGATCTGGTTGAGTTCCTTCAGATTCATGTCGTCAGCTCCCGAATGCTGTCTTCTTGAGTGTTCCCGGTTGTCCGGATTTTAGCACGTGATCTTTTGGAGGCCAGTTGGGCGACTCACCTGGCCGCCAGGGCGGCAACGCCCGGCAATTCCTTGCCTTCCAGCCATTCCAGGAAGGCTCCCCCCGCCGTGGAGACGTAGGAGAATTCCTCCGCCACGCCGGCATGGCGCAGCGCCGCCACGGTATCGCCGCCGCCGGCCACGCTGAGCAGGCGGCCCGAGGCGGTCAGCGCGGCGGCCGTGCGCGCCACCATCACGGTGCCGGCGTCAAACGGCGGCGTCTCGAAAGCGCCGAGCGGCCCGTTCCAGACCAGGGTCCTGCAATCCGCCAGCAGGGTGCCCAGCCGCGAGGCGGCCACCGGGCCGATATCGAGGATCATCTGGTCCGGCGGGCAGCGCTCGGCCGCCACCACCTTGCTGGCGGCGCCGGCCTTGAACTCGCCGGCGACCACGACATCGTCGGGCAGCACCACGGCGCAGCCGCGGGCGACCGCTTCGCGCAGGATGTCGCGTGCGGTCGAGGCCATGTTCTTCTCGCACAGGCTCTTGCCGATCTCGCGCCCTTGAGCGAACAGGAAGGTGTTCGCCATGCCGCCGCCGATGATCAGCTTGTCGACGCGGCCGAGCAGGTTGCCGAGCAGTTCCAGCTTGGTCGAGACCTTGGCGCCGCCGACGACGGCCGCCACCGGCTTCTCGGGCGCCACCAGGGCGGCCTCGAGATGCTTCAGCTCGACCTCCATGTTGCGGCCGGCATAGGCCGGCAGCAGATGCGCCAGCGCCTCGGTCGAGACATGGGCGCGATGCGCGCAGGAGAAGGCATCGTTGACATAGATGTCGCCCAACGCCGCCATCTGCTTGGCCAGCGCGGCATCGTTCTTCTCCTCGCCCGGATGGAAGCGGGTATTCTCCAGCATCACGACGCCGCCGGCCTTCAGCCTGTCGATCGCCTGCTTCGCCGTGTCGCCGACGCAATCCTCGGCGAAGGCGATCGGCGAGCCGAGCGCGGTGGCCAGCGCCTGCGCCACCGGCTTCAGCGACATCTCCGGCACGACCTTGCCGTCGGGGCGGCCGAAATGCGACAGCACCACCACCCTGGCGCCCTTGCGCGAGAGCTCGTGCAGGGTGGGGAGGATGCGACTGATGCGCAGATCGTCGGTGATCCGGCCGTCCTTCATCGGGACGTTCAGGTCGACGCGGGTGAGCACCACCTTGCCGGCGACATCGGCATCGTCGAGGGTACGGAAGCGGGGCACGGCAGCGGCTCGCGCTTACAGCCCGGCCATCGCCACCGCAGTATCGGCCATGCGGTTGGAGAAGCCCCATTCGTTGTCGTACCACGAGACCACGCGCACCAGGTTGCCTTCCATCACCTGGGTCTGCTTCAGGTCGAAGGTGGAGCTGGCCGGGTTATGGTTGAAGTCGCTGGAGACCAGCGGCGCGTCGTTGACGTCGAGAATGCCCTTGAGCCGGTTGCCGGCGGCGCGCGTGATCGCCGCATTGACCTCCTCGGCGG
>CAYSCA010000010.1:0-37979 GCA_964429465.1 uncultured Rhodospirillaceae bacterium
ATGCCGCCTGCCACTGGTGCCATGTCATGGCCCATGAGAGCTTCGAGAATCCCGACATCGCCGCGGTGATGAACGAGCTGTTCGTCAACATCAAGGTCGACCGCGAGGAGCGGCCGGACATCGACGCCATCTACATGAACGCGCTGCACCTGCTGGGCGAGCATGGCGGCTGGCCGCTCACCATGTTCCTGACGCCGAAGGGCGAGCCCTTCTGGGGCGGCACGTATTTTCCGCCCGAGCCGCGCTACGGCCGGCCCGGCTTCGTCGAAGTGCTGCAGAAGGTGCATGAGGCGTATCGCGACAACCGGGCCGCGGTGGCGCAGAACACCAAGATGCTGGTCGACGGCCTGCGCAGCATGGCCAAGCCGCAATCGCGCGACCGGCTGCCGCTCAGCAACGACGTGCTCGACCAGGTGGCCGACCAGCTGCTCACCCATGTCGATCCCGAGCAGGGCGGCATCGGCGCGGCGCCGAAATTCCCGCAGACCGGCCTGTTCGACCTGCTCTGGCGCGCTTACCTGCGCACCGGCAAGCCGGATTATTCCATCGCGGTGATCAACACGATCACGCGGATGGCGCAGGGCGGCATCTACGATCATCTCGGCGGCGGCTTCGCGCGCTACTCGACGGACGCCGAATGGCTGGCGCCGCATTTCGAGAAGATGCTCTACGACAATGCCCAGCTGCTCGGCCATATGGCGCTGGTGCAGGCCGAAACCGAAGATCCGCTGCTGCGCCAGCGCATCGATGAGACCGTCGAATGGTGCCTGCGCGAGATGGTCGCCCAGGACGGCAATGGACAGGGCGGCGGCTTTGCCGCCACACAGGATGCAGACTCGGAAGGCGAGGAAGGCAAGTTCTATGTCTGGCAGAAGGCCGAGATCGAGGCCCTGCTGGAGCCCGAGGAAGCCGCGCTGTTCTGCGCCGCCTATGACGTCACCGATGCCGGCAACTGGGAGCACAAGACCATCCTGCGCCGCAGCCTGGCGCCCGAGCTGCGCGATGCCGCCACCGAGGCGCGGCTGGCGGCGGCGCGCGCAAAGCTCTTTGCCGCGCGCGAGAAACGGATCAAGCCGGGCTGGGACGACAAGGTGCTGGCCGACTGGAACGGGCTGATGATCGCGGCTCTGGCCGATCTCGCCCTGCAATACCAGCAGCCGGCCTGGCTGGCGGCGGCCGAGCGCGCCTTCGCCTTCGTGACCACCGCGATGGCGCCGTCGGAGAACCATCTCGGCCACAGCTTCCGCGCCGGCAAGCTGGTGCATCCCGGCCTGCTCGACGATTACGCCGGCATGATGAAGGCGGCGCTGGCGCTGTTCGAGGCGACGGGCAAGGCGGCCTATCTGCAGCAGGCGAAGGCCTGGGGCGAGACGATCGAAGCCGACTATGCCGATGCGGTGAATGGCGGCTATTTCCTCACCGCGAAACATGCCGAGGCGCTGGTGGCGCGCACCCGCACGGCGGCCGACAATGCCACGCCGTCCGGCAACGGCACGCTGGTCGGCGTGTTCGCCCGGCTGTGGTATCTCACCGGCGAGCTGGACTGGCGCGAGCGCGCGCAGAATTTGCTCGACGCCTTCGCCGGCGAGGTGGCGCGCAACTTCTTCCCGATGGGCGCCTGGCTCAACGGCTTCGACCTGTTCAACAATGCCGTGCAGGTGGCGATCATCGGCCGGCGCGGCGAGGCCGCGACCGACGCGCTGGTGCAGGCGGCCTACCGGGTCTCGCTGCCCAACCGGATCGTCCAGGTCACGCCGCCGGATGCGACGCTGCCCGAAACGCATCCCGCGACGGGCAAGACGCAGACCGACGGCCGGCCGACGGCCTATGTCTGTCTCGGCCCGACCTGCGGCCTGCCCGTGACGACGCCCGGCGAACTGATCGCCGCGCTGAAGGCGACGCGGGCGGTCTAGGCTTAAACCTTCATCAACGCATCGGACAAAATCGCGGCGGCGCTGCCGCGCGCTGTGACAGGACCGTGACAACGACTCCGCCCGCACAGCGGGTGTCCGGATTTTAATTTCCGATTTTCCGGCACGGCCCGCAGTTTCCGGGGCGATTACCGCGTTCAGTTTTCACCGCGTATTGGTCAGGCGTGACACGTCAAGCCCTCCGGCTTGCGGGCGCTCCCCCTTTGCCCGGCGATGGCGAACTCACGGTTCTCACTGTGCAGCATATAAGCATAAGGGGCAGTTCCGATGACCACATCAAGCGTGCTGAGTACCGATCATCCCGTCACCGCCTATGACGACAAATACGTCATCGCCAAGGGCGAGACCAAATACTTCAACACCCGCTACCTCACCTGGAACGACAAGGGCCTCGATGGCGGCCTGAAGGTCGCCTCGGTCAGCGGCACCAGCGCCGCCGGCGTCAAACTCGAGATCAAGAGCGACGGCACCGTGATCTACCGGCCGCTCGCCGGCTGGGAAGGCCTCGACAGCTTCGACTACACGCTGATCGACGCCAATGGCAGCAGGGATACCGGCACGATCTTCATGCAGGTGGGCAACAGCACCGCGACACCGCCAGCCTCCAAGCCGGACCCCGCCCCGACCGGCGGCAGCGGCCATCCCGTCATCGCCGGCGACGACAATTACGCCATCGCCAAGGGCGAGACCAAGTATTTCAACACGCGCCATCTGATGCTCAACGACAAGGGCGAAGATGGCGGCCTCAAGGTGAGCGCCATCGACGATGTCGCGGCCTCCGGCGCGAAGCTGGAGAAATGGGCCGACGGCACCGTGGTCTACCGGCCGCTTGCCGGCTTCGAGGGCATCGACCGCATCAACTACACCGTCACCGACGCCGATGGCAGCAAGGATACCGCCACCGTCTTCATCAAGGTCGGCAACGGCACCGCCACGCCGCTGCCGCAGCAGCCTGAGCCGGAACAGCCCGGCCCGACGGAGCCCGCTCCGGGCGGCAGCGGCAATCCCGTCATCGCGGCCGATGACAGCTACGCCATCGCCAGGGGCGAGACCAAGTATTTCAACACGCGCCACCTGACGCTCAACGACAAGGGCGAAGATGGCGGGCTGAAGGTCAGCGCCATTGACGATGTCGCGGCTTCCGGCGCCAAGCTGGAGAAATGGGCCGACGGCACCGTGGTCTACCGGCCGCTTGCCGGCTTCGAGGGCATCGACCGCATCAACTACACCGTCACCGACGCCGATGGCAGCAAGGATACCGCCACCGTCTTCATCAAGGTCGGCAACGGCACCGCCACGCCGCTGCCGCAGCAGCCCGGAACGGAACAGCCGGCGCCGTCGGGCGGCAGCGGCCATCCGGTGATTGCCGTCGATGACAATTACGCCATCGGCAAGGGCGAGACCAAGTATTTCAACACGCGCCACCTGATGCTCAACGACAAGGGCGAAGACGGCGGGCTGAAAGTCACCGCGATCGAGCTGGCCACCGCCTCGGGCGCCAAGATCGACACCTGGGCCGACGGCACCGTGGTCTACAAGCCGGCCGCCGGCTGGGAAGGCACCGACAAGCTCACCTATACGCTGACCGATGCCGATGGCAGCAAGGATACCGCCACCGTCTTCATCAAGGTCGGCAACGGCACGAGCTCGGGGAGCGCCGACCCGGCGCCCACCTCGCCCACCTCGCCCAACCCGGGCACGCCGGGCAGCAGCATCACCGGCACCAAGGGCGCCGACACGCTGAACGGCACCGCGGGCAACGACACCATCAACGGCGGCGTCGGCAACGACGTGCTCAACGGCAATGGCGGCAACGACGTGCTGATCGGCGGGCTGGGACGCGACCAGCTCAATGGCGGCGACGGCAACGACACGGCGTCCTATGCCGATGCCGCCGGCTCCATCACCGCCGATCTCGGCACGCATGTCGCCACCCAGGCCGTGCGCATCATGGCGATGGGCGATTCCCACACCTATGGCCTGATCGGCTACAACGACCAGCAGAGCGGCGGCTACCGCGCCAAGCTCGCCGCCAAGATGTCGGGCAGCGGCATCAAGTTCGATTTCGTCGGCAGCCAGACCAGCGGCCCCGGCGACAACCAGCATGAAGGCTACAATGGCTGGCAGTCGAACCAGCTCAACGGCATCGCGCCGAAGGTGCTGGCCGATTACAAACCCGATGTGCTGCTGCTGATGTCGGGCAGCAACGACGCGAAGTACGATTCCGTCGCCACCATGAAGTCGGACCTGCTCAAACTGCTCGACACGATCAAGGCGAACGCGCCGGACACGCAGATCCTGCTCGGCACCGTGCCGCCGTCGCGCTCCGACAACGTGGCGAATATCTCGCCGGCGAAGCTGGTCGAATACAATGCCTGGCTGCCCGGCATGGTGGCTTCCAAGGCGGCGTCAGGGATGAAGATCAAGCTGGTCGACAACAGCAATATCAGCGTGGGCGATATCAGCCCGCTCGGCGTCGACTGGGGCGTGCACCTGACCAGCGGCGGCTATGACAAGCTCGCCGGCAACTGGTTCAACGCGCTGAAGTCGCTCGGCGTCGAGCAGAACACCATCGCCGCCAACCGCGACACGCTGTCGGGCATCGAGAACCTCACCGGCTCGAACCAGGCCGACATCCTGCGCGGCGACGGCCATGCCAATGTGCTGAACGGGCTGGGCGGCAACGACCAGCTCTGGGGCGGCGGCGGCGCCGATATCTTCCTGTTCCAGAAGGGCAAGGGCGGCGCCGACACGATCCTCGATTTCGACCGCGGCGGTGGCGACCATCTCAAGACCGACTACGCGCTGGCCGACATCAAGGGCTGGGGCACCCATACGCTCACCTTCGACACTGCGACGACAGCGCCGGAAACGGTGCAGTCCAACCATATCTGGCAGCAATCCGACCTGCTGTTCGGCTGACATACTGAACTAGGCAAGCCCGGCGGGCGGCCATCGGCCGCCCGCCGGCGTGCTTAAGGCGGAAAACCGGCATTTCTTCTATGTAAGACGGCCCGATTAGGGCGCTTATCCCCCAAAGATCACATTTTTGCGGCTGGCGGCGGTTTAGGCTAGCCAGCCGGGCTGTGGCGCGCCATCTTGTTCGGCCGACGGGAACAAAACGGGGCTAGGCGGGTTACCGCGGGCCAGACATTCCGCCCTCCAGGGCAGGCCGGATCAGGGAGAGCCGCCGGATGAACCAGACGATTACCATCGAGGGCGGCACCATCGAGGGCGGCACACCGCGCGAGCCATCGCCCGGCCGGATGCCGGGGCACGAGGTCCGCGCCGATCTGCTGCGGCGCTATCGCAAGACGCGGCAGCTGACCGAGCAGCTCGCCGCGCCGCTCTCGCCGGAAGACCAGATGCTGCAGTCGATGGCCGATGCCAGCCCGACCAAATGGCATCGCGCCCATGCCACCTGGTTCTTCGAGACCTTCCTGCTGCAGCCGCATCTGAGCGGCTATTGCGTGTTCGACGAGCATTTCAACTACCTGTTCAATTCCTATTACGAGGCGGTCGGCGAGCGCCAGCCGCGGCCGGAACGCGGCATCCTGAGCCGCCCCACCGCCGGCGCCGTGGCGCAGTACCGGCGCTATGTCGACGCCGCGATGACCGAGCTGATCGGCCAGGCCGACGAATACCGGCTGGCCGAGATCGCGCCGCTGATCGCGCTCGGCATCGCGCATGAGCAGCAGCACCAGGAATTGCTGCTCACCGACATCAAGCACGCGCTGTCGCGCCATCCCTTCGCGCCGGCCTACCAGCCGCCGCAGAGCTACACGCGCGAAGCCGCCGCGCCGCTGGACTTCGTCGCCTTCGCGGGCGGCATCGCGGCGATCGGCACCGACGCGCGCGATTTCGCCTTCGACAATGAAGGCCCGCGGCACGAAGTGCTGCTGCAGCCCTTCCGCATCGCCACGCGGGCGGTCAATTGCGGCGAATACCTCGCCTTCATCGAAGACGGCGGCTATCACCGGCCGGAATTCTGGCTGTCGGACGGCTGGGCGCTTGTGCAGGCGGAAGGCTGGCAGGCGCCGCTCTACTGGAGCCGGGATGCCCGCGGCAGCTGGCAGATCTTCACGCTCAACGGCCGGCGCGCCGTCGATCCCGCCGAGCCGCTCTGCCATGTCTCCTTCTACGAGGCGGCCGCGTTTGCCGAATGGGCGGGCAAGCGGCTGCCCACGGAAGCCGAATGGGAGCATGCCGCCACCGCGCCGCAGCGCCAGGCGCATGGCCATTTCCTCGATCGCGCCCTGCCGCATCCGCGCTGCTGCAATACGCCGGCCGGCGTGCTGCAGATGTTCGGCGATGTCTGGGAATGGACGCGCTCGGCCTACGCGCCCTATCCGGGCTTCCGCCCGGCCGCCGGCGCGATTGGCGAATATAACGGCAAGTTCATGGTCAACCAGATGGTGCTGCGCGGCGGGTCCTGCGTCACGCCGCCCGGCCATGTGCGGCCAAGCTATCGCAATTTCTTCCCGCCTGCGGCGCGCTGGCAGTTCTCCGGCATCCGGCTGGCGGAAGACGCCTGAGGGGGAAGCATGTCATCCATGATCCTGCGGCGCGATCCCGCGCCGCGCAGCGCCGACGCTGTCTCCGAAGCCGGCGATTTCGCAGCCGCCGTGCACCGGGGCCTGACCGCCCGGCCGAAGACGCTGCCGGCGAAATTCTTCTACGACCAGCGCGGCTCGGAACTCTTCGAGCGGATCTGCGAGCTGCCCGAATATTATCCGACGCGCACCGAGATCGCCCTGCTCGAACGCCATGCCGGCGAGATCGCCGCCGCGATCGGCGACCGCGCGGCGCTGATCGAGTTCGGCGCCGGCGCGCTGCGCAAGGTGCGGCTGCTGCTCGATGCGCTGCCCGATCTGCACGCCTATCTGCCGATCGACATTTCCGGCGATCACCTCACCGAGAATGCGCGGCTGCTCGCCGCCGAGCATCCGCATCTGGCGATCCGGCCTGTGGTGGCCGATTTCACCGCCGCCTTCGAGCTGCCCGAACTGCCCGCGGGGACGCGGCGCGTCGGCTTTTTCCCCGGTTCCAGCATCGGCAACTTCACGCCGGCCGAGGCGCGCGGCTTCCTGCAGCGCGCCGCCCGGCTGCTGTCTGGCGGCGGCCTGCTGATCGGCGTCGATCTGGTGAAGGACCCGGCGATCCTGCATGCCGCCTACAATGATGCCGCCGGCGTGACGGCGGAATTCAATCTCAATGTGCTGCGCCGGATCAACACCGAGCTGGGCGGCGATGCCGATCTCGACGGCTTCGCCCATTACGCCTTCTACCAGCCGCAGCTGCAGCGGATCGAAATGCATCTGGTCAGCCGCCGCGCGCAGAGCCTGCGGATCGGCCCGCCAGCGGCGAACCAGGCGCGCTACGACTTCGCTGCCGGCGAGTCGATCCATACCGAGAATTCATACAAATACACGCTGGCCGGCTTTCGCCAGCTTGCCGAGCAGGCCGGCTTCCACGCCAAGGCGGTGTGGCGCGATCCCGACCGGCTGTTCAGCCTGCACTGGCTGGTGGCGGCGTGAATGCAGTGGGATTCCGGCCTGATCCGGGGTCCCATCTGATTGCAATGATGCGCATAACCGCGGATTTCCGGTAACCTGCGGCGCCGGCGTCACAACATTATCATAAAGTTATGCGGCTTCTCCGGTCGGCTCGGCTAGCGTGATCCGATATCCGCCACGGCCGAAAGCGCATGCAACTGGCTCCGACCCTCCACGCACCTCCGCCCGCCGAGCTCGGTACCGGCTGGTCGGTGGTGCGTGCGGCCGATACCGGCGACGGCTGGCATCCGCATATCCGAACGCTGCTGTTCTACTGGTATAACCGCTGCATCGGCGGCCGGCTGCCATCGCGCCGCGCCATCGACCCCACCGATCTGCGCGGCCTGCTGCCATATATGTGGATGCTCGATGTGCAGCGGTCGCCCTGGCGCTTCCGCTATCGCCTGGCCGGCACGCGTTTCGTCGCGGCGCTGGGCCGCGACATGACCCATCAATGGTATGACGAGGCGCGGCCGCTGGCCTATACCGCCAACCGCACCCGCCTGATCACGGTGGCGCGCGACGGCGTGCCGACCTGGCGGCGCGGGCCGATGCCGATCGAGGACCGCAACGGCGATGCCGTGCCCGGCGGCTGGCAGGATGTGGAGAATCTGATGCTGCCGCTGGCCGGTGACGGCATCAATGTCGATATCGTCATGGGCCTCGCGGTGCCGTATCTGCGCAACGGCGCGCCGATCTTCGAGGAACTGGCGAGCGTTTGAGGAGGGGGGCGGCGGGGGGGGGGAGCGGGCGGCGCGGCAGGCAGCTTGAAGCGCCAGCCGCGCCGCCCGTTTGTTTTGCGCCTGACCGCCTGATTTCCCGCCGCGCGCCGCGCGACGATTCGAGACTCTTCGCTAGGCCGCGGTCAGCCCCGCATTCTCGTGATCGGGCCGCAGCGGCACCGCGATGGCGCAGAGCAGGCCGCCGGGCCGCCAGTCGAACCGCACATCGCCTTCCAGCTGCGTCGCCACGATCCGCTCGATCACCCGCGTGCCGAAGCCGCGCCGGCGCGGCGGCGACACCGCCGGCCCGGCGATTTCCTGCCAGGTCAGCCGCAGCCAGCCATCGGTCACCGACCAGTCGACCGCCACCCGGCCGGTTGGCACCGACAGGGCGCCGTATTTGGCGGCATTGGTCGCCAGCTCGTGCAGGGCGACCGACAGCGCCTGGGCGACGCCGGGTGGCAGCAGCAGCGCCGGGCCGGCGATCTCGACGCGGCGGCCATTGCTGCAGAACGGCGCCAGTTCCTCGTCGGCCAGCCGGCGCAGGTCGGCGCCCTCCCAGCGGCTTTCCGACAGCAGGGTATGCGCGCGGCCCAGCGCGGCGATGCGGCCATGCGCGGCGGCGCGATATTCCTCGAGCGAGCCGGCATGGGTGAGCTGCAGCATCGACTGCACGATGGCGAGCACGTTCTTGCTGCGGTGATCGACCTCGGCGGCCAGCATTCTCATCCGCTCCTCGCCGGTCTTGCGGGCGGTGATGTCGAAGCAGACGCCGATCATGCGTTCCGGGGTGCCGTTCTCGTCGTAGCGGACCTCGCCGCGCAGCTCGATCCAGCGCAGGCTGCCATCGGGCTGCGGCACGCGGAACTCGCTGGCATAGGCGCGCTCGCCCGCCAGTGCCGCCGCCATGTCCGAAGCGGCGCGCACCCGATCCTCGGGATGGATCAAGTTGCGCAGATTGTCGTTCGGCTCGAAGCGTTCCGGCGGCAGGCCCCAGACGCGGTAATAGCTGTCCGACCGCACGACGATTCCGGTCTTGAGGTCCCAGTCCCACAGGCCCATGCCGCCGGCTTCCTGGGCCAGACGCATGCGCCGGTCGCTCTCGCGCAGGGCATCTTCAGTGCGCACGCGGTCGGTGATGTCGCGCACGATGGCGCCGACCGCGATCACCCGGCCGCCCTGGTCCTTCACCGGATAGTAATCCTCCACCCAGGCCCGCTCGACATCGGGCCGGTAGGGCGAGCGGCCGCGCAGCTCGAAGCCCGAGACCGCCGCGCCGCCGTCGAATACCGCGCGCACATTGGCATGCAGCGCCGCGGTCATGTCGGGCATGATCTCGCTGAAATCGCGGCCCAGGCATTGCTCGGGCGACAGGCCGATCGCCGTCGCCAGCACATCGTTGATGCGCAGCACGCGCAGGTCGCGGTCGAACAGCGCCAGCCCGACCGGCGCGTCGGCATAGAGCGCCTCCAGTTCGGTCAGGCGCCGCTGGGCCAGCGCCTCGCTCTCGGCCAGCTCCCGGGTCCGCTCGGCGATCCGATGATCGAGATCGTCATAGGCCGCGCGCAGCGCCCGCTGCGCCGCCGCCTCGGCCTGCGCGCCGCGCCAGCCGCGCAGGGCGATCACCCCGAAGCCGGCAATGGCGGCCAGCGCCAGGCCGGCGCCGAGGCGGGCGCGTTCGCGCCAGTCGGCCAGGACCGCGCCGACCGGTTGCGCCGTGATGACGAAAACCGGCAGCTCGTTGAGCTGCTTCCAGCCGACCACCTGGCCCTGCACCTCGCCGTCCTCGAACAGGGCCGCGCCGCTGCGGCGTCCGGAATCGATCTCCGCCGTCACGCCGCGCAGCCAGGCCGAGTCGATCCGTTCCGCCTGCGGCGGCCAGCTCGCCAGCAGGCTGCCATTGAGCAGGTGGAGAGAGGAATGGGCGCGGGGCGCCAAGTCGATCTCGCGATAAAGCTCGACGAAATAGGCGCTGTAGATGCGGACCACGGCCACGCCGCGAAAGCCGCCATCCGGGCCGCGGATGGAACGGCTGAGCGTGAAGCGCTGCGGCTCGGCGGCGGGATCGCCTGCCGCGGCCTCGAGATGCAATCCGATATTGGCTGCCCGGTGCGCGCGGAAAAAGCCGCGTTCGGCATAGCTCATCCGGGCCGGCACGGGCCCCGCGCTTTCGGCGACCGGCAGGCCATCGGCATCCAGCAGCCGGGCGACATCCAACTGCGGCGATCGGGCCAGCAGCTGCTGCAGCTGCCTGTGCAGGCGCGGACCGTCGGCGGCGCTGGGCTGCTGGTTGTTCCGATCCGAGACGATCGACAGCAGCACCTTGTCGCCGGCCTCGATGGCGCGTTCGGCATGGGCGGCCATCAGCCGCGCGGTGGCGCCGACATGGTGCTGGGCATTTTCCAGGGTCAGGTTGCGGTCATACCACACCGTCATCGCGCTCAGGCCGGCGATGATCGCGACAAAGGCTGTAAATGCGGCGGCCCAGACGCCGGCTATCCGACGCTCGCCGCTGCCATTTCCCCTACCGCTGCTGTTCGTCGGGGACCGCATGGCGGGTATTGTCCTCCATTCCGGGCAACCGCGCCACTTCGGAAAGCGGTGCGTCGTATACGGATCGAGCGCGGGCCGCCCGACGGCGCCGCGCCGGCGCCGGGACGGCTGGACGAAGCCCGGCCGCTTGGCTCAGATGGGCCATGGCGTCCTCCGACGATGTGATCGCGCATTTCCGTATCCAGTCCGAGCATTGCCGCAGGCTCGGCTCGCCCTTCACCGCAGCGCTGCTGGACGTCATCGCCGGCCTGCTGCCGCAGCGGCCCGCCTGGGCCGCCGCGCTGCTGGCCTGGCCCGGCGATCCCCAGGCCGATGCGCTGGCCCTGCGCGTCGCCGGGGCGCTGCATCGCGCAGTGCTCGAAGGTGCCGATCCGGACCTCGCCAGGGCCTATCGCGCCCGCCGCATCGATGCGGCGAAGGCCGATGCGGCGCTGCTGCGGCAGCAGGCGCGGCTGGCGGAATATCTGAACAGCGCGCCGCAGACCAACGACCCGCAGCGCTCGGCCGTGCTGCTCGGCGGCTTCCAGGCGATCGCCGCGCAGCTCAGGCGGCCGCTGGCGATCCGCGAGATCGGCGCCAGCGCCGGGCTCAACCAGGTCTGGGATGCCTACACCTATCTCTTCGGCTCCTGGCGCTGGGGCTTACGCGAGCCGGCGCCGCTGACCCTGCGCGCCGAATGGCAGGGCGGCGCGCCGCCGCTGGCGCCCGTGCAGATGCACAGCCGCGCCGCCTGCGATATCGCGCCGATCGACTTGAGCGACGCGGCGCAATGCCGCCGGCTGCTCTCCTATATCTGGGCCGACCAGGATGCGCGGCTGCGCCGCGTGGCGGCGGCGATCGACTATGCGCGGACGCAGCAGGTCAGGGTCGAACGCCTGCATGCCAGCGCCTTCGTCGCGCGCGAACTCGCGGCCCGCCCGGCGGAGGTCGCCTTCGTGCTGTATCACTCGATTGTGTGGCAATACATCCCGGACGGCGAGCAGCGCGAGATCACGCGGCTGATGAACCAGGCCGGCCGGGCCGCGACCGCAGCCGCGCCGCTCGCCTGGCTGCGTTTCGAGCCGGGCGCGGCATCGGACGGCGCCGACCTGACGCTGACGCTCTGGCCCGGCGGCGCAACCATGCGGCTGGCGGAGGGCGATTATCACGGCCGCTGGGTGCGGTGGCTGGGCTAGAACCGCACACATCGTCATTCCGGGACAATGCCTGTCATGGCCGGGCCTGTCCCGGCCATCCACGTCTTTGCATCGGCAAAAGAATTCGTGGATGCCCGGAACGAGCCCGGGCATGACCACAAAAAGGCATAACGGGCGGGAGAAAAAGCTTGGTGCCCGCTGCCGGACTCGAACCGGCACGGCCTCGCGGCCTCAGGATTTTAAGTCCTGTGCGTCTACCAATTCCGCCAAGCGGGCAGGCCCTCTTCTGTAGGGCCGCGGGAAAGGCGGGTCAATTGTTCGGAATGTTCGGACCCTCACCCTCCCATCGCTAGCGCGATGGGCCCCTCCCTCTCCCGCAAGCGGGCGAGGGAATAGTTACCTTCTCCCATGCAATAGGAGAGGGAGGGCCCCGATGCGAAGCAGCGGGAGGGTGAGGGTTCTTGCTCCGCATCTTGCCGGCGCATCGCGTATCCTTCGATTTTCCGCCACTGTTGCCGCCGCGCCACTCGCCTTTCCGCACGGGCGGCCTTATATGCTGCGCCGTATGGATCCTGCCGTTTTCACCCGCATCGCCCGCTCGATTGCCGACGCCTCGCTCAACGGACTGAGCGAGGGCGAAATCCTTGCCGGCTTCTGCACCGCGCTGAACGAGGCCGGCATCCCGGTCACCCGCGCCATGCTCGGCGCCGACACGCTGCATCCGGTGCTTGCCGGGCGCATCTTCGTCTGGCACCAGGATGTCGCCGAGGTCGGCCTGCACGAATTCGGCCGCTCGATGACCGCCGACGGCGAGGCCAAGTGGCGCGAAAGTCCCTTCTACCACATGGAGCAGAGCGGCGAATCACTGCTGCGCTTCCGCATCCAGGGCCATAACGGCCCCTGGCCCTTCTCGGTGCTGGGCGACCTCGCCACCCAGGGCTTTACCGATTACCTCGTCACCATGACGCGCTTCGGCGAGAAGGGCATCATCGGCCAGCTCGACTCGATCTACGCCTCCTGGACCACGCGCCGCGACCAGGGCTACAGCGAGCAGCAGATCGAGACGCTCACCGCGCTGATTCCGTTCGCCGCCGCCGCCGTGCGCTCGGCCAGCGTGCGCCGCATCGCCGGCACGCTCGCCGAAACCTATCTCGGCCGCGACGCCGCGCGGCGCGTGCTGTCGGGCACGATCACCCGCGGCGATGCCGAGCGGCTCTCGGCAGCGTTATGGTTCAGCGATCTGCGCGGCTTCACCAAGCTGGTCGATACGGTCTCGCCGGAACTGATCATGCCGCTGCTCAACGACTATACCGGCGCCGCGGTGGCGGCGATCCATGCCCAGGGCGGCGAGGTGCTGAAATTCGTCGGCGACGGCATCCTTGCCATCTTCCGCTGCGAGCCGGGCCGCGACAACGATCTGCAGCGCGCCAGCCATGCCGCGCTCAATGCCCTGCGCGACAGCGTCAGGCGCCTGCGCGAGGTGCGCAACCAGCGCGCCAAGAAAGGCCTGCCGGTCACCGACATGTCGGTGGCCCTGCATGTCGGCGACGTGCTCTACGGCAATTTCGGCGGCGAGGACCGGCTCGATTTCACCGTCGTCGGCCCGGCGGTGAACGAATTGTCGCGCATCTCGGGCATGAGCCGCTCGGTCGAGCAGCCGGTGATCTTCTCGGCCGCCTTCTGCCACGCGGCCGGCGGCCTGAAGGAAGAAGTCGTCTCGCTCGGGCGCTACGCGCTGCGCGGCGTCGAGACGCCGCAGGAATTGTTCACGCTCGATCCGGCCGCCTTGCGCGGCTGATCATCCCGCGATCCGCCGTCACGCCGCCTTGCGCTTGCCCTGCTCGGCCAGCGCCTGCAGCAGCAGGGCGGCCAGCCGTTCCGACGAGGCCGGGTTCTGCGCCGTGACGAGGTTGCCGTCGCGGATTGCATGCGGCTGGAAATCCGGCCCGGCGGCGAAGGCGGCGCCCTGGGCGCGCAGCCGGTCTTCCAGCAGGAAGGGGACCCCCGGCGTCCGCCCGATCTTGTCTTCCTCGGCTTTGGTGAAGGCGCAGAGTTTGCGGCCGGCGACCAGCGGCCGGCCATCAGGGCGCCGGGCGCCCAGCAGCCCCGCCGCGCCGTGGCAGCTCGCGGCGATCGGCTTGCCGGCCGCATCGAAGCGGGACAGGCGCTCGGCCAGCGCCGCGCTGCCCGGCATGTCCCACAAGGCGCCATGGCCGCCGGGCAGCACGATGGCGTCGTAGTCTTCGCTGTCGGTCTCGTCGATGGCGGGGGTGATCTGCACCAGCTGCATCATCACGCGATCGGCCAGCAGGCGCTCGACGCTGGCCGGGCGCGCCTCGCCGGGCTTCACGCTGAGCGGATCGAAGGGAATCGGCCCGCCGCGCAGCGAGACGAGCGCCACGGCAAAGCCCGCATCGCGCAGCGCGTAATAAGGCGTCGCCAGGTCTTCCGCCCAGACTCCGGTAATGCCGCCGTCGTTCATGCTGCCATGCGAGGTGGTGACCAACAGCACTCTGGCGGTCATTGCATTTCCCTCCCTGGAAAATCGCGAAGCCGGATGGCGGACATGAGGTCGTCGAGCCACAGATGGGCGCGCTGGGCGGCGGTTCAAGCGGAACGAATCATGAGACAGGATGGCCGCGCCGGCGGCCGTAAAGCAACATGCCGGCCGGTGCTGCCACCGGACCGGCATGTTGCCATACGAGTTTCCTATCGCCGCATGACCTCTGCGTGTCAGCGGCCGCCCGGCTGTTGCGGGCCGGCTATTCCCCGGTCTGGCCTTCCCCGGCCGGGGCGCCCGCCGGCGCCGTGCCGGTGCTGCGCAGGATCAGGCGGCGCAGCACGACATAGAAGACCGGGGTGAGGAACAGGCCCACCAGGGTCACGCCGATCATGCCCGAGAAGACCGCAGTGCCCAGCGCGCGGCGCATTTCGGCGCCGGCGCCGGTCGCCGTCACCAGCGGCACCACGCCGAGGATGAAGGCGAGCGCGGTCATCAGGATCGGACGCAGGCGCAGGCGGCAGGCCTCGATCACCGCGGCGATCGGGTCCTTGCCCTCATGCTCCTGCTGGCGGGCGAATTCGACGATCAGGATCGCGTTCTTCGCCGCCAGGCCGATCAGCACCACGAGGCCGATCTGCACCAGCACGTTGTTGTCGATGCCGGCGCCCCAGACGCCGAGCAGGGCGAACAGCGCGCTCATCGGCACGATCAGCATGATGGCGAGCGGCAGGACCCAGCTTTCATACTGCGCCGCCAGCGCCAGGAAGACGAAGATGATCGACAGCATGAAGATCCACACCGCGCTGCCGGCAGTGCGCTCCTGCAGCGCGATCTCGGTCCACTCGAATGTCTGGCCCGGCTGCAGCACCTGCTTCGCCAGCCGCTCCATCGTGTCCAGCGAGGTGCCGGTGGAGATGCCGGGCGGCGTGTTGCCCTGCAAAGGCACCGAGACGAAGTTGTTGTAGCGCTGGATCAGGTCGGGGCCGGCGGTCTCGCGGACCTCGACCAGCGTGCCGAGCGGCACCAGTTCGCCGGTAGCCGACCGCACCTTCAGCCGCGCGATATCCTCCTTGTCGAGGCGGAACTGCGCATCGGCCTGGGCGCGCACCTGGAAGATGCGGCCGAAGGCGTTGAAGTCGTTCACATAGGCCTGGCCGAGATTGACCTGCAGGGTCTGGAAGACATTGGCCAGCGGCACGTTCAGCATCTGCGCCTTGACGCGGTCGATCTCGAGATAGACTTGCGGCGAGGAGGCCGAGAAGGTGGTGAAGACGCTGCTCACCGTATTCTCGCGCTGCGCGGCGCCCATGATCTGGTAGGCCGCCGCCAGCAGCGGACGCACGTCTTCGCCGTTGCGGCTCTGCAGCTGCATCTTGAAGCCGCCGCCGGAACCGATGCCGGGCACCGCCGGCGGCGGGATGGCGATGATGAAGGCCTCCTCCACCGCCATCAGGCGGCCCATCATCTGGCCGATGATCACGTCATCGGAGAGGCCATGCGCCGCACGCTCCTCGAACGAGGTGAACGGCGTGAACATCACCGCGGCATTGGTCGCGTTGGTGAAGGTGGCGCCGTTGAAGCCCGGAATGGCGACGACATTGCGCACGCCGGGCACGTCGGCGATCAGCTTGCTCGCCTTCTGCACGACTTCGTCGGTGCGGCTCAAGCTAGCGCCGTCGGGCAGCTGCACGACGACGATGGCATAGCCGCGATCCAGCGGCGGGATGAAGCCGCGCGGCACGGTATCGAACACCCAGACGGTGGCGGCCACCAGCAGGGCATAGACGCCCAGCATGACGAAGCGCCGCCTGACCACGCCGCCGACGCTGTGGGCGTAGCGGCTGCTCGCCCGGTCGAAGCCGGTGTTGAACTTGTGCGCCGCCGCCTGCAGCCAGCGCAGCACCGCAAAGCGCGGCCGATGGCCTTCCTCGTGGCGGCGCAGCAGGATGACGCCGAGCGCCGGCGAGAGCGTCAGCGAGTTGAAGGCCGAGAGGATCGTGGCGGCCGCGATGGTCAGCGCGAACTGCTTGTAGAACTGGCCCGAGATGCCGGGGATGAAGGCAGTCGGGATGAACACCGCCGACAGCACCACGGCGATCGCGATCACCGCCGTGCCGACCTCGTCCATCGTCTCATGCGCCGCATCGCGCGGACTCATACCCAGGGCGATGTTGCGCTCGATATTCTCCACCACCACGATGGCATCGTCGACCACGATGCCGATGGCGAGCACCAGGCCGAACAGGGTCAGCACGTTCAGCGTGAAGCCGAAGGCGAGCATCACCGCGAAGGTGCCGACCAGCGACACGGGAATGGCGAGGATCGGGATCAATGCCGCGCGCCAGTTCTGCAGGAAGAGCAGCACCACCAGCGCGACCAGGATGATCGCCTCTATCAGCGTCTTGTAGACCTCCGACAGCGACTGGTCGATGAAGGTCGTCGGGTTGTAGACGATGGTGTATTCCAGGCCGGGCGGGAAATCCTTGGCCAGCTCGTCCATCGTGGCGATCACCGCGGCCGAGGTATCCAGCGCGTTGGTGCCGGGGCGCTGGAACACGCCCATGGCGATCGCCGTCGTGCCGTCGAGATAGGAGCGGCTGGTATAGTCGCGGCCGCCCAGCTCGACGCGGGCGACATCGTCCAGCCGCACCAGACGGCCGTCATCGCCCGCCTTGACGATCACGTCGCGGAACTGGCGCGCATCCTCGAAGCGGCCCTGGGTGGTGACGATGGCCTGCAGCGGGTTGCTGTCCGGCGCCGGCTGCTGGCCCAGCGCGCCGCCCGAGACCTGCACGTTCTGCGCCTGCAGGGCGGCGACCACGTCGGTGCCCGACAGGCCGTAGGCGGCCAGCCGGTTGGGATCGAGCCAGACGCGGATCGCATATTCGCTGCCGCCGAAGACGATGACGTTGCCGACGCCTTCCAGGCGGATCAGCTGCTCGCGGATGCGCAGCTGCATGTAATTGGCGATGTAGAGCTCGTCGTAGCGGTTATCCGGCGACAGCACATGCACGACCATGAGGAAGTCGCCGGCCTGCTTGGCGGTCACCACGCCCTGGCGGCGCACTTCCTCGGGCAGGCGCGCTTCCGCGATGGCGACGCGGTTCTGCACCTGCACCTGGGCGATGTCGAGGTCGGTGCCCTGCTTGAAGGTGACGGTGAGCTGCATCGTGCCGTCCGCCGTCGAGTAGGACGACATATACAGCATGTTCTCGACGCCGTTGATCTCCTGCTCGATCGGCGTCGCCACCGTGCGCGCCACCGTCTCGGCATTGGCGCCGGGATAGCGCGCCGTGATGTTGATCTGCGGCGGCGCGATCTCGGGATATTCGGTGACCGGCAGGTTGAAGAAGGCGATCGCGCCGACGATCACCAGCATGATCGAGATCACCGCGGCGAAGATCGGCCGGTTGACGAAGAAATGTCCGAATTTCATGGCTGGCTCCGGCCGTTGGCCTGCTGCGCGTCTGTCAGTGCTTCGGCTGCTGCGGCGCGCCGCCGCCGGCGCCCTGCTGCGCCTGGGCCTGCGCGGCCAGCGCCATCAGGCCGTTCCAGACCGGCGGAAGCTGCACCGGCTGCGGCGTCACCTTGCCGCCGCCCATGCGCACGCGCTGCAGCCCGTTGATGACGATCGTCTCGTCGCCCTTCAGGCCCTCGCGCACGATGCGGTAGCGGTCGGTGCGCGACCCGGTGCGGATCGGGCGCTGCTGCACGGCGCCACCCTCGCCGACCACATAGACGAAGCGGCGGTCGAGGTCGGTCATGATCGCTTCGTCGGGAATCAGGATGCCCTGGTATTCCGGGCTGCCCGGCACCGCGATGCGGCCGAACAGGCCCGGCGTCAGATAGAGGTCCTCGTTCTTCAGCACCGCGCGCAGCCGCATCGTGCCGGTCTCCGGATCGAGCCGGTTGTCGGCGAAGTCGAGCACGCCCTTGTGCAGGAAATCCTTCTCGTCGGTGAGCATCACGGCGACCGGCAGGCCCTTGCCGCCATTCTGGTGGCCATTGCCGTTGCTCTGCCGCGCGATGCGCTGGTAGGCGAGGAAGGAGCGCTCGTCGATATCGAAATAGAAATAGATCGGGTCGAGTTGCACGATGGTGGTCAGCAGGGTCTCGTTCTCGCGCACGAGGTTGCCTTCGGTGACCAGCTTGCGCGAGATGCGGCCGGCGATCGGCGCGCGGATCTCGGTGAAGCTCAGCGACAGCCGCGCCGATTCCACCGCGGCCTTGGCGCCGGTGAGGTTGGCCTGCGCGCCGAGGAATTGCTGGCGGCGCTGGTCCAGCGCCGCGGCCGAGGCCGCGCCGCTCTGCGCCAGGCGCTGGTAGCGCTCGAACTCCACCTTGGCGAGATCGAATTCGGTCTGGCGGCTGTTCAGCGAGGCCTGGGCCTGGTTATAGGCGGCCTGCAGGGTGCGGCGATCGATGGTGAAGAGCAGGTCGCCCTGCTTCACCACGCTGCCATCGGTGAAATGCACCTGTTCCAGATAGCCGCTGACGCGCGAGCGCACATCGACGGCGGCGACGGCATCGAAGCGGCCGGTATATTCGTCCATCTCGACGATGGGCTTCATCACCGGCTTGGCCACGGTCACCGGCGGCGGGCCGGGCGGGCCGCCCTGGGCCCGGAGATCGGCCGCCGGACCAGCCAGCACGACCGCAAACAGCGCCGCGCTCACCAGCGGCTGACGCAAGGACAGGAACGACATCATAACCCCCGCAATTTCGCGTGCGCGAACAAGTAGGCCCAGCGCCAGGGATCGGCAAGCTAAAGGCCTGTGACCCCAGT
Source organism: uncultured Rhodospirillaceae bacterium (assembly GCA_964429465.1). Taxonomy (GTDB): domain Bacteria; phylum Pseudomonadota; class Alphaproteobacteria; order Ferrovibrionales; family Ferrovibrionaceae; genus Ferrovibrio. The sequence continues at coordinate 19,187 of CAYSCA010000010.1, forward strand.
TACGCTTTGGTTAGAAAATTGCGCGGCACCATACCGGTGCTGTCGCTCCGGCGCCGCAGAAAAATTGAACTGGTACAAAGGCCTATTGCCTCCGCAGCAATCATGGGAGGGTTCGGCGCGGCGCCCTGCTTAGCAGGCTTTCATGTACAGATCAAGAACATACTGCCTAGCCGGAGCGCTCTTTCTGCTCCGGCAGCTTGCCTTCCAGGCTGGTGCTCAGGGCGCCCGGGTCCTTCTGCTGCTTGCGCTGCCGCTTGCGCTCCTCGTCATCGGGCCGGGGCCCGACGGGCAGCGGGCCGCTGCCATAGACATTCACCACCTCAATGGCGGGATTCCGGCGCTTGCTGGCGCGGGCACTACCCTTCTCCGGGCCGGCCTTGCCGCCCTTCCTGTCCTGCTCGCTCATGGCTCTTCCCCTGCGGCGCGGTTATCCAAGGAGCAAACCGCGGGGCGACGAAGGGTTCCCCGGCTCCCGCTTTCCGCGAACCGCTCAGAAGGGCTTCAGGACCGCCAGCAGCACGATGCCGATCATCAGCAGCGTCGGCACTTCGTTGATGACGCGGTAGAAACGCTGGCTGCGGGTATTGCGATCGGCCGCGAAATCCTTCCGCCAGCGCGCCAGCAGACCATGCACAGCCATCATGCCGAGGAGTAAAGCCAGCTTGGCATGCAGCCAGCCCTGGCCCCAGAGATCGCCGATGGTCGCCATCGAAAGGCCGAAGATCCAGGTGGCGATCATGGCCGGAGTGATGATGGCGCGCAGCAGGCGGCGTTCCATCACCTTGAAAGTCTCCGACTGCGCCGAGCCCGGTTCGCAGGCGGCGTGATAGACGTAGAGCCGCGGCAGATACAGCATGCCGGCCATCCAGGCGATGACCGAAATGATATGCAGGGCCTTCAGCCAGTCGTAGAGCATGCCGCCTGTTTACGCCGCGGCGATCAGCTCACGCAAGTGCAGCGTCGCCAGGCATTGCCGCAGGGCCGCGCGCCGCTGCCGCAGCGCGGCCGGCCGTCGAACGGCTCGGCATGGCGCACCAGCCGCGCCAGCCCGGCGATGAAATCGGGATGGGTGCCGACAGTGGGCGCGCGGAAATAGCCCTTCGCGCCATGGGCATGCGCCAGCTCGGCATATTCGATGTCGAGCTCGACGAGCGTTTCGGAATGCTCCGAGACGAAGGCGATCGGCACGACGATGATGCTGCGCCCGTCTTTCGCGGCGCGGATGATCTCGGCATCCGTGGCCGGCCCGATCCATTCCAGCGGGCCGACGCGGCTCTGGTAGCAGATCTGCACCTCCAGCTCCGGCCGGTTCAGCTGCCGCAGCACGGCGGCCACGCTGCGTTCGACCTGCATCTGATAGGGATCGCCGTCACGCACCACTTTCTTCGGCAGGCCATGGGCGGAGAAGAGGATGCGCACCGGCCCGGCGCTTTCCGCTTTCCCGAGCTGGTCGCGCAGGAAGGCGGTCACCGCGGCGACGAAGCCCGGCTCGTCGGGATAGCAGCCGATCGCCGCCGTCGGCACCGACAGGCCGGCGCTGGCGGCAATGCTGCGCCATTGCTGCAGCGACGAGCCGGTCGTGGTGGTGGAGAATTGCGGATAGAGCGGCAGCAGCACGATGCGCTCTGCCCCCCAGTCACGCGCCTGCCTGGCCGCTTCGCCGGCGAAGGGATGCCAGTAGCGCATGGCGATGAAGACCCGCGTCTCGTCCGAGCCCAGCGCCTGCTGCAGCGCCGCGGCCTGCGCCTCGGTCTGCGGCAGGATCGGCGAACGCCCGCCCATGCGCTCGTAGATCATCGCCGCCACCGGCGCGCGACGGCCGGAAATCAGCTTCGCCAGCAGCCAGCGGAACGGATTCGGCAGCCGGATGATTGCCGGATCGCTGAACAGGTTGAACAGGAAGGGCCTGATCGCCTGGCGGCTGTCCGGACCGCCCAGATTGAACAGGATGACGGCGGTTTTCTGGGGCATGGCGAGAAGAGTTAGATCAAAGCCCGGACCCGGCCAAGCATCGGAACGGCGAAATCCCGACACAAATCGGCCTCAATCGCTTTGCAAAGCTGAAGTGGTCGCGCCGTCCTTTGTCGCGTTGGGCGACAGCGACGCCCCGAGAGGATTCCGATGCCCAGACTGTTCCGCCCCGCCGCCTTCGCCCTTGCCGTCGCGTTTTCCGCCGGCGGCCTGCTGCCCGCTGTGCCGGCCTTCGCCGATCCACCCGCCCATGCCCGGCAGCATCAGGCCGGCAAATCCGGCGACCGTCACACGCGCAGCACTCATGGCGGCGGCAGCCTGTCCATCTCGATCAGTTTCAGCGACCGCGACCGCATGGTCCTGCGCGACTATTACGGCGGCATGGCGGCGCGCGGTCATTGCCCGCCGGGGCTGGCGAAAAAGCACAATGGCTGCATGCCGCCGGGCCAGGCGAAGAAATGGGCGCTGGGTCAGGTCCTGCCGCGCGACGTGATCTTCTACGATCTGCCGCATGATCTGAGTGTCCGCCTGAGCGTGCCGCCGCAGGGCTATCGCTATGTGCGGGTCGCGGCCGACGTGCTGATGATCGCGGTCGGCACCGGCCTGGTGGTCGCTGCCGTCGAGGATCTGATGAATATGGGCTGACTAGGCCGCGACCTGCGTGCCTTTCACCAGCCGCACCAGTTCCTCGACATGGCGGACCGGCGTCTCGGGTACGATGCCATGGCCGAGATTGAAGATATGGTTGCGCTCAGGGAACGTGCGCAGCAGGCGGTTCACCGCTTCGGCCAGTCCCATGCCGCCGACCACCAGCAGACGCGGATCGAGATTGCCCTGCACGATGGTGCGGTTCCACAGATGATCGCGCGCCCAGCTCAGCGGCACGGTGTAATCCATGCCAACGGCATCGGCACCGGTCGCCTGGGCATAGCCGTCATAGAGCGCGCCGGCGCCGCGCGGGAACGCGATCACCGGAACTTGGGGATGCTTCTCCTTCAGCCGGGCGATGATGCGGCGCACCGGCTCGATGCAGAAGCGGCGGAATTCGGCTTCGGGCAGCACGCCGGCCCAGGTGTCGAAAATCTGCACGACCTCGGCGCCGGCGGCGATCTGGCGCTCGAGATAGGAGGCCGTCGCCTCGATCAGGATCTCCATCAGGGTCTGCAGCCCGAGCGGATTGCCGAAGGCCCAGGTCTTGGCGGCGGCATGATCGCTGGAGCCGCGGCCTTCCAGCATGTAGGTCGCCACCGTCCAGGGCGCGCCGGCAAAGCCGATCAGGGTGCAGTCCTTCGGCAGCTCCGCCTTGATGCGGCCCAGCGCCTCGTAAACCGGCGCCAGCCTCTGGTGGATGCTCCGCGTATCCAGCCGGGTGAGTTCGGCATTGCCGCGGATCGCATCCAGCACCGGACCCTCATTCTCGCGGAAGGCCAGGTTCTGGCCCAGCGCCTGGGGGATCAGCAGGATATCGGCGAACAGGATGGCGGCATCGAAGCCGAAGCGGCGGATCGGCTGCAGCGTGACCTCGGCGGCCAGTTCCGGATTGTAGCAGAGATCGAGGAAGCTGCCGGCCCTGGCCCGCGTCTCGCGGTATTCCGGCAGGTAGCGCCCGGCCTGGCGCATCAGCCAGAGCGGCGGCCGCGCCGAGGGCAGACCGGCCAGCGTGCGCAGCAGGGGCTTGGTCGGCTGGGCTTTGCCGGATGACGGGCTGGATATGCTGCTCGACTGGGCCACGGATCGCTTGCCTGCCTTCGCTACGGGCGCCGCAGGATACGGACCCGACTTATCCCTTCCTATTATATTTAAATATTAAAGAGATGTAGGGGCAGTAGCGGAGTGTTTTGCGGGGATAAGACTCCATCCGGCCATGATCCCGGATTCTGTCCCGCTATCCCGCGGCCGGGTTGCCGGCCGGCGCCGGCGGGGACAATCCGGGATAACCTGCGGCCAAAGGGCGTCTGCCGCGGCCGCGCGGTTTTGACCACAGGCCGGGAAAGATGGGGATAACGGGGATGGTGACCGCTTTGTGGCGCTTCCGTGGCTTTCCCCCGCAATCCACAGGGCGAAAAGAAAAATCATCCTCCTCTGATCGGCCGGTTGCATGAAAACCGGCTTGCGGGCATGAAAATGGCGCAACTGGGGACAAACCCGGCCTTATCCACCTTATCCACGGGATTCGACATGCCGAGTACAGTGCCGAAAACCGTCCGGCCGCATATCCACCTGGTCTCCGATGCCACCGGCGAGACGCTGAAATCGGTCGCCAAGGCGGCTCTGGTGCAGTTCCAGAAATCCCAGGAGGAGGTGGAAGTCCATACCTGGGCGCTGGTGCGCAAGCCCTTGCAGATGGAGCGGGTGGTGGAAGCCATCGCCGCCATGGGCGGGCTGGTGCTGTTCACCGTGGTGGACCAGCAGCTGCGCGAGATCCTGATCAAGGGCTGCGCCAATGCCAAGCTGCCCGTCGTGCCGGTGCTCGATCCCGTCATCCATGCCTTCGGCAAGTATCTCGGCGAGAAGGCGCAGAACCTGCCCGGCCGGCAGCACGAGCTGGATGCCGAGTATTTCCACCGCATCGACGCGATGCATTTCACCATTGCCCATGACGACGGCCAGCATCTGATGGACCTCGACAAGGCCGATATCGTGCTGGTCGGCGTGTCGCGCACCTCGAAGACGCCGACCTCGATGTATCTGGCCAATCGCGGCTTCAAGACCGCCAATGTGCCGATCGTGCCGGGCCTGGTGATCCCGTCGGAACTGGAAGGCCTGAAGAATCCGCTGGTGGTCGGCCTCACCACATCGCTCGACCGGCTGGTCGCGATCCGCCGCACCCGGCTGGTTTCGATGAACCAGGGCGAAACCTCCTATATCGACGAGGATCATGTCCGCGAGGAGCTGGCCATCGCGCGCAAGCTCTGCGCCAAGCATAACTGGCCGATCATCGACGTCACGCGCCGCTCGATCGAGGAGACGGCGGCCGCCATCCTCAACCTGCATGCCCGCCGCGAGGAGCAGCGCCGCCAGCAGGACCTGAAGCTGTGAGCCTGGTGCTCGCCTCGGCCAGCGCCTCGCGCGCCGCGATGCTGCGCCAGGCCGGCCTGGATTTCGAGATCCGGCCGGCCCGCGTGGATGAAGAGGAAATCAAGCTGTCGCTGAAAGCGGAAGGCGCCACGCCGCGCCAGGTCGCGGAAGCACTGGCCGAGCTGAAGGCGCAGCGCGCCTCGCGCGACGACAGCGACAGCTTCATCATCGGCGCCGACCAGATGCTGGCCTGCGAGGGCCTGTGGTACGACAAGCCGGCCGACATGGCGCAGGCACGCGCGCAGCTGCAGGCCCTGCGCGGCAAAACGCATGAACTGACCTCCGCCGTGGTGGTGGCGCGCGGCGGCAGCATCATCTGGCGCCATATCGACACGGCGAAGCTGACCATGCGCGATTTCAGCGACGGCTTCCTCGATGCCTATCTGGCGCGGGCCGGCGAGGCCGTCTTAAGCAGCGTCGGCTGCTATCAGTTCGAAGGCCTCGGCGTGCAGCTGTTCAGCCGCATCCAGGGCGATGTCTTCACCATCCTCGGCATGCCGCTGCTGCCGCTGCTCGACATCCTGCGCGAGAACAGGGTGCTGCGCCAATGAAGAGAATGCCGTGAGTGAAGATGTGATCATTCCGCGCGCCGGCGTGATCGGCTGGCCCGTCGCCCATTCGCGCTCGCCGAAGCTGCATGGCTTCTGGCTGCAGCAATACGGCATCGAAGGCCGCTACGACCGCCTGCCGGTGCCGCCGGAAGATCTCGGGCGCTTTCTCGAGGACCTGCCGAAGGAGCCCGGCTTCCGCGGCATCAACGTCACCCTGCCGCACAAGGTCGCCGTGCTGCCTTACCTGGCCGGGATCGATGCGGTGGCCAGGCGGATCGGCGCCGCCAACACCATCGTGGTGCGCGAGGATGGCAGCCTGTGGGGCAGCAACACCGATGCCTTCGGCTTCATTGAAAGCCTGACGGCGGATGCGCCGGCGGGCTGGACGGCCAAGGCCGGGCCGGTCGCCATGCTGGGCGCCGGCGGTGCGGCGCGCGGGGTGGTCGTGGCGCTGCTGGATGCCGGCGCGCCGCTGATCCGGGTGATCAACCGCTCCAGGGAGAAGGCCGAGGCGCTTGCGGCCGAATTCGGCCCGCGGCTGCAGGCCATCGACTGGGACGAACGCGGTGCGGCGCTTGCCGGCGCCAATCTGCTGGTCAATACCACCAGCCTCGGCATGAGCGGGCAGCCGCCGCTGGAACTCGCGCTGGACGACCTGCCCGAAACGGCGCTGGTGAACGACATCGTCTATTCTCCGCTGGAGACCGACCTGCTGGCCCGGGCCCGCGCGCGCGGCAATCCGGTGGTGGATGGCTTAGGCATGCTGCTGCATCAGGGCCGGCCTGGCTTCGAGGCCTGGTTCGGCCGGGCGCCGGCCGTGACCCCGGCGCTGCGCGCCGCCGTGCTGGCCGATTGACCGGGTTGGCCAACCTAGCTAAGCTAGGCGCATTAGGTTAGCTTAGCTAAGTATAACCCTATGACAATTCAAGTAAACATTCACGAAGCCAAAACCAGCCTTTCAAAGCTGATCGAGGCGGTCAAGCGCGGCGAGGAAGTCATCATCGCCCGCGCCGGCAAACCCGAGGTGCGGCTGGTGGCGGCGGAACAGTCCGGGCAGAAGCCGCAAAGGCGCCAGTTCGGCGCCTGGAAGGGCAAGGTCCGGTACGCGCCCGACTACGACCAGGCGGATGCCGAAATCGAACGCGACTTCTACGCCAGCCCGATTATCCCGGACGGCGACCGGTGAGATTTCTGCTCGACACCAACGTCCTGGTCTGGAGCATCGCGGCAGCGCTGAAGCCCGAGACCCTGGACGCCCTCGCCGATCCCGACAACGAGCTTTTCGTCAGCGACGTGTCGCTCTGGGAACTGGCCATCAAGGCGGGGCTCGGGAAGATCGAGACGCCTCCCGATCTCGAGGAGCAGATGGAGCGGCTGCGCATGACCGGCGTTCCGCTGAACCGCCGCCATATTACCGCCTACCGCGAACTGCCCCTGCTGCACCGGGACCCCTTCGACAGGATGCTGGTCGCCCAGGCGAAGGTCGAAAACCTGATCCTCGTGACCCGGGACCGGAATCTGGCGGATTACGACATCACGGTCCTGCCATGCTGAAAGTCGCGCTGACCGGATCGATCGGCATGGGCAAGTCCACCGTGGGCAAGATGCTCACCGCGCTCGGCGTGCCGCTGTTCGACGCCGATGCCGCGGTGCATAGGCTGTATGACAAAGGCGGCGCGGCGGTGGCGCCTTTGCGCGACGCCTGGCCCGAAGCCGTGACGGATGAGACCGTCGACCGCAATGTGCTGGCGCGGCTGGTGCTGGGCAAGCCGGACGAGATCCGCCGCCTGGAAGCCATCGTGCATCCGCTGGTGGGGCAGCTGCGGCAGCAATTCCTGGACGAGGCGGAAGCGCGCGGCGCGCCTTTCGTCATCCTCGATATCCCGCTGCTGTTCGAGGGCGGCGGCGAAAGCCGCGTCGACAAGGTGATCGTTGTGAGCGCGCCGGCCGAGCTGCAGCGGATGCGCGTGCTGGCGCGGCCGGGCATGACGGAGGAGAAATTCGCCGCCATCCTGGCGCGTCAGGTGCCGGATGCGGAAAAGCGCCGCCGCGCGGATTTTGTCGTGGACACCGGAATCCCGCTGGCGCAAACAGAGGAGCAGGTGCGCCGCATCGTGGCGCAGCTGACGCAGCAGGCAGGGGAATAGCGCAATGCGCGAAGTGGTGCTGGATACCGAAACCACCGGCCTCGATCCGCGCGCCGGCGACCGCGTCGTCGAAATCGGCTGCATCGAGCTGGTCAACCACATCCCGACCGGCCGGCATTACCATGTCTACATCAACCCCGAACGCCCGATGCCGGAAGAGGCCTTCAAGGTGCACGGCATCTCGGACGAGTTTCTGAAGGACAAGCCGGTCTTCGCGGCGATCGCGCAGGAATTCTGCGATTTCATCGGCGAGGATCCGCTGGTGATCCACAATGCCAGCTTCGATATCGGCTTCCTCAACATGGAACTGGCGAAGCTGGAAGGCCTGCCGCATATCGCCATGGAGCGCGCGGTAGACACGGTGCGCATCGCGCGCGGCAAGTTTCCCGGCGCCCAGGTCAGCCTGGATGCGCTCTGCAAGCGCTTCAACATCGATCTCTCGGCGCGCATCAAGCATGGCGCGCTGCTCGACGCCGAGCTGCTGGCCGAGGTTTATCTCGAGCTGATCGGCGGCCGCCAGCAGGGGCTGGGCCTGGCCGGCACCGATGGCGACGGCCTGACATTGATCACCCTGCCGCAGGCGCGCGGCCCGGCGCGGCCGCCGCGACCGCATGCGCCTTCGCAGGCCGAACTGGCAGCGCATGCGACATTTATTGCCAAGCTGAAAGACGCGCTCTGGCTGAAAAACGCCTGAAGATTCCCGGATTACTGCTTACTTTCCGGTAATGCCGGCGGTTTTGCCTTAGCGACCCTGCGGGACGGCGCGATATGCTGCGGGCGATTTGCAGGACGGGCATCCGGCAAATCGGGCCTTCCGGGGTGCGCGAAACCGCATGCGTCAAACACTGAATCTGAGTGCCGGCCTGTTCGGTCTCATCATCATCCTGCTCGCCGGTCTGAACGTCTATGTCCATACCGACCTGCGCGACGATGCGATCCGGCGCGAAACGACGACCCTGGAGCGCCAGGCGCGCATCCAGGCGCAGGAGATCGAAAACTCCCTGAGCAGCATCCATCACGCGATCGACGGGGCGGCGCTGCGCTACCGCATCGCGTTCGGCGATCCGGCGGCGATGCACCGTTATCTCCGGTCGCTGGAAAACCAGCTGCCCTATGTGCGCGCGATCGGCATCACGGACGCGCGTGGCGATGTGCGGCATTCGTCGCGCAGCCTGCCGGCGCCCGGGATCAGCCTCGCCGACCGCGAGTCTGTCGCCTATTACCTGAATGGCGGCACCGAGGACGTGCTGCTGTCGGGCCCCGCGCTCAACCGCATCGACAACCGCTGGCAATTCTCCATGTCCGCCGCCATCCGGGACGAAGCCGGCGTGCTGATCGGCGTCGTCAGCGCTGTCATCGATCCCCAGGCCTATGCGGAGAATTTCCACCGCACCATGGCGGCCGAGGATTACGTGGCGCTGCTCGGCCGGGATTTCACGCTGATCGCCGCCCGCGCGCCATGGCACGCAGAAGCGATCGGCACCTCCCTCGCATCGGCCGATGCCTACAAGGCCTTCGCCGCCGGCTCGGCGCCGGAAATGTCGGGCATCTTCCCCCATCTGCTTACCGGCGAGACCCGCATCGTGGCGATCCGGCGGTTCTTCGACGACCGGCTGATCGTCTCGACCTCGCGGCCGCTGGAGACCGCCCTGCAGGGCTGGCGCGCGCAGGCCACCATCATCAGCGTCATCTCGCTGGCGGTGCTGCTGATCGGCATCGGCATCGGCGTCATCGCCTATCGCTTCCTGGCGATGCGCGAGCGCGAGGCGGAAAAGCTGGCCCAGCTCAACAGCGACCTGCAGGAGCAGACGGCGCGCGCCGAACGCGCGGCGGCGGTGAAGAGCGACTTCCTCGCCACCATGAGCCACGAAATCCGCACGCCGATGAACGGCGTGCTGGGCATGGCGCAGGCGATGGACCGGCTGCCGCTCGATCGCCAGGCGCGCGACTATCTCGGCATCATCCGCGATTCATCGGAAAGCCTGCTCGGCGTGATCAACGACATCCTCGATTTCTCGCGGCTGGAAGCCGGCAAGCTGAAGATCGAGGCGGTCGGCGTGCGCATCGCACCGCTGCTCGAATCGCTGGAAGCCCTGTTTGCGCCGGCGGCTGAGCAGAAGAAGCTCGCCTTCCGCATCGAGGCGGCGCCCGGCGCGCCGGCAGCCATCGAAACCGACCATATGCGCCTGCGCCAGATCCTGATGAACCTGATCGGCAACGCGGTGAAATTCACCGCCGCCGGCCATGTCCTGGTCTGGGTGCGGCCGGCGCGGCTGGCCGATGGCCGCGCCGGCATCCGCTTCGAGGTCGAGGATACCGGCATTGGCGTTGCCCCCGAGGCGCTGCCGCACCTGTTCGAACGCTTCTCCCAGGAAGACGCCTCGATCTCGCGCCGCTTCGGCGGCACCGGCCTCGGGCTGGCGATCTGCAAGCGGCTCTGCGACCTGCTGGGCGGGCAGATCGGCTGCCGCAGCGAGAAGAATGCCGGGTCGCTGTTCTGGATCGAGCTGCCGGTCGCGGCCGGCGACGATGACGAGATCGCCGCGCCGGCAGAGCCGCCGCCGGTCGCCCGGGGCGGGCAGCTACGCATTCTGGCCGTCGACGACAATCCGGTGAACCGGCGCATCATTCAGGCGCTGCTGCAGCCCTTCGGCCATGACCTCGATTTCGCCGGCAGCGGCAGGGAGGCGCTCGGCCTGATCGAGCAGCGTATCTTCGATGTCGTGCTGCTCGACATCCATATGCCGGAAATGGACGGCTTCGAAACCCTGCGCCGGCTGCGCCGGCTGCCCTATGGCCGCCATCTGCGCGTGCTGGCGCTCACCGCCGATGTGGTGCCCGAGGCGACGGTGCGCTACGACACGGCCGGCTTCGACGACGTGGTGGCCAAGCCGGTGATGCTGGAGGCCCTGCTGGCCGCGCTGGCGCCGCGGCGCTGGGCGGCGCCGATCGCCTGAGCCTTACGCGATATTCTTCTGTTCGGCCTCGGCCTGCTTGCTGCGCTGGTATTGCTGCAGGAAGTCGATCGGGTCGAGCATCAGCGGCGGCATGCCGCCATCGCGGGTGGCGTCCGCGACGATGCGGCGCGCAAAGGGGAACAGCAGCCGCGGCGCCTCGACCAGCAGCAGCGGCTCGACATGCTCCTGCGGGATATTCGCGATGGTGAAGAGGCCGGCATAATAGAGGTCGACCACGAAAGCGACCTCCTCGCCATGCTTGGCTTCGCACAGGATGCGCAGCACCACCTCGAACAGCGCGTCGTTGACCCGTTCGGCCTGGGTGCCGACATTCACCGAAATCTGCGGCGCGCCGCTCATGCTGAAGCTGCGCGGCGCCATCGGATGTTCGAAAGAGAGATCTTTCGTGTACTGGGCGTTCAGGCCGAAACGCGGCGCGGTATCGGCGGCATCGGCAGGGTTGCCCGGCGGGTTGGCGGTATCGGTCATGACCGGAATCTCTCGCTGTCGGCGTGGATTGCAGAAATACGGGGGCGGGCAGTCCCTAGCACGCTTTGCGCCCCGGCCTCAACCGCCCGGCTTCCTCAACCGGCCGCGCCGCGCGCGCCGGCATTCCGGCCGGAACGGGCTGCGACGGGGCGTCGCGCTTGTAATCAGGCTGCCAGAGCCTATCTCTACAGATCAGCCGGGAAAACCGGCGAGAGCGCGGCTGGACCACTCGCGGTCCAGGGTCTAAGGTTAATCCCCGGATGATGCATCGCCCGCCCGCATCCGGCGGCAAACGGGCAAAATTGCGACAGGTGACGGCAATTCGCGATGGGTGAAGGCGGTTTTCAGTTTCTCGACATTCTGCTGCTTGGCGCCATTGCCGGCTTCATCGCGCTGCGGCTGCGCGCCGTCCTCGGCCAGCGCACCGGCCATGAGCAGCAGCAGCGCCGCCGTCCGCCTTTCGCCGGCGCCGAAGCCGAGGCCGAGAAGGCCGGCGCCGACGAGCGCGGCAATGTCATCACGCTGCCGCGCCGCGACGGCGAAACCGGCCAGGGCGGCGAGCCGCCGGCCGAGGCGAAGATCGGGCGCCTCCGCGCCGTCGAGCCCGGTTTCGATGCGGATGAATTCCTCACCGGCGCCAAGGCCGCCTATGAGATGATCGTCACCGCCTTCGCCGCCGGCGACAAGGATACGCTGCGGCCCCTGCTGTCGCGCGAGGTCTTCGGCGACTTCGCCGGCGCGATCGACGAACGCATCAAGCGCGGCGAGACGGTGGAGACCACCTTCGTTGGCCTGCGCGCCGCCGAGATCGTCGATACGCAGGTGCAGGGCCGCATCCTCGAGGTGACGGTGCGGTTCGAAAGCGAGCTGATCAGCGCCACCCGCGATGCCCAGGGCCATGTCATCGCCGGCCATGCCAATGCGGTCGACCAGGTCACCGATATCTGGACCTTCGCCCGCGATGCCGGTTCGCGCGATCCGAACTGGACCCTGATCGCCACCTCCGCGCCGTCTCCCGCCTGATCCGCCTGCCATGAAGTGGCCGGTCCTCGCTGCGGTCGCCGGGCTGATGCTGCTGGCCGGCTGCGCCGAGAAGGCGCCGATCGCCTTCCATCCTGCACAATTCTCCGATCTGCCGGGCTATGCGCAGGACCGCGTGGCCGAGGCCCTGCCGGCCCTGCAGCGCTCCTGCGCCCGCATTCAGGCGCGCGGCCCGCAGCAGCCGCTGGACAATCAGGCGCGCTATGGCACGCCGGCCGACTGGGCCGGCTTCTGCGCGGGGCTGGCGGCGCTCGAGCCCGGCGACGATCCCGGCCTGCGGCGGCTGATCGAGGCCGAGCTGCGCCCCGTCGCCGTGCTCGGCATGGGCGAGGCCGAAGGCCTGTTCACCGGCTATTACGAGCCGATGGTGCGCGGCAGCCTGACCCGCGGCGGCGCCTATCAGGTCCCCCTCTATCGCCGGCCGCCCGACCTGGTGCAGGTCGATCTCGGCGAATTCCGCGACAGTTTGAAAGGCCAGCGCATCGCCGGCCGGGTGCGCGACGGCCGGCTGCGGCCCTATGAGGATCGCGGCGCGATTGAAGCCGGTGCGCTGCAGGGCAAGAATCTCGAACTGGTCTGGCTCGACGATGCCTCGGATGCCTTCTTCCTGCAGGTGCAGGGCTCCGGCCTGGTGCAGCTGCCCGATGGCAGCCTCAGGCGCGTCGGCTTCGCGGCGCAGAACGGCCATCCCTATGTGGCTCTGGGCAAGGTGATGATCCAGCGCGGCCTGCTGCCGCGCGAGGAGGTGACGATGCAGAGCATCCGCGCCTGGCTGCAGGCCAATCCCGCGGCCGCGCCGGAACTGCTGAAACAGAATCCCTCTTACGTGTTCTTCCGCGACCTGCCGGCGCCGAAGGATGACAGCGACGGGCCGCTGGGGGCGCAGGGCGTGCCGCTGCTGCCCGGCCGCAGCCTTGCCGTCGACCGCAGCCAGTTCGCGCTCGGCCTGCCGCTCTGGCTGGCGGCGACGCATCCGGCGCCGGCGCCGCCGCATGCGGCGCAGCCGCTGCAGCGACTCATGGTGATGCAGGATACCGGCGGCGCCATCCGCGGCGCGGTGCGCGGCGATGTCTTCTGGGGCCATGGTGAGGCGGCCGAGGCGATTGCCGGCCGCATGAAGAATCCGGGCCGCTACTGGCTGCTGCTGCCGCGTCAGGTGGCCGCCGCGCTGACCGCCACGTCCTGAGCGTCAGTCCTCGCCGCCCTCGAAGGCCCCTGCGCCGAAGATCGTGTCGATGGTGACGCCGTCATCCGCCAGCGGCGCATGCAGGCCTTCGAAGCGCATCCATTCGCGGTTGCTCCACCAGGTGATCTGGCCGCGATTGACGACGGGTCCGCGCCGGCGCACCACGGCGGCATAGAGCCGGTTGAATTCCGCCGCCGGTTCCGGCGGGAAGATGTCATCGATGATGCGGCCGACCAGGCCCGGCCCGTAGACCGCCACATGGGCCTCGCCCAGCAGGCGGATGCGGAATTTTCCCGCGGGCAGCACATCGATCAGATAGATGCTGGGCAGCAGCCCGCGCAGTTCGAGCGGATCGATATCGGCGCGTCGCGGCAGCCGGCCATCGCCGGGGCATTTCGACTGCCAGTAGGCCAGCAGGTCCTGCAGGAGCGGCGCGCGCGGAATCTCGGCGCCGGCGCCGGCATCGCGGAATCGCAGGGCTGCGGCCTCTTCCGGCTTCGGCGCGTCGTCCATGCGCATCACTCTGGAATGCCGCCCGGCCGCTGGCAAGACGTCGCTGCCGGCCGGCGCATGACCGCTCCGATTTCGGCGCCGCGTTCTTGTGCCGCCCGCCGGCCATGCCATACTGCGGCCACAACCCCGACTGCAGCAGACCATGACTCTTCCCACCCTGATCATCCGCCCGTCGGCCGATGCCGACATCCCCGGCATCACCGCGATCTATGGCCATCATGTCCGGCACGGCCTGGGCTCCTTCGAGGAAGTGCCGCCCGATGCCGAAGAGATGCAGCGCCGCCGCGCCGCCCTGCTCGAGAAGGAGCTTCCCTATCTGGTGGCCGAACTGGACGGCCGGATCGTCGGCTATGCCTATGCCGGGCTCTACCGGCCGCGCATCGCCTACCGCTTCACGCTGGAGGATTCGATCTATGTGGCGCCCGACGCGCCGCGCCGCGGCATCGGCCGCGCGTTGCTGAGCGACCTGGTGGCGCGCTGCGCCGCTGCCGGCTATCGCCAGATGGTGGCGGTGATCGGCGATACCGGCAATACCGGCTCGATCGCGCTGCATGCCGCCCTTGGCTTCCGCGTCGTCGGCACCCTGCCCTCGGTCGGCTTCAAGTTCGGCCGCTGGGTCGATTCCCTTTTCATGCAGCGCCCGCTCGGTCCGGGCGACAGCCTGCTGCCGGGCGAGCAGACCAAGCCCGCCTGACCATTACACTTGTATTCGATCCGGGCGAACTTGCGCGGCGCGTGTGACGGCGGCGCGTCCGGCGCGCGCTGAATCCGCGGCGGACAATCGCCGAGTGATCACCCCGCGGCCGGAACTATCCGGAGGAGAATTCCGGCGACTGCCCGGCCGGGCAGTCATGCGCAGACTCTCCACGGAGACACGACATGGACTCGAAACACGAAGCGCCGGATGCCGCGACCGAGGCACGCCGCCGTTTCCTCGCGACCTGCGGCAAGTTCGCCATCGCCACCCCGCCGGCGGTTACGCTGATCCTGTCGCAGACGCGGCACAGCTATGCCACCGCCTCCTCGGGCAGCCATGGCAGTCACGGCGGCCAGGGCGGCTATAGCGGCGGCAAGCATAACGGCAGGCGCCGCGGCCATAGCGGCGGGCGCGGTCATAGCGGTGGTCGGGGTCACAGCGGCGGCCGCCGCCGCGGCCATAGCTGACGGCCCGGCGGACCGATATCGCATCGGCAGAGGGCCGGAGGGCTGGCGCCCTCCGGCCGTTTCGATTCACCAGGCGTGAGGTCAGCCGGCCTTGAACAGGCGTCGCAGCGCGCCGTCGCGGCGGCTCTTGCGCAGGAAGCGCAGGCCATGCCGCAGCCGGCGCAGCAGTAGCGGGCTTTGCCGGCCATAGAGTCCGTCCATGCGGTAGCGCGCGAAAGCCGCGCAGAGATTGGCCGCCGGCAGGGTCAGGCGCTCCAGCCGCGGCCAGCCGATCTGCAGCAGGCAGCGCCAGTATTGCAGATGCGCCGCGGCCGTGGCCGGCAGCGGCAGGGGCGAGTCCAGGCCGAGCAGCTTTTCCGCCGCGAGCGCATAGCTCAGCAGCGGCAGGTCGAGCCGGTGGCGCCGCAAATGCCGCGCGACATGGCGCCAGTCGATCGCCGGCCCGTATCGTCGCGCCATCAGCGCATAGTCGAGCAGCTGCCGCAATTCCAGGCGCCCGCGGTAGAACTGGCCGAGATGATGGATCTGCGCATGCAGCAGGATATGCAGCAGCGCATCCGTCGGCGCCGGCACCAGGAATTCCGCGCCTTCGGCCTGCAGCAGGCCGGCGCGCTTGCGCACCGCGGTGGCCGGCAGCAGATAGGCGGCATCCACCAGCTCGAAATGCAGATCGACGGCGCCCGGATCGCCGTCGCGCGCGAAATCGCCATAGGCATGATGGCCGTCGGGATAGCGCGCGATCGCGGCATAGCCGAGCTGCTGCAGCACGCGCAGCGCGGCATCGGCCTGCTCCTTCGGAATCTGGAAATCGAGATCGCGCATCATGCGCAGGCCCGGCGCATGCGCCTGGCCGGGAAACAGCGCCAGCGCGCCCTTCAGCAGCATCGGCCGGATACCGGCCGCGTTCAGCGCGCGCCCCAGCGCGATGGCCTGGGCCTGCAGGCATTGGTTGCGCGCGACATTCTCGCCATGCAGGAAGGCAAGATAGTCGCGCACCTCTTCCGGCAGCTCGCCGAGCCGCCCGGCGTCGCGCAGCGACACATACAGCGCCGGGGTCACCAGATGCTCGTTGGCGAGCGCCAGCAGGGCGGGCCAGTCGGGATTTGCGTCGCGCCGCCGCGCCGCGGCATCGGGGCCGCCGGCCTGCGGCTGCAGCATCTCGGCGATCAGCCGCAGCGCGCGCAGCCGCGCCATCATCATCCCGCGGCCAGGCCGCGCAGGCAGGCGACCGCCTCGTCGAGATCGTCATAGCGCAACTCGTAGCAATCCACGCCGCGCATCCAGTCGACGAGGCGGGCGGCCTTTGCCGCATCCAGCCCGCCATCCAGCGGGAAGCATTGCGTCAGCAGCCGGATCAGCGCTTCCGGCCGCGGCAGCGGCTCCAGCCCGGCGGCTTCGCCGGCCAAGCGGCTGGGGAACACGATCCAGGCGACGCGCTGCCGGCATTCCTCGCCCAGCCAGCGGGCGGGGTCCGGCGTCACATAGCGCACCAGCTTGCCATCCAGCCGGTGATGCACCGGCAGCTGCTCGATGCCGGGATATTGCCGGCGCAGCAGCGGCCAGGCGCCGGATTTCAGGCAGATCGAGAACGGCGCCGGCCGCGCCTCCAGCGTGTCGCGCGCCAGCACCACGGTATCGTCGCCGAACAGCGGCAGGCCGGCCGCGACCAGCGCCGCGCTCAACGTGCTCTTGCCCTGGCCCGAGGCGCCGGGCAGCAGCAGGGCGCGGCCGCCGAGGCTGACGCCCGCGGCATGGATGGCGCAGAAATCTGTGCTGCGCTCCAGCGCCAGCTCGATCAGGGCGGTCTTGATCATCGGCACGACCTGGCGGCGCAGGTCGCAATGCTCGATCACCCGGTCGCCGAGGCGCAGCTCGAAGCCCTCCGGCATCGTGGCAAGCTGCAGGGTCAGCGCATCGGGCGCCGGATCGGCGGCGCGCAGCGGCGCCAGCAACGGCGTGAGCTGATCCAGCAGATCGGGGATCGTGACCTGCAGGCGGAAGCGCGTATCGAGCAGGGTGAAGGTGCCCGCCGCGCTGGCCGCGCCGTTGGCCATCCCCTCGGCATCCAGCAGGCCCAGCTCGCTCCATTGCTGCAGCACATGGATCACGCAGCTCTCGGCTTCCGCGCGCGCCAGCCCGAAGGTGGCGTTGAGCTGCTCTGCGATCCGTCCCGGCGGCAGCCCGTCCTCCAGCAGGCACCAGATGAAGGCGGCCGTGGTGTTGAGCGAGAAGAGCTGCTGGCTGCCGGTCAGGAACAGCATGCCGGCGCCGTCGAGAAATTGCAGGGTCGCCCCCGGCCGCAGCCGCGGTGCTTCGCTCACATGGGCATTCATGGTGGGATCACCCCCGGAATGGTTGCGGCGATTAAAAGCCCGGCCGTGGCGCTGCGGTGTGAGGAAGGGGTGACCGGCCGAGGATGTCACCGGCGCCGCCGGTCACCGGCCAGTCGCACCGTGGGCGGGGGCGGGCCGTCCGGCAGGCTATTGAAGGCAGGAGACTTTCGTGCCAACCTGTCTGACAGGTTACACCCATGACCATCCTGCCCGATCTTCGCCGCCCGGCCGCCACCCGGGTCGATCTGCTGGTCCAGGCCCTGCTGCAGCCGATCCTTTCGGGTGCCTGGGCGCCGCGCGACCGCCTGCCCTCGGAACATGACCTCGCGGCCCGCCATGGCGTCAGCCGCGCCGTGGTGCGCGAGGCGATCGCCCGGCTGAAAAGCGACGGCTATGTCGAGACGCGGGCCGGCAAGGGCGCCTTCGTCACCGCCGCGCCGGGCAGCAGCGCCTTCCGGCTGGCCGCCGATGATGATGCCGACCTGCTCGAACTGCGCAGCCTGATCGAAGCCGATTGCGCCGCGCTGGCCGCCGAACGCCATACCCCGGCCGATCTCGCCGCCCTGCGCGCCGCACAGGCCGCGATGCAGGCCGCCATCGCCGGCGGCAGCCTCGGCCTGGCGGAAGATATCCGCTTCCACGACACGCTCGCGGCGGCGGCGCATAACCCGGCCCTGCGGCGCTTCGCGGCTTTCGTCGGCCGCCATGCGCGCGAGGCGATGCAACTGGCGCGCCTGAGCCGCCTGCGCTACGAGAACCGGCTGGCCGAGATCGAGTCCGAACATGCCGCCATCACCGCGGCGGTGGCCGCGCGCGATCCGGCGGCGGCGCGCGAAGCCGTGCTGCGGCATATCGCCAAAGGCGCGGCGCGCAACGGATTGCCCGTTGCCGCCGGCCGGGTAAAGTGATCCGAGGAGACCGCCCCATGAGTCCCGACAAGAAAAAGCCGCGCGTGGCCCTGTTCGTCACCTGCCTGGTCGATCTGTTCCGGCCCAGCGTCGGCTTCGCCGCGATCAAGCTGATGGAAGACGCCGGCTGCCTGGTCGAGGTGCCCGAGGCGCAGGTCTGCTGCGGCCAGCCGGCCTACAATTCCGGCGACCGCAAGGATACCACCGCCATCGCGCGCCAGGTGATCGATGCTTTCCGCGGCTACGATTACGTCGTGGCGCCGAGCGGCTCCTGCGCCGGCATGATCAAAGATCACTACCCGGCGCTCTTCGCGGCCGAGCCGGACTGGAAGGCGCGCGCCGAGGATCTGAGCAGCCGCATGTACGAACTGACCAGCTTCCTGGTCGACGTACTCAGGGTGGATGCGGTCAGCGCGCCGGCAGTGAATGCCAAAGTGACCTATCACGATTCCTGC
>CAYSCA010000011.1:0-37065 GCA_964429465.1 uncultured Rhodospirillaceae bacterium
AGCGCCGACATTGACGAAGGACGGCATCAGAACGACGCCCGGCGCGATATGGGCCGCCTTGCGCACCACGGCGCCCGGCACGGCGCGAAAGCCGGCGGCGCGGAACCGCTGCTCGCTCCAGCCGGCGAATTTCGACGGCACCTTGTCGAACCAGTGCGCGCCGCCGGGCGCATCCGAGATCAGCATGTTGTCGGTGAGGCGGAAGCTGAGCAGCACGGCCTTCTTGGCCCACTGGTTCACCTCCCATTTGCCGCCGGCCTTCTCGGCCACCCGCAGCCGGCCTTCGTCCAGCGCGTTCAGCGCCGCCTCGACGGCATCGCGGATCTCGCCCTTGGTCTGGAAATTCACCTGGTCGCGATTCTCCCAGGCGGCGTCGATCACGGGCTGGAGCTGGCTCTTGAGGGCGGCGTCGGACATCGGAATTCCCTTGGGCAGGCGGCGGCGGAAAACCGCGAGACAATAGCTGCCGGTCCCTCGAAGTCAACCGACCGGCAGGGCGGCCAGGAAGGCGGTGAGGTCGGACGTGACATGGTCGATGTAATGATCGCCGTCCGGCGGCGCCGACCAGTCTTCCGCCGTCGGAATCCACACCGTGGTCATCCCCAGCGCGGCGGCCGGCTGCAGGTTGCGCGCCATGTCCTCCACCATCACGGCCCGGCGCGGGTCGAAGCCATGGAGGTCCGGCAGCCGGCAATAGGGTTCCGCCTGCGGCTTGGGCAGGTAGTCGGAGGCGACGATGTCGAACACCGCCTCGAAATGGTTGGCGATCCCCAGCCGTTCCAGCACCCGGGCGGCATGGGCGACGGTGCCGTTGGTATAGATCATCTTGCGGCCGGGCAGGCGCTGCAGCGCCGCGCCGAGCTCCGGCAGGGCGGGGACCACCGAAACGTCGATGTCATGGACATATTCCAGGAAGGCCGCCGGATCGATGCCGTGCTCGACCATCAGGCCGCGCAGGGTGGTGCCGTGGCGGTTGAAGAAGCCCTTCTGCTGGCGCTTGGCGTCTTCCAGCGCGATGCCGAAATGGCTGCAGATGAATTCGCCCATCTTCTGGTCGATCTGCGCGAACAGGTTGCAGCGCGCCGGATAGAGCGTGTTGTCGAGGTCGAAAACCCACATTTCCGCGCGCGCCAGGTCGGGCCCGGCCAGGACTGCACGCGATGACGACGCGGGGGATATTTCGGGCCGGGAGATCACGGTTTCGCAAAATAGGGCCTTCTGTCTAAGATGGCGAGCACCGGCGGCGGCATTTGCCGGGCGGCTGGAGGGGTGGTTGGCGGCTTTGGACATGATGGCAGGGGAATCGGGCGCACCGGGCTTTGCGCCGGCGCTGCTGGTCCCGAATTTTCCGGGCCCCGCCGCCCTGCTGGACAGCGAGGGCCGGGTGCTGGTCGCCAATGCGGCGGCGGAACCGCTGCTGGCGGCGGTGGCGGAAGGCGCGCTGCCGGCGTTCGCCGCCGCCATTGATGCCGCGCTGGAGGATGGCCGGCCGCGGCAGGAGCGCGCCGATCTGCCGGGCGCGCGCGGCGCCGCCCTGCAGGTCACGCTGATTCCCGGTGGCGATGGTGCTCGGGGCGACCGCGCCGCGCGCCATCTCCTGCTGCTCGGTCGCGATGCGACGCTGGAGCGCAACCTGATCCAGGCGCTGATGCAGTCGCGGCAGCTGTTCAAGGACCTGGTCACCTGTTCGACCGACTTCGCCTGGGAGACCAAGGCCGATGGCCGCTTCGGCTTCGTCTCGCCGCGCGGCGCGCTCGGATATACCGCGCGCGAACTGGAAGGACGCACCGCGCGCGAGCTGGCGGCGCCCGACGAGCCCGAGACGCCGGCGCCGAGCGTCTGGCCGTTCGAGGCGGATGCGCAGCTCGATGCGGTGGAAGTCTTCCTGCAGCGCAAGGACGGCAGCATCGGCTGCTTCGAGGTTTCCTGCCTGCCGGTGCGCGACGCCAAGGGCCTCTGGCTCGGCGCCCGCGGCGTCGCCCGCGACGTGACCGAGGCGCGCGAGCGCGTCGATGCGCTGCGCCGCGCGCAGAAGAAGCTCAACAAGCTGGCCAATACCGATGGCCTGACCGGGCTGCTGAACCGCCGTGCTTTCCTGGCCGAGCTGGACAAGCGGCTGGAGCGGCACCGGCGCAACGGCCTGCGCGGCACGCTGATCTATTTCGACCTCGACAATTTCAAGAAGGTGAACGACGTGCGCGGGCACCAGGCCGGTGACGCCGTGCTGAAGGCGGTGGCCGACGAGACGCGCAAGATCACCCGCGTGATGGATCTCGCCTCCCGCATCGGCGGCGACGAATTCCTGATCTGGCTGGAAGAGACCGGGCGCAGCGCCGCTGAGTCGATCGCACAGCGCATGCATGAGGCCGGGCGCGAGCTGCATGGCCGGTTCGGCGTGGACGGCCACCCGCTCGGTTTTTCCATCGGCGCAGTGTTCTCGCGCCTCGACGCGCCCGAAACGGCGGAAGCGCTGATCGGCCGCGCCGACGAGGCGATGTATGCGGCGAAGAAGGGCGGCAAGGGCCGCAGCTTCATCGCCGCGCTGCCGGACAAGAGCGGATCGGCCGCATGAGCGACGGCATCGATTACGACAAGGCCAAGGCGCTGGCCGCTTCCACCGACAAGGCGGTGCGGCTGCAACTGGCGCGGCGCAAGGATATCCAGCCCGAGATCCTTTATTACCTCGCCGTCGACGAGGCCGAGGAAGTGCGCCGCGCGATTGCCGAGAACGAGGCAACCCCGGCGCAGGCGCATATCCTCCTTGCCAACGATTCCTCGCGCGAAGTTCGCAGCCGGCTGGCCGAGAAGGTGGCGCGTCTGCTGCCCGAATTGCCGGCCGACGAGGCCAACAAGGCCCGCGAATACGCGATCCAGACCTTGGAGCTGCTGGCGCGCGACGAGCTGACCCGCATCCGCGCCGTGCTGTCGGAGGCGATCAAGGCGGCCGATCACGTGCCGCATCACCTGGTCAAGCAGCTCGCGCTGGATGTCGAGCTGATCGTTTCCGCCCCGGTGCTGCAATTCTCGCCGCTGCTGTCGGACGACGACCTGCGCGAGATCGTGGCCGGTGCGGCGCAGTCGGGCGCGCTCTCGGCCATCGCCAGACGTGTCGGCCTGTCGACCGGCGTGTCGGATGCCATCGTCGCCACCCGCGACGTTTCCGCGGTCGCCACGCTGCTGGCGAACGATTCGGCGCAGATCCGCGAGGAGACGCTCGATCTCATCCTCGATGCCGCGCCGAGCCACGAGCCCTGGCATGAGCCGCTGGTGCAGCGCCCCAACCTGCCGGGCAAGGCGGCCAAGCGCATCGCCGGTTTCGTCGCCGCGTCGCTGTTGACCCGGCTGGCCAGCCGCACCGACCTGCCGGCCGATACGCTGGCCGAGCTGCGCCAGGTGGTCGAGCAGCGCCTCGACGTCAAGCTGGAGGAGACCGGCCCGGACAAGCCCGAGAAGCAGGACCGGCCGAAGGAGCCGAAAGGCGAGGAGCCCACGCCGATGGCGGAAGCCGAGGCCAGGGTGAAGCTGCTGATCAAGTCGAACAAGCTCGACAACGACATGGTGCAGGAGGCGATCGAGCGCAACGACCGCAACTTCGTGCTGCAGGCGCTGGTGCAGAACGGCCGCATCCCGCTCTCGGTGATCCAGAAGGCATTCGAGTCGCGCAACGGGCGGCTGATCACCGCGCTGGTCTGGCGCGCCAAATTCACCATGCGCACGGCCGTGATGATCCAGCGCGACCTCGCCCGCGTGCCGCCGCGCCTGATGCTGAACGCCCGCAACGGCACCGATTACCCGATGAGCCGCGGCGAACTGGAAGACCAGCTGCGAATCCTGGGGCTGTAGGCCCTCACCCTCCCCGCTGCTGCGCAGCGGGTCCCCTCCCTCTTCCACTTGCGCGGGCGAGGGCTTTTCACCCCTCTCCCGTTTCAACGGGAGAGGGAGGGGCCCGCGTCAGCGGGAGGGTGAGGGTTAAGCCGCGCTCTCGTCGACGACGCGCAGCGCCTGCCGGCCCGTCTCGCGCAGCCGCAGCAGCTGCGCCGCGGTGGCGATCGCGATCTCGCCGGGATGCTTGCCCGACACGCCCTCGATGCCGATCGGGCAGGTGAGCTTCGCGATCTGCTGCTCGCTCAGCCCAAGCTCGCGGAAGCGTTTCTCGAAACGCGCGCGCTTGGTCTCCGAGCCGATCAGGCCGATATAGGCGAAACGGTCCTCCTGCAGGGCCTTTGCCGCGATGCCGAGATCGAGCGCATGGCTGTGCGACATGATCAGCAGCCAGCTGCCCTCGGCGAGTCCGGCGATCTCGCGTTCCGGCGCGTTGGTGATCTCGACGCTGACGCCCGGCGGCACATGGTCGGGAAATTCGTCGGCGCGCGGGTCGAACCAGCGGATGCGGCAGGGCAGGGCGGAGAGCACCTGCACCATCGCCTTGCCGACATGCCCGGCACCGAACAGCGCGACATTGAACAGGTCGGGCCGCTGCGGCTCGAACAGCAGGGTGACATGGCCGCCGCAGCATTGCCCCAGCGCGGGCCCGAGCGGGAATTTGCGCAGACTGGGCCCCTGCCTGCTGCTCAGCATATGGCGGGCGATCTCGATGGCGCGGAATTCCAGCGTGCCGCCGCCGATGCTGCCGATGCTGGTCTCGGGCGTCACCACCATCTTGGTGCCGGCCTCGCGCGGCGCCGAGCCGTCCACCGCCGCCACGGTCACCAGAACGGCGGGCACGCCGCGGGTGTCCAGATCGGAAAGGGTGTTCAGCCAGTTCATTTCGCCGCCACGCTTTCCGGTGCCGCTGCCTGCTGCTGCCGGCGCGCGGCTGCAATCGCCAGCAGCACGCGTTCGGGCGTCGCCGGCGCGTCGAGATGCACCCGGGCGGTTCCGGCCGCCGCCGCGACGGCATCCTTCAGCGCCAGCCAGCCGGAGATGGCGAGCATCAGCGGCGGTTCGCCCACCGCCTTGGAGCGGAAGATGGTTTCCGCCGCGTTGGGCCGGCCGGCGACCAGCTTCACGCGGAAATCTTCGGGCAGGTCGCGCGCCGTCGGGATCTTGTAGGTGCTGGGCGCATGGGTGCGCAGGCGGCCGGCCTGATCCCACCACAATTCCTCCATGGTGAGCCAGCCCAGCCCCTGCAGATAGCCGCCTTCGACCTGGCCGAGATCGATCACCGGGTTGAGCGAATCGCCGCAATCATGCAGCAGATCGGCGCGGGTGAAGCGGTATTCGCCGGTGAAGCAGTCGACCAGCACTTCGGTCGCCGCCACGCCATAGGCGAAATAGTAGAAAGGATTGCCCTGGCGCGTGGTGCGGTCGAACTGGATGCCCGGCGTGGCGTAGTAGCCCGATGCGGCCAGCGACACGCGGGCGATATAGGCGTTGTGCACGGCCTCGGCAAAGGGCATGGCGTTGCCGCCGCCCTGCAGCATGCCGTCGCGGAACAGGATTTCGTCGGGCGGCACGCGCAGGATCGGCGCGGCGACATCGGCGAGGCGATTGCGCAAAGTCAGTGCGGCGGCTTCCGCCGCCTTGCCGTTCAGGTCGGCGCCGGAAGAGGCGGCGGTGGCAGAAGTGTTCGGCACCTTGTCGGTGCGGGTGGCGGTGATGCGGATGCGATCCAGCCCGATGCCCAGCGCATCGGCCACCACCTGTGCCACCTTGATATAGAGGCCCTGGCCCATCTCGGTGCCGCCATGATTGAGCTGCACCGAGCCGTCCTCATAGATCAGCACCAGCGCGCCGGCCTGGTTGAGGAAACTGGTGGTGAACGAGATGCCGAATTTCACCGGCGTCAGCGCCAGGCCCTTCTTGAGGAACCGGCTCTGCGCGTTGAAGCTAGCGATCTCCTGCCGGCGCCGGCGGTAATCGCTGCTGGCCAGCAGCTCGTCGAACAGCTCGGGCAGGATGTTGTCCTTGATCGGCTGGAAATACGGCGTGACGTTGCGTTCGGTTTTGCCATAGAGGTTGGCGAGCCGTATTTCCAGCGGATCGCGTTCCAGGTAGCGCGCGATCTCGTCGATCACATATTCCGTCGCCGCCATGCCCTGCGGCCCGCCAAAGCCGCGGAAGGCGGTGTTTGAAACCGTATGCGTCTTGCAGCACAGCCCGGTGATGGTGACATCGGGCAGCCAGTAGCTGGAATCGGCATGGAAGACGGCGCGGTCGACCACCGCGCCGGTCAGATCGGCCGCCCAGCCGCCGCGCCCGGCCAGCAGCAGGTCATAGCCGAGGATGCGGCCGTCGGCATCGAAACCGACATCGTAGCGCACGAGGAAATCATGCCGCTTGCCGGTGGCGATCATGTCCTCGTCGCGGTCGAGCCGCAGCTTGACCGGCTTCTGCGTCTGATGCGCCAGCAGGGCGGCGATGCAGGCGAATTGCGCCGCCTGGGTTTCCTTGCCGCCGAAGCCGCCGCCCATGCGCCGGCATTCCACCGTCACGCTGTGCAAAGGCCTGCCCAGCACGCGCGCGACCAGCTTCTGCACCTCGGAGGGATGCTGGGTCGAGCAGCGAACCATCGTGTCGCCGTCTTCGCGCGGCTCGGCCAGGCTGACCTGGCCTTCGAGGTAGAAATGATCCTGGCCGCCGAGATGCAGCTCGCCGCTCAGCCGGTGCGGTGCAGCGGCGATTGCTGCCGTGGCATCGCCGCGCTTGAGCTGCAGGGGCGGTAGCAGCAGGGCATTCTTCTTCACCGCCTCGGCCAGATCGAGCAGGGGCGGCAGGTCTTCGTACTCCACCGTCACAAGCCTGGCGGCGCGGCGCGCGGTGGCGAGGTCGCGGGCGGCAATGGCGGCGACCGGCTGGCCGTGGAATTCGATCGTGCCTTGGGCCAGCACCGGCTCGGGCCGCACCACCGGCGCGATATCGGGATCGCCCGGCACGTCCTGCACGGTCATGACGGCAACGACGCCCGGCACGGCCTGGGCCGCGCTCAGGTCGATGCTCCTGATCTTCGCATGCGCGCGGTCGCTCAGATGCAGGGCGGCGTGCAGCAGGCCTTCCGGCTCGGGCAGGTCGTCAATATAGCGCGCGCTGCCGGCGACATGCCTGGCGGCGCTGTCATGGCCGAGTGGCTTGCGGGCGGCGCTCATTCTGCCGCCTCCAGCCGGATCTTCTCGCCCGTCACCGCCTCATGCCAGAACTTGCGCAGCAGGTTCTGCGCCGCCAGCAGGCGGTATGCGGCCGAGGCGCGCATATCGCTGAGCGGCTGGAAATCCTCGGCCAGCGCCGCGGCGGCCGGTTCGATGGCATCCGGCGCGAAGGCGGCGCCGCGCAAGGCCGCTTCGGCCTTGTGGGCCGGCGCCGGGATGGCGGCCATGCCGCCAAAGGCGATGCGTGCGTCCCGCACCGTCCGGCCATCCAGTTTCACATGGAAGGCGCCCAGCAGCGCTGAGATATCCTGATCGAAACGCTTCGACAGCTTGTAGACGGCGAAATGGCTGTCGGCTGCCGGTTTCGGTACGGTGATGCTTTGGACGAATTCGCCCGGCGCCAGCGCGGTCTTCCGGTATCCCAGATAGAAGTCTTCCAGTGGCAGGCTCCGCACGCCGGCCTTGCCGCGGAGCGTAACCGTCGCCCCCAGCGCGATCAGCGCCGGCATCGTGTCGCCGATCGGGCTGCCATTGGCGATATTGCCGCCGATGGTGCCGGAATTGCGGATCTGCACCGAGCCGAGGCGGCGGACCATTCGCGCGAAATCGGGATGCAGGGTTTCGATCGCTGCGAGGGCGTCGGCATAGGTCACGCCGGCGCCGATCTCGATCGTATCGCCGTTGTCGCGGATTTCCTGCAACTCCGCGACGCGGCCGATATAGACGATGCTGCGCGGCTGGCGCTGCTGCTTGGTCACCCAGAGCCCGATATCGGTACCGCCGGCGAGCAGCCAGGCCTCGCCCGCGGGCAGGCTGGCCAGCGCCTCGGTCAGTTCCGCGATGCTGCGCGGCGCGAGGAAATCGCCCTGCGGCGTCGAATGCCGCAGCATGCGGCTGCGCTGCAGCCCGGCGAGCTGTGTCAGGATGGCATTTTCCATCGCGGTGAAGCGGTCCTCGCGCGCCAGCTCGAACATGCGCCGCCCCGCCGCGAGGATCGGGCGATAGCCGGTGCAGCGGCAGAGATTGCCGGCCAAAGCATCCTTCAGGCTCTCGTCATCGGCGTCGCGCTGCTCGTGGAAATAGGCGAACAGCGACATCACGAAGCCGGGCGTGCAGAAGCCGCATTGCGAGGCATGGGTCTCGACCATCGCCTGCTGGACAGGATGAAGGGTTTCGCCCTCCTGTTCGCCGGGCAGGGCCAGGTCCTCGACGGTGAACAGTGCCTTGCCGTCGAGCTGATGCACGAAGAGGATGCAGGCATTCATCGCCCGGTAGCGCAGGCGGCCATCGACGGCTTCGCCGATAACGACCGTGCAGGCGCCGCAATCGCCCTCGGCGCAGCCTTCCTTGCTGCCGGTGCGGCGCAGGCGGAGGCGGAGATAATCCAGCGCTGTCATGGTGTGCGGGATTTCGGGCCCCACATGCACCACCTGTCCGCGGGAGACGAACCGGACCGGATCGGACATTGCGGACTTCTGCTCCTCCCACCGGCCGGGCGGCCGGAAGCGTCAGGTCATCAGGTCGCTGCCGCGGAAGGCCCAGCCGGTCATGCGGCGCTCGAACCAGACCGCCACGGCATACATCACCACGCCCATCACCGCCACGACCACCAGCCCGGCGAAGACGAGCGGCACATTATAGCTCGAAGAGGCCGACAGCATCAGGTACCCGATGCCCTCGTTGGAGGCGACCGTCTCGGCGATCACCGAGCCGACGAAGGCCAGCGTGATGGCGATCTTCAGCGAGGCGAACAGATAGGGCATGGCGCGCGGAAGTCCAATTTTGGTCAGGATTTCCAGCTTGCTGGCGCCCAGCGACCGCAGCACGTCGCGCAGCTCCGGCTCGATGGTGGCGAGGCCGGTGGCGACATTGACCACGATCGGGAAGAACGAGATCACGAAGGCGGTGATGATCGCCGGCACCGTGCCGATGCCGAACCAGATCACCAGCACCGGCACCAGCGCCACTTTTGGGATCGAGTTGAAGCCGACCAGCACGGGATAGACGCCGTTATAGACGAATTTCGACGCTCCAATGGCGATGCCCAGCAGCGCGCCACCGACCACGCCGATCACGAAGCCGGCAGTGGTGGTGTACAGCGTCTGCAGCGAATGATGCAGGATCTGCGGCGCGAACTTGACGCCGGTCTCGAAGACCAGCGTTGGGCGCGGCAGGATGAAGGGCTCGATGCCGGTGACGATGCAGATCGCCTCCCACAGCAGGAAGAAGGCGACGGTGACCAGCCAGGGCATGATCCGCAGCAGGGTTTTCTCGCTCATCATGATACGCGCACCGAATGGATATGCTCGCGCAGCTCATGCACGATCGAGCCGAAATGCGGCTCGAAGGTGGTGTCCAGCGTGCGCGGCCGCGGGATGTCGACCTCCCGGGTCAGGATCACCTTGCCCGGCCGCTTGCTCATCACGAAGACGCGGTCGGCGAGATAGACGGCCTCGCGCAGGTCATGGGTGATCAGGATCGCGGTGAAGCGCTTTTCCATCCACAGCGCCTGCATCACGCCCCACAATTCCTCGCGGGTGAAGGCGTCCAGCGCGGCGAAGGGTTCGTCGAGCATCAGCAGTCGCGGGTTGTGGATGATGGCGCGGCAGAGATTGGCGCGCTGCTGCATGCCGCCCGACAATTGCCACGGCGCCTTCTCGGCGAATTCGGTCAGGCCGACGGTCTTCAGCAGCTCCATCGCCTGCGCGACGTAGCTCTTGCGCTCGGCGCGCAGCCGGCGCTTGTGCGGCTCGACGATCTCGAGCGGCAGCATCACGTTGTCGAGCGTGCTGCGCCAGGGCAGCAGGGTGGAATTCTGGAAGGCCATGCCGACGCCCTGGACCGGGCCTTTCACCGGCTTGCCGTCCACGGTGATCTTCCCCGCCGTGGCGTCGATCAGCCCGGTGACCAGCTTCATCAGGGTCGACTTGCCGCAACCCGACGGGCCGACCACGGCGACGAATTCTCCCTCGCGGATGTCGAGGGAAAGATCCTCGACGGCCAGGGTCTGCTCCTCGGCCATCTGATAGACGAGGCGCACCCCGTCGATCTTGACGAACGCATCTCCCTGCATCATGCAAGCCCCAGACTGAAAGCGGCGCGGTCGC
Organism: uncultured Rhodospirillaceae bacterium; assembly: GCA_964429465.1. GTDB lineage: Bacteria > Pseudomonadota > Alphaproteobacteria > Ferrovibrionales > Ferrovibrionaceae > Ferrovibrio. Next base: position 10,193 of record CAYSCA010000011.1, read on the forward strand.
GCCATGTCGCGCAGCCGCCCCTTCGATGACGCAAGAGCATGATGCCTGGAATCCCCCTGTCACTTTGCGGCCTGTCAGTCGCGACTTTGTGCGCCGCACACAACAAGAAATTGTAAACACTGTTGCCGCTGAATTGTAAACAATTTTCGCCCGCCCGGCCGGTGGCGAGAGGGAGCAGATGATGAGCGCCGAACGTCGCGGCGTTGCCTGGCGAATCAGCCTCTTCTACGTCGCCTTGTTTGTCGGGCCGGGCATCTGGCTGCCCTTCTGGTCGGTGTGGCTGGAATCGCGCGGCCTGACCGCGGCCGAGATCTCCATCGTGGTATCGGCCGGCATCTGGCTCCGGCTGGCCGCCGGACCGGGCGCGGCGCATCTGGTGGATCGCAGCGGCCGCCGGCGCGGCGCCATCGTGATCCTGGCCTGGGGCAGCCTGCTCACCTTCCTGCCCTTCTGGTGGGCGCATGGTTTCTGGCCGCTTCTCCTGCTTGCGATTCTCTATGCCGCCTTCTGGTCCCCGATCACACCGTTCAGCGAGAACCTCGCGCTGCTCGCCGCAGGCCGGCATGGCCTGCAATACGGCCGCCTGCGGCTCTGGGGTTCGATCAGCTTCATGGTGGCGGCCTATCTCGCCGGATGGTGGCTGAAGGGGCGCGACGACGACTGGATCTACGGCCTGCTGCTGACGGCGATGGCGCTGCTGGCGCTCAGCAGCCATCTGCTGCCCGACATCCGCCTGCCGCTGGATCGTCCGCGGCTCGGCGCACCGGTGCTTCGCCTGCTGCGCAACCGGCTGTTCCTCGCCTTCCTCGGCGCCAATGCCTGCCTGCAGTCGACGCATGCCATGCTCTACACCTTCGGCACGCTGCACTGGCGCGATGCGGGCCTGGGCGATGCGCAGATCGGCTTTCTCTGGGCCGAGGGCGTGCTGGCAGAAGTGATCCTGTTCGCCGTCGGCCAGCGCGTCGGCCTGAAGCTGGGCGGCGCCGGCCTGCTGCTGCTGGCGTCGCTCGGCGGCCTGCTGCGCTGGGGGCTGACCGGGCTGGTTGCCGACTTTCCCTCGCTGGTCGTGCTCAACCTGCTGCATGCCGCGACGTTTGGCTGCGCCCATCTCGGCGCCATGCGGCTGCTGGCCGACGGCGTCGATCCGGATGCCTCCGCCACGGCGCAGAGCCTCTATACCGCCGCCAATGCCGCGATGCTGGCGCTGGCGACGCTGCTCATCGGCCCTGTCTTCGCCGCGCTGGGCGGCCTCACCTATCTGACGATGCTGCCGCTGTCGTTGGCCGGCGGCGCCTGCGCCCTGCTGCTCTGGCGCCGCCGGATGCGGCTGCGGTTCACGCCGACCTGATATTGGCCGGCAGGGGCAGGGCGCGGAACCGCTGCCTGGTGCCGGCCATCAGCGCGTTGGCGACGGCGGGCGCGATCGGCGGCGTGCCGGGCTCGCCGACCCCGGTCGGCTTTTCGGTCGAGGGCACGATATGCACCTCGACTAGCGGCATCTCGTGGATGCGCAGCACCTCGTAGTCGTGGAAGTTCGACTGCTCCACCACGCCGTCCTTCAGCGTGATGGCGCCTTTCAGCGCGGCCGACAGGCCGTAGCCGATGCCGCCTTCGATCTGCGCCTTGATGACCTCGGGGTTGATCGGCTGCCCGCAATCGACCGCGGCGACCACCTTCTCGACCTTCCAGCTGCCGTCGGGCTTCAGCGAAACCTCCGCCACTTCCGCGACGAAGGAGGCGAAGGATTCATGCACGGCGACGCCGCGCATGCGGCCGGCGGGCAGCGGGCTGCCCCAGCCGGCCTTCTCGGCCGCGAGATTCAGCACGCCGAGATGGCGCGGATGACCGTCCAGCAGCTTGCGCCGCAGGCTGAGCGGGTCCTGGCCTGTCGCCGAAGCGATCTCGTCGAGGAAGACCTCGGTGGCGAACGCCGTGTGGGTCGAGCCGACCGAGCGCCACCACAGTACCGGCACGCCGGTCTTGGTGGTGTGCAGTTCGACGCTCATGTTGGGGATCGCGTAGGGCAGGTTGGCGGCGCCTTCGACCGAGGTATGGTCGATGCCGTTCTTCACCATCACGGGCTCGAACGGCGTGCCGCCGATGATCGACTGGCCGACGATGCGGTGGCGCCAGCCGATGATGTTGCCCTCCGCATCCAGCGCGGCCGCCATCGCATGGTGATACATCGGGCGGTAGCGGCCGCCGCGGATGTCGTCCTCGCGGGTCCAGACCAGCCGGACCGGCGCGCGGCCGTCGATCGCCCTGGCGATCTCGACGCCCTCGACGACGTAATCCGATACGACATTGGCGCGGCGGCCGAAGCTGCCGCCGGCATAGACCGTGTTGATCTTCACCTGCTCGGGCTTCATTCCCGCGGCGCGGGCGGCATTCATCTGGTCGATGGTCTGGAACTGGTCGCCGGCCCAGATCTCGACGCCGTCCGCCCCGAGCTGCACCACGCAGTCCAGCGGCTCCATCGGCGCATGGGCGAGGTAGGGGAAGTCGTAGGTGGCCTCCACCACCCTGGCCGCGCGGCCGAAGGCGGCATCGGCATCGCCGGTCTTGCGCGCCGGCAGACCGGGCGTCTTCGCCAGGGCCTTATACTCGGCCATGATCTGGTCCGTGCCGCGCGTCTCCGCGGCAGATTCGTCCCATTCGATCTCCAGCGCCTCGCGACCCTTGCTGGCGGCCCAGAAATTCTTCGCCACCACCGCCACGCCGTTGGAGATCTGCACCACATCGGTCACGCCCGGCACGGCCTTCGCCTGGGCGGCATCGAAGCTCTTTACCCTGGCGCCGAACCGCGGCGGGCGCTGCAGCAAAGCGGTCAACATGCCGGGCAGCTTCACGTCGAGCGCGTATTGCGCGGTGCCGTTGCTCTTGGCCGCCGCATCCAGCCGCGGCGCCGATTTTCCGATCAGGGTGAATTGCGACGGGTCTTTCAGCGTCACATCCGCCGGCGGCGCCATCTGCGCGGCTTTTTGCGCCAGTTCGCCGAAGCTCGCCGTCCTGCCCGAGGCATGGCTGACCACGCCTTTGGACACCGCGATCTCACCGGCCGGCACTTTCCATTGCTCGGCGGCGGCGGCCACCAGCATGGCGCGCGCTGTCGCGCCGGCCCGGCGCAGCTGCTCCCAGGAATTGGCGATCGCCGTCGAGCCGCCGGTGCCCTGCACGGTGCCGAAGGCGAGGTTGGCATAAAGCTTCGCATCCGCCGGCGCGCCTTCCGCCCGCATCTGGCTCCAGTCGGCGTCCAGTTCCTCGGCGACGATGGTCGACAGGCCGGTATAGGTGCCCTGGCCCATCTCCAGGTGCTTGGACAGCACGGTGACGGTGCTGTCCGGCGCGATGCGGATGAAGGCGTTCATCATCGCGCCCTCGCCGCTTTGCGCCAGCGCGTTGCGCGGCGCCCAGCGGAAGCCGATCACCAGGCCGGCGGCCGCGGCGGCGCTGCCCTGCAGGAAACGGCGGCGCGAAGTCTCGGGCATTTGGATCTTGCTCAGTTCGGTCATGATCGGGCCCTCGCTGTCAGACGCGCAAAGTCTTGGCGGCATCGTGGATGGCGCTGCGAATGCGCATATAGGTGGCGCAGCGGCAGATATTGCCCTGCATCGCCTCGTCGATCTCGGCATCGCTCGGCTGGTCGTTTGCGGAAAGCAGCGCCACGGCCGACATGATCTGGCCCGACTGGCAATAGCCGCATTGCGCGACCTCGTGCTTGACCCAGGCGCTCTGCACGGCCTGCGCCACCTTGCCGCCCAGGCCCTCGATGGTGGTCACCTGCTGTCCTTCCACGGCGCTGAGTGGTGTGGAGCAGGAGCGCACCGGCTGGCCGTCCACATGCATGGTGCAGGCGCCGCATTGCGCCAGCCCGCAGCCGAATTTCGTGCCGGTCAACCCGATCTCGTCGCGGACTGCCCACAAAAGCGGCATTTCCGGATCGGCATCCAGCGTTGTCGTGCGTCCGTTGAGCGTGAATGTAACGGCCATCATAGTCCTCCACCGGGGCTTGTGAGGAAACTCGCCGGTCTGTTGCTGTTCAGCCGGCCGCAGGGATATCGGAAATTCGGGGCGCGCATTCTGGCATTCCCCCTGTTGCCGCGAGAGTTAGGCTGCGCCGGATGTCGTGGCAATAAGGCACCTGAAAGTTTTATACTAACCTCACAGAGACCATGCGGAGTGACACGCCATGGACGCCCCGATCAGCCCGATGCAAGTCGATCATTCGTGTGCCTGCGATCCGCGCACCGAAGATCTCGTCCGCGCCATGCTGGTGCGGCTTGCCGACAAATGGACCTTGCAGACCATTGAGGTTCTCGCCGATGGCGAGATGCGTTTTTCCCGCCTGCGCGAGAAGCTGGGCGGCATCAGCCAGAAGATGCTGACCCAGACGCTGCGGCAGCTGGAGCGCGACGGTCTGGTGACCCGCCACGTCCATCCCGTCGTGCCGCCGCGGGTCGATTACCGGCTCACCCCGCTGGGGGCGAGCCTGGGCGAGGCGATCTGCGCGCTGTGGATCTGGGCGGACGAGCATTGCGATGCCATCGAGCGCTCGCGGGCGGCCTATGACCAGCAGCAGAAGGCGCGGCAGCACGAACCGGCGTGAGACGACTTCTGCGTCAGCCGGCCAGCGACAGCGAGTCCCGCTCCGCGTCGTTCGCGGGCAGCGGATAGAGCCCGACCAGAATCCGGTCCACCTGCACGCCGTCCTCGCCGAGCGGCAGCAGCAGCTGCGCCATGCGCCGGTAGACGGCGCTGTTGCGGGAATTGTCGTGGATGAAGCGGACCGGCACGCCTTCGACGGCGCAGCTCGTGAAGTTGCGGAACAGCGATTCGTCGCCGCAGGCGCGCCGGCCGAGATACCGCCCGGTGACACCGTAGCCGCGATACTGGTCCAGCACGGTGCCCGACAGCGTGATGCGGAAGCGCAGGCGGTGACCGTCGCGCTCGACGGCAACGAGGCCCAGATTGCCAAGCCAGGGCCTGAGCTCCTCGGGGCTGAAATCGCTGCGACGCGGCAGCCGCCCGCTGCCGGACTTCAGCCGCCAGAGGGCTTCAAGGGCATCCAGCTGTTCCGGGCAGGACATGATCTGAGCTCCGTGCAGGCATCCGCGTAGGCGCGGGGAAGATGACGGCTCGCATCTAGGTCTTACGTCGCGTCATGCCTGTGCGCGCAGTCACATTCCGCTAAGCTGCATGGCAGCCATGCAGGGGAGGCAGGGAATGGACGATGCGACCCTGGAGATTCTGATCACCGCCTATTGCGAGGCATGGAACGAGGCCGATCCGGCGAAGCGCGAAGCCATGCTGGCAGATGTCTGGGCGGAAAGGGGTGTCTACACCGACCCGATGGTGCAGACGGTCGGCCGCGGCGAACTGGCGACGCATATCGGCCGCGTGCTGGCGCGCAATCCGGACTCACGGATCGCCCGAACCAGCCGGGTGGATCACCATCACGGATTGCTGCGGTTCAGCTTCGCGCGCCTTCTGCGCAATGGCGACGTGCTGCGCGACGGCGTGGATTTCGGCGAACTCGACGGCGACGGCAAACTCGCCCGCATCACCGGCTTCTTCGGACCGCTTGCGGCGAACTAGTCCTTGGCGCGCTCCAGATAGACGCCGCCTTCCTGGATGTTGATCACGATGCGCACGCCGGCCGAGACATGCGGCGGCACCATCACGCGCTGGCCGTTGCTGACGATCGCCGGCTTGTAGGACGACGAGGCCGTCTGGCCCTTCACGGTCGGCTCGGTTTCGGTGATCTCCATGACCACCGTCTGCGGCAGGCTGACTGAAACCGGCTTGCCCTCATAGAGTGCGATCTCGACATGCATGCCGTCCTGCAGCCATACGGCCTGGTCGCCGACCACATCGGCGGGCACCGGGATCTGCTCGTAGCTTTCGATGTCCATGAAGGTGATCGTGTCGCCCTCGGTGAACAGATACTGGAATTCGCGGGTATCGATGAAGACGCGCTCGACCGATTCGGTGGTGCGGTAGCGCTCGGTGGTCTTCAGTCCGGTCGAGAGGTCGCGCAGGTCGAGCTGGGTCACCGGCGTGCCCTTGCCCGGCTGGATGTTCTGGGCGGTGAGCACGGCCAGCAGCTTGCCGTTGATCTCGACCACGTTGCCCTTGCGCAACTGGTTGGCGTTTACTTTGGCCATAAACTTGTCTCCGGAGGCGGTTAGCGGGTCGCTTGTTGCCGGACCCGCTTGCGAAAAAGCCGGGCGGAAACTATCAGGTCGGATATTCCTTCTCAACCCGAGTCGCGGCGAAAATGCAGGGTAGCGACAGTTCCGGGCGGCCCCCCTGGTGGCACCCCGACCTCTATGCCCGGCGGCGCCCGAACCTGCTGTTGCGCCAGGCCTGCCTGCGCGCCATCCGCGACTGCTTTTCCGGCCAGGGCTTCGTCGAGGTCGAGACCCCGGCCCTGCAGGTCTCGCCCGGGCTGGAGCCGCATCTCAAGGCCTTCGCCACCGAACTCGAGCATCCCGGCGGCAGCATCCGGCCGCTCTATCTGCATACCTCGCCCGAATTCGCCATGAAGAAGCTGCTGGCGGCCGGCGAGGAAAAGCTGTTCCAGCTGGCACCGGTCTTCCGCAACGGCGAGCGGGCGGCCATGCATCATCCCGCCTTCCTGATGTTGGAATGGTATCGCGCCGGCGCAGACTACCGCCGGCTGATGAAGGATTGCGAGATCCTGCTGCATGCGGTGGCAATCGCAGCCGGGCAGACGCATCTGCGCTGGCAAGGCAAAGAGGCCGAGATCGCCCGGCCCTGGCAGTACCTGACGGTACACGAGGCGCTGGCGCGGTTCGCCGGGCTCGATCTTGCCGCCTGCATCGGCGCCGATCCGCACAATCCCGATCTCGCCGCCATGCGCGAAGCCTGCCGGCGCATCGGCCTGCGGGTCGATGACGGCGACAGCTGGGACGACCTCTATTTCCGCGTCGCGCTGGAGAAGGTCGAGCCCAATCTCGGCATCGGCTCGCCCTGCATCCTCTACGATTATCCGATTCATATGGCGGCGCTGAGCCGGCCCAAGCTCGATGCGCCGCATCTGGCCGAGCGGTTCGAGCTCTATGCCTGCGGCGTCGAGCTGGCCAATGCCTTTTCCGAACTGACCGACGCAGCCGAGCAGCAGCGCCGCTTCGAGGCCGACATGATGCTGAAGCGCCGGCTCTACGGCCACGATTATCCGATTGATGCCGATTTCGTCGCGGCTTTGCGCCACGGCCTGCCCGACTGCGCCGGCATCGCGCTCGGCGTCGACCGCCTGGTCATGCTGCTGACCGGCGCCGCGCGGATCGAGGAGGTGCTGTGGCTGCCGGTTTCAGAATAACCGCCGCCGCCCTGCTGCTGCTCGTCGCGGCCTGCGCGCCGCAGCCGGCGCCGTCGCCGGTGGTGGTGCCGCAGGGCGATCCGGCGCTGCATCTCTGGCCCGGCCGCGACGCGATCCAGTCGGCCTGCCTCAACGACCTGGCCGCCGCCGGGGCCGAGTTCGAGCTGATCGCGCAGGCCGAGCCGGGCAAGAACGGCTGCACCCTGGTCAACGGCGTCAAGCTGATCCGCCTGCAATCCCTGGCGCTGAACCGCCCGGTCGAGGTGACCTGCCCGCTGGCGCTGCGGCTGCTGCAGTTCGAGCGCGAGGTGATGCAGCCGGAAGCCCGGCGCCTGTTCGGCAGGCCCCTGGGCAGCCTCAACCATGCCGGCGGCTTCACCTGCCGGCGCATGACCGGCAACGGCGCGCGCATCAGCGAGCATGGCCATGGCCGCGCCATCGATATCTGGGGTTTCACGCTGGACGACGGCACGCGCCTGTCGGTGCAGCAGGATTTCCGCGGCCGCGGCCGGGAAGGGACCTATCTGCGTGAGCTGAACCGCCATGCCTGCCGCTATTTCGCGGTGATACTTGGTCCGAATGCGGATGCTTCGCACCGCGATCATCTCCACTGGGATATCGGCCCGTGGAAACGCTGCGGCGCCTGACGCCGGCACGCTTTCAAACCCGCCGCATTCCGGCGCATAATCCGGCAGGCAGTGATTACGGGGCGAGGGAGTCGTGAGGGGGATCGCGTCAGCGCGTTGCGCGATTCTGCTGCTGCTGCTGGCTTTGCTGCCGGTTTTGCTGCTGTCCGGCAGGGCAGGTGCCGAGCCTTTGCGCATCGGGCTGGCCGCGGCGCCGACCAGCCTGGATCCGCATCACCACAATTTCGCGCCCAACCTCACCGTCGCGCTGCATGTCTTCGAGCCGCTGATCGCCCGCGACGGGCAGGACCGGCCGGTGCCAGCGCTGGCGCAGCGCTGGGCCGAGGCGGCGCCGAAGCAGTGGCAGATCGCCCTGCGCGCGAATGCCGTCTTTCATGATGGCCAGGCCGTCACCACGCGCGACGTCATCTACAGTTTCTGCCGGGCGCAGGCCGCCGCAGGCAGCCCGCTCACCTTCGCCGGCCTGCTGAGGCCGATCGAGGTCTTCGAGGCCGCGGGGCCGGGCCTGCTGCGCATGACCATCCGGCAGCGCTTCGTCATTCCGCCACGCGCCCTGTCGTCGATCATGATCGTGCCGGCGCCGCCGTCCTTTCCGGACGCGGTCTATCGCAATGGCGGCTGCGCCGGCCGCGACGGCCAGGCGCTGGCGATCGCGTCGGGTCCCGTGCCGACGAGAGGCAGCGGTCCCTACCGGTTCGCCGGAGCCGTCCCCGGCACGGATCTCCTGCTCGAGACGGCCGACCGCCGCGCGCGCTGGTCGCACGTCGCATTCAGGGTGATCGATGATCCGATCCGGCGGATGCGCGCGCTCATCGACGGCGAAATCGATGTCGCCGAGCAGGTGCCGACGAACAGCATCGACGCGCTGCGCAAGGCCGATATCGGCATCGTCAGCGCGCCGGCCAACCGGCTGATCCACCTGCAGATGGAGCAGCAGCGCGACCACCTGGCCGATATCGGCGGCACCGCGGGGCGCAACCCGTTCAAGGATGCGCGCGTGCGGCAGGCGATCTCGCTGGCGATCGACCGCGAGGCCCTGGTCGAGCGGATCATGGGCGGTTTCGCTACGCCGGTGCGCCAGCTGGTGCGCGCCGATATGGACGGCTATGTGCCCGAATTGTCCGGCGACGGCTACGACATCGCGGCGGCGCGCGCACTGCTCGACGCGGCGGGATATGGCGGCGGGTTCTCGGTGCGGCTGGTGACCCCTGACGGCCGTTACGCCAATGACCGCCGGATTGCCGAGGCGGTGGCGGCGATGCTGTTTCCGCTCGGCCTGCAGGTCACGGTGGAGGCCGTGCCGCCGGCGACGCTGTTCACCTCCGAACGCCGCGACAGCGCCGCCTTCGTCCTGGCCGGCAATGCGATTTCGGTGGTCAGCACCGCGATCCGCGCCCTCGCGCTGACGCCCGACCGCGGCCGCAACAGCGGCACGTCCAATCATGGCGGCTACAGCAATCCCGCGATCGACGCGCTCTATGACCGCTCGATCGCCGAGCCGGACCCGGAACGCCAGATCGCCCTGCTGCGCGAGGCCAACCGGCTGGCCAGCCGCGATGCGGCGGTGATCCCGCTATTCTACGGCAGCACGGTCTGGGCCCTGCAGCGCCGGCTGGCCATGACCCCGCGGGTCGATCAGTTCACCCTGGCCGCCGGCATCGCCGCGCGCTGACGCACAACCTGCACGCGGGTTTTCCACGGAAATTTTGTTTCGTTAACATTTTGGCGGTTCCCGGACGCCGGTATTCCCCGTCAAGTGGCTGATTTCCTTACAGACGGACGATCCGGACAGGCCGTACACGCATTATTTGGTTTAACCAAAATCTTCTTGCAACCACTGGTTATTTCGGTAAATTCCTCGCGAACGCCAAGAATGGCGCGAGGCCGGACAGCAGGACGCTGCCGGACGAACTGCAGAAGGGGGTTCGTGATGACCAATTCGGTGAATACCAATGCGGGCGCGCTGGTGGCGCTGTCGTCTTTGCGCACCAATACATCGGCGCTCAACAACACTTCCAAGAAGATGCAGACCGGCATGCGCGTCGCGGATGCCAACGACGATGCGGCCATCTTTGCCGTCGCGCAGGGCGTGCGCGGCAACGTGAAGGCCTATGCCTCGGTGCAGTCGTCGCTGTCGGCCGGCATCGGGCTGGGCGAGGTGACGATGTCGGCGATCGACGGCATCTACAAGCTGACCGGCGACATCAAGGCCAAGATCACCAATCTGGCCGACGGCTCGCTGACCACCGCGCAGCAGGATGTCTATCGCAACGACATCGAGCAGCTGATCGGCCAGGTGAACAACTACATCACCCAGGCCAATTACAACGGCAAGAACCTGCTGACCGGTGATGCGCGCGCTGCGCCGCTCTCCTTCGTCGGCGACGTCTCCGGCACCACGCTGGACTACTCGACCGCGCATCAGCTCGACTGGGATTCCGACCAGTTCCTTGGTCCGGACATCATGTTTCCCGATGCCACCAACGTCTACGACAACATCAACGAGACGCCGCCCGATACCGCCACGGCCTTCACCGGCCTGGAGACATTCGAGGGCCGCCTGCGGGAAATGGCCAGCTCGGTGTCGGCGCAGAAGCGTTCAATGGAGCAGCAGAAATCCTTCGTCGACAATCTGGTCGATGCGATGAAGCAGGGCCTGGGCGCGCTGGTCGATGCCGATGTGGCGGCGGAAAGCGCCGACCTGCAGGCGCGGCAGGTGGCGCAGCAATTGAACATGCAGTCGCTGTCGATCGCCAACCAGCAGCCCAACGTCCTGCTGCAATTGCTGCGTTAAACGGCCCCGGCCGGACGTTTCGGCCGGCCGGTTTTCCCGCCCAGGCGCCGGCCCGGCCGCGACTTTGCGCTTGACGCGGCCGCGGCCGCGCCGTATCAGGCTACATCCTCGTGGTGATTTGGGCCGACCGGCTTGCGGACCACGTAAAACAAACCGCTAAAAGGTCGGGCGGTTTCACAAACCCCGGCCTGCGGTGCCGGGGTTTTTTGTTGCCCCGCAGCGCGGTCCGGCCGAGACAATGGACGGAAGACGATGAACGACAGCGCAGGCGGCGGAAGCAGGGATCAACAGGGCTGGCGGCTGGCCACCCGGATGGTGCGCGGCGCCACGCAGCGTTCGCCGCATGGCGAGACATCGGAAGCGATCTTCCTCAATTCCGGCTTCACCTACGACAATGCCGAAGCCGCCGAGGCGCGGTTCAAGGGCGAGCAGCCGGGCTTCGTCTACAGCCGCTATGAAAATCCCACTGTCGACATGTTCGAGCGGCGCATGTGCCTGCTGGAAGGCGCCGAGGCGGCGCGCGGCACGGCCAGCGGCATGGCGGCCGTCAATGCCGCGCTCACCTGCCAGCTCAAGGCCGGCGACGAGGTGGTGTCGTCGCGCGCCGTGTTCGGCTCGGTCGCCTATATCGTCAACGATCTGCTGCCGCGTTTCGGCGTGAAGGGCACGATGGTCGACGGTACCGACCTCGCGCAATGGCGCGCCGCAATCACGCCGCGCACCAAGGTGGTGTTTCTCGAAACGCCGGCCAACCCGACGCTGGAGCTGGTCGACATCGCCGCGGTGGCCGAGCTGGCGCATGCCCATGGCGCCCGTCTGGTGGTCGACAATGTCTTCGCCACCCCGGTACTGCAGAAGCCGCTGGCGCTCGGCGCCGACATCGTCATCTATTCCGCCACCAAGCATATCGACGGCCAGGGCCGCTGCCTGGGCGGCGTGGTGCTGGGGTCGAAAGCCTTCATCGAGGGTGAGCTGGCGCCTTATCTGAAACATACCGGCCCGACGCTCAGCGCCTTCAATGCCTGGGTGCTGCTGAAGGGCCTCGAGACCCTGGAACTGCGGGTCAGCCGCCATGTCGAGAATGCGGTCCGGGTGGCCGATGCCCTGGCCGGCCATGCCGGCGTGGCGAAGGTCCTCTATCCCGGCCGGCCCGATCACCCGCAGCATGCATTGGCGAAGCGGCAGATGGCCGCCGGCGGCACTATGATCGCTTTCTCTCCGGCGGGCGGGAAGGCGGGGGCCTTCCGGTTCCTTAATGCTTTGAAGATCATCGACATTTCCAACAACCTCGGCGATGCCAAGAGCCTGATCACCCACCCGGCCACCACCACCCACCAGAGGTTGAGTCCGGAGGAGCGGGCCCGGCTCGGCATCGGCGACGATCTGCTGCGCCTCTCGGTCGGGCTGGAAGACCCGCTCGACCTGATCGAGGATTTGCGACAGGCCCTTGAAAAGGCAGGCTGATCTATGTTGCCGATATGCCACAGTGAGGCATTTTCGCGAGTGCTCGGGCGGGGAGGCTTTCCGGATTACCGGGGGTAGCTGTTATAGTCTCCGCCGGTTGAGGCGTTTTGAGTCCGATTGCGGCTCCAACACGTTCCAAGGAGATTCTCGATGAATGTTCGTACCGCTCTGCTGGCCGGCGCTGCCCTGATGGGCCTGGCCTCGGCCCCCGCGCTGGCGCAGGGCCAGGGGCCATATGTCGGTATCGCTGGCGGCGCATCCTGGATCGATGATGCCGATATCAGCGGCGCCGCGCCGGTCACCAAGCTGGAATTCGACACCGGCTGGGCTGCCCTGCTGCGGGGCGGCTACGCCATGGGCAATCTCCGCCCCGAGCTCGAAATCGGCATGCGCGACTGGGATGTCGATGGCGCCAATGGCGGCGTTGCCGCCGGTGGTGACCTGAAGATGTACACCGTCTTCGCCAACCTGAATTACGATTTCCTGCCGAACAACAACTGGAGCCCCTATCTCGGCGCCGGTCTCGGCATCGCCCGCTTCTCGGGTGACGTCAATGTCGGCGGCACTTCGGGCAGCGCGCAGGACACCACCTGGGCGGCGCAGGGCATTGCCGGCATGTGGTACGCGCTGAACAACAACTGGCTGGTCAGCGCCGACTACCGCTACCAGTTCGGCGGCGATCCCGATTTCGGCGGCGCTGCCGGCGTCGGCATCGAGGGCGATCACTCGATCCACACTGTCATGCTCGGCCTGACCTATCGCTTCGGTGCGCCCGAGCCCAAGCCGCAGCCGGCCGTTGCCGCGCCTCCGCCGCCGCCGGCTCCCGCGCCGGCCGCTGCCGCGCCGCCCCCGCCGGCGCCGCGCCTGCCGGAAACCTACGTGGTCTTCTTCGCCTTCGACCGCTCGGAGATCAGCCCGGTGGCCAGCCAGGTGCTTGACCGCGCCATTGCCGACTTCCGCGCCACCGGCATGACCAACATCGTCATCGAAGGCCATGCCGACCGCTCGGGCAGCGATGCCTACAACCAGCGCCTGTCGCAGCGCCGCGCCCAGTCGGTCGCGAGCTACCTGCGCAGCAAGGGCGTTGGCCAGAACGCGATCCAGACCGCGGCCTTCGGCGAAACCCGTCCGCGCGTCCCGACCGCCGACGGCGTGCGCAACGAGGAAAACCGTCGCGCCGAACTGTTCCTGCGCAAGTAAGACAGCGCAGACACATCTGCGATGCGGCCGTCCCTGCTCGGCAGGGGCGGCCGCTTCCGTTTTGGGGCGACGTCTGCCCCGGCCGCCGCTGCGCCGCTCCTCCGCCAGTTGCTGGACATTCCCGCCCCCATTCCTAATTATGGCTATGGGCAAGCTGAAGCTGTGGATGGATTGCTCATGTACCAGCAGACGACGCGCGACATCTCGGTCACCGTCCAGCCGATTTTCCTGGAGGAGCAGTCCTCCCCCGACGAGAGCTATTACGTCTGGGCCTATAACGTGAAGATCGAGAATGGCGGCGCCGCGACCGTGCAGCTGCGCAGCCGCTACTGGCGCATCACCGATGCGCGCGGCCGGGTGCAGGAAGTGCGCGGGCCGGGCGTGGTGGGCGAGGAGCCGGTGCTGGGTCCGGGCGACAGTTTCGAATATACCAGCGGCACGCCGCTGCCCACGCCGTCCGGCTTCATGGTGGGGGCATACCAGATGGTGACCGAGGCGGGCGAGCAGTTCGACGTCGAAATCCCGGCCTTCTCGCTGGACTCGCCGCACGAAGCCCGTCGCGTGAACTGAAATCATCCGCCCGCGGGCGGTCCATTGCCGGCCAGGCACGGCAGCCAGGAGAGTTATTGTGAGCAGCGCAGCGAAGACCGGGATCGCCAAGGCGGTCGCCACCCTGACCGACAAGCCGAAGGCGCCGCGCCCGAGCCGGGCCGAAGCGGAGGAGGCGGTCCGCGTCCTGCTGCGCTGGGCCGGCGACGATCCCGACCGCGAAGGCCTGCGCGGCACGCCCGACCGCGTGGTGCGCTCGTATGAGGAATTCTTCGCCGGCTATGGCGAGGATGCCGTGGCGATGCTGGAGCGCACCTTCGAGGAGACCGACGGCTACGACGAGATGGTGGTGCTGCGCGATATCCGGCTGGAAAGCTATTGCGAGCATCACATGGTGCCGATCGTCGGCAAGGCGCATGTCGCCTATCTGCCCAGCACCCGCGTGGTCGGCATCTCCAAGCTGGCCCGCGTGGTCGAGGTCTATGCCAAGCGCCTGCAGATCCAGGAGAAGATGACCGCCCAGATCGCCAACACGATCCAGGCGGTGCTGCAGCCGCGCGGCGTCGCCGTGGTGGTCGAGGCGGCGCATCAATGCATGACGACCCGCGGCGTGCACAAGCCGGGCGTCACCATGGTTACCAGCCACATGGTCGGCGCCTTCCGCGACGATCCGCGCACGCGGCAGGAATTCCTCGCCATGATCGGCAATCCGGCGAGCCGCGCCGGCGCCGACCTGTGATCCGCATCGCCATCGCCCTCCGTCCCGAAGCCGCTGTATGACCGCTGACACCCCTGCACCCGGCCGCGCCGCGCTGGACTGGATCGAACGCCTGATCGCCTTCGATACCACCAGCCGCCTCAGCAACCTCGCGCTGATCGACGCGATCGCCGATCATCTCGCGCAGCACGGCATCCGGGCGGAGCGCATCTTCGATGCCACCGGCAGGAAGGCCAACCTCTATGCCACGATCGGGCCGCAGGACCGGCCCGGCATCGTGCTGTCGGGCCATACCGACGTGGTGCCGGTCGACGGCCAGCCCTGGTCGAGCGATCCCTTCCGCGTGGTCGAGCGCGCCGGCAAACTGTTCGGCCGCGGCACCGCCGACATGAAAAGCTTCATCGCGATCTGCCTCGCCCTGCTGCCCGAGATGGTGGCGAAGCCGCTCAGCGTGCCGCTGCATTTCGCTTTTTCCTATGACGAGGAGGTCGGCTGCCTCGGCGTGCATGGCATCGTCGATTTCGTGCAGCATCATGGCGTCAAGCCGCGGCTGGCGATCATCGGCGAGCCGACCGAGATGCAGGTGGTAACCGCGCATAAGAGCGTCTGCGCCTGCAACACCACGGTGCGCGGCCTGGAGGCGCATTCCTCCGCCACGCATCAGGGCGTCAATGCGGTGCAGGTGGCGGGCGAGCTGATCGCCGAGATGAACCGGCTGCAGCGCGAGTACCAGAAGCCGGAATATTGCGACCCGCGCTTCACGCCGCCGCATACCACCATCACCGTCGGCCGCGTCGATGGCGGCACCGCCCGCAACATCCTGGCGCGCGAATGCCTGCTGGAATGGGATGTGCGCAGCGTGCGGCCCGAGCACGATCTCGCCGTGATGGATGCCGTGCAGCGCTATGCCGCCGAGCAGCTTCTGCCCGACATGCAGAAGATCCATCCCGGCGCCGGGATCGATACCACGATGGTGGCCCGCGTGCCGGCCTTCCTGCCGGTCGGCACCAATCCGGCCGAGACGCTGGCGCTGAAACTGGCGGGCCAGAACCAGACCCATGCCGTCGCCTATGGCACCGAGGCCGGCATCTTCCACGACGCCGGCATTCCGGCCGTGGTCTGCGGGCCGGGCAATATCCGCGAGGCGCACAAGCCGGACGAATATATCGCGCTGTCGGAAGTGGCGGCCGGCGAGGCCTTCATGCGCCGGCTGATCGATTTCTGCCGCGATGGCGGCAGCCTGTCATTCCTGCATCAGGCGGCTTAGGACGCGGCGATAGCGCGCGGCGAATGCATCGCCGCGGACATGCCGGCCATTCTCCACGACGCGGCGGCCGCCGGCATAGACCGTGCGGATGGGCGAGGCCGGCTGCGCCGCGAAAATCCAGGCATCCAGCGCCGCATCGCCGCGCCGGCCGGCCAGGATCGGCGCCTGATCGTCGAGGCAGACGAAATCGGCGCGATGGCCGGCGGCGATGGCGCCGACCTTGAGGCCCAGCGCCTGCGCGCCGCCGCGGCAGGCGGCATCGAACAGCCGGCGGCCGGTCGACTGCCTCGGCCCGCCGGCCAGCAGGTTGCGGCCGTGCTGCGCCAGCCGCTGGCCGTATTCCAGCAGCCGCAACTCCTCTGCCGCATGCACGGCGATATGGCTGTCCGAGCCGATGCCGATCCGCCCGCCGGCTTCGAGATAGGCGATGGCGGGAAACAGACCGTCGCCGAGATTGGCTTCCGTGGTCGGGCAGAGACCGGCCACCGCGCCCGAGGCGGCCAGCCGCGCGGTCTCGTCTGCCGTCATATGCGTGGCATGTACCAGGCACCAGCGCGGACCGACCTCCTGCTCGTCCAGCAGCCACTGCACCGGGCGCTTGCCTGACCAGGCAAGGCAATCCTCCACTTCGGCCATCTGCTCGGCGACATGGATATGGATCGGCGCGGCAGCATCGATGCCGTCGATCAGCCGCAGCGCCTCGCGCAGCAATTCCGGCGTCACCGCGCGCAGCGAATGCGGCGCGATGCCGAGCCGCCGGTCCGGGCGGTTGCGGAACTCGGGCGCCAGGCTGTCGAGCAGCCGGCCATAGGCGGGCGCGTCATGCAGGAAGCGGCGCTGGCGCGCCTGCGGTTCGGCGGCGCCGAAGCCGCCATGCCGATAGAGCACCGGCAGATGGGTCAGCGCGATGCCGGCCGCATCGGCGGCGGTCAGGATGCGCCGGCTCAGCGCGGCCGGATCGTCATAGGCCTGCCCGTCCGCCTGGTGGTGCAGGTAGTGGAATTCTGCCACCGCCGTGTATCCAGCCTGCAGCATCTCGGCATAGAGCTGCGCGGCGATCGCCTCGACATCCTCCGGCGTCAGCCTTGCGGCGAAGCGGTACATGATCTCGCGCCAGGTCCAGAAGCTGTCGCCCGGGTCGGGCCCGCTGCTTTCCGCCAGTCCCGCCATGGCGCGCTGGAAGGCATGGCTGTGCAGGTTGGGCAGGCCGGGCAGGGTGATGCCATCGAGGATTGCCGCGCCCGCCGGCGCCGCCCCCCGCGTCACGCCCGTGCTCACGCCCGTGCTCACGCCCGTGATCACGCCCGCGGCATCGGCCTCGACCAGCACATCGTCATGCCAGCCATCCGGCAGCAGGGCGTGGCGCAGCAGGAAGCGTTGCATGACGGGGCTCTCCGCGGTTGTATAGATAAGTTGGCAGATATGGCCTCGCGGCGAAAGGCACCGGCATGTGGGACAGCGTCTGGCGGAATGCGGATATCGCCACCATGGCGGCCGGGGCGGAACCCTTTGGGGCGATTCGCAACGGCGCCATCGCGGTGCAGGATGGCCGCATTGCCTGGATCGGCCCGGCCGCGGCGCTGCCGAAAGAGGGTATCACGCGCGAGACGGCGGTGCATGATCTCGGCGGCGGCTGGATCACGCCCGGCCTGATCGACTGCCACACCCATCTGGTCTATGGCGGCAGCCGCGCCCATGAATTCGAGCAGCGGCTGAACGGCGTCTCCTACGAGGAGATCGCACGTGCCGGCGGCGGCATCGTCTCCACCGTGAATGCCACGCGCGCAGCCGGCGAAGACGATCTGCTGCGCCAGAGCGAAAAGCGCCTGCGTGCGCTGCTGGCCGATGGCGTCACCACCATCGAGATCAAGTCCGGCTACGGCCTCGATCGGGAGAATGAGCTGAAATGCCTGCGCGTGGCGCGACTTCTCGGCCAGCGCCATCCGGTGCGGGTGTGCACGACGCTGCTGGCGGCGCATGCGGTGCCGCCGGAATTCAAGGGCCGGGCGGATGCCTATATCGATCTGGTCTGCCGCGACATCCTGCCGGCCGCGGCGGCAGCGGGGCTGGCCGATGCGGTGGATGCATTCTGCGAGACGATCGGCTTCGATGCGGCCCAGACCCGTCGCGTCTTCGAAGCGGCGAAGGCGCATGGCCTGGCGGTCAAGCTGCATGCCGAGCAGCTCAGCAACATGAACGGCGCGGCCCTGGCCGCCGGATTCGGCGCGCTCTCGGCCGACCATCTGGAGCATGCCGACGAGGCCGGCGTGACGGCGATGGCGGCGGCCGGCACCGTCGCCGTCCTGCTGCCCGGCGCCTTCTATGTCCTGCGTGAGACGAAGCTGCCGCCGGTCGACCTGCTGCGCCGCCATGGCGTGCCCATGGCGATCTCCACCGACTGCAATCCGGGCACCTCGCCGATCTCCTCGCTGCTGCTGGTGCTGAACATGGCCTGCACGCTGTTCCGCCTGACGCCGGAAGAGGCGCTGGCCGGCGTCACCCGGCATGCCGCCGCCGCGCTCGGCCTTGCCGATCTCTGCGGCAGCCTCGCGCCGGGAAAAGCGGCGGATTTCGTGGTCTGGGATATCGACCGGCCGGCGGCGCTGGCCTACCAGATCGGCCTCAATCCGCGCCGCCAGGTTGTGTTCGGCGGCCAGCCGTTGCCGCGCGGCTGAGCGCGAAAGGCTTCATTAACCACGACTGCAATCCCGATTGCGCGCGGGCGGGGCGGCCCGTATTTTATGGGAAGGAATGCGCTCGATTCGCTGCCTTTTTTTGACAGGTGAAGCATGAGTGACTGGTTCTATGTGGCCGGCGGCGCCATCGCCCTGCTGTGGCTGGGGGCCTGGCTGCTGCTGCATCTGGGCAATTTCGAGCAGCGCATCAGCCAAATCCGGCTGACGCTGGAGATGCGCATGAGCGGCATCGAGAAGCAGTTCGCCTCCTACAACAAGTTCTTCGCCGAGAACGAACGCGCTTCCCAGCTCACCTATGGCGAGCTGACCGACATCAAGAAGGACATCGCCGAGCTGCGCAGCCAGCTCGAGGAAACCAAGCGCGCCATCAACGTGCTGGAAGTCGCCGTCAACGACCTCAAGCTGCGCAGCACGCCGCGCAACCTGCGCATCGTCTAGCCTAGCCCTGCAGATCAGGCCAGAGCAGCCGCAGTTCCGTGACGATCTCGTCCACCATCGCCGCCAGCAGCTTTTCGCCTTTCTCCGCCGTCGCCGCCGTGGCATCCGCCGTCGCGCCGCTGCGATTGAGCTGCGCGCCCGGCCGCTCCTCCGGGGTCAGGCGTGCCGGGCGGCTGAGCAGGCGCAGCTTCGGTCCGTCATCGTCGGACAGCGCCGTCTCGCCCAGCCGGTCGAGGCGCACCAGGCCGGGCGCGATGGCGAGCAGCAGCGAGGTTTCGCGCTCGTCGGCATGGCCACCTTCCGGCACCGCCCAGAGATCGTCGCAGGCCCGGCCCAGCCGCGGCAGGTCGGCCGTCACCGCCTGCACGCCATGCCGCTGCAGGATCGTCTGCGTCGCCAGCCGCAGCGGCGCTTCCGTCGACACGCCGTTGTTGAGCAGCACGATGCGCTCGGCGCCGTGGCGCAGATAGCCCTCGATCAGTTCGGTCACCACGGCTTCGAAGGTGTCCGCTTCCAGATGCTGGCTGCCCGGATAGTCGATGAAGGCGGGATAGAAGCCCTGGCCGATGGTCGGTGCGACCAGCACCGGCAGCGCGGCGAGCAGGCGTTCGGCGACGACTTCGACGACCAGCCGGTCGGTGCCGAGCGGCAGATGCGGGCCATGCGCCTTGGCCGCCGCGCCGATCGGCAGCAGGACGGGAAAGCCGTCGCCGAGCAGGTCCGCGGCTTCGATCCAGGTGAGGTCGGCCAGGCGATAGCCGGTACGGGGACGAGGAGCAGTCACGGATTCCTCTCGCGTTTGGCAGCCATGATGTCGCGCGGTCACGGCGTTGTGTTTGCGGTCACGCGCCTGTGAGTCTTCTGGACTCGCAAGTCAGCCTAGCATCCTTTGCGGTCGCGAGGCAGGTGCCTCCGTCCTCAACGCAAAACCGACAGGGAGCTTTTCCATGAACCGCACCACCACTCTCGCCGTCGCCGCCGCGGCTGCCGCCTTCTTCTCGGCCGGCACCGTCGCGCTGGTCTCGGCGCCTGCCGATGCGGCCGTCAAATGCATGGGCGCCAATGCCTGCAAGGGCCAGAGCGCCTGCAAGACCGCCAGCAGTTCCTGCAAGGGCCAGAATGCCTGCAAGGGGCAGGGCTTCACCGAAACCGGCGACGCCGCGGCCTGCCAGGCGGCCGGCGGCAAGGTCGGCTGATCTCCCGCTGCGTCGCGGACCGGCCGGGCGTGAAGCCCGCGCCGGTCCGTTTCGTCCGTGCTATGATCGGCCCGTCATGACATCCGGCGCCAGCGATCCCCGTTCAGGCCTGCCCAGGCTCGGCTTCGGACTCGGCCTGCGCCCGGAATACTATCCCGAAATCCTCGACGGCGATCCGCCGGTCGACTGGTTCGAGGCGATCAGCGAGAATTACATGGTGGCCGGCGGCCCGCCTTTGCGCCAGCTCGAGCGCATCCGCGAGCGCTGGCCGGTGGTGCTGCATGGCGTGGCGCTGTCGATCGGCGGCAGCGACGAGCTCGACATGGATTATCTCTCGAAGCTGAAGGCGCTGGCCGCGCGGGTGCGGCCGGCCTGGATTTCCGATCATCTCTGCTGGTCGCGCCAGGACGGCGTGCAGCTGCATGACCTGCTGCCGCTGCCCTTCACCGAGGCAAGCCTCCGCCATGTCGCCGCGCGGGTGCGCCGGGTGCAGGATTATCTCGGCCGCCGCGTCCTGCTGGAGAATGTCTCCTCCTATGTCGAATGGCAGGCCTCCAGCATGACGGAATGGGAATTCCTCGCCCGCCTGGCCGAAGAAGCCGATTGCCTGCTGCTGCTCGATGTCAACAACGTCTATGTCAGCGCCCGCAACCATGGCTTCGCCGCGCTGGATTTCATCAACGGCCTGCCGGTCCATCGCGTGGCGCAGATGCATCTCGCCGGCCACAGCCACAATGGCGATCTGGTCATCGACACCCATGACGCGCCGGTGAGCGATCCGGTCTTCGAGCTCTATGCGCAGGCCCTGCGCCGCTTCGGGCCGGTGGCGGCAATGATCGAGCGCGACGACAAATTCCCGCCCTTCGCCGAACTGCTGGACGAGCTGGCGCGGCTGCGGCGGATCGCGGCGGCGGCGCCGGCCAGCGAGGCGGCATGAGCCGGCGCCCGCTGTCATGGCTGCAGCAGGACATGACGGGCTATCTGCTCGGCCGGGCCGATGCCGCATCCCTGCAATCCGCCGTGAAGGCCGCGCCGGGCGCCGATGCCGCCGCCCGCCTCGACGTCTATGGCCATGCCTATCGCGAAAGGCTGCGCGAAACGCTGGCGCAGGATTATCCCGTGCTGCTGCGCCTGCTCGGGCCGGCGGCCTTCGCCGATCTGGCCTATGCCTATATCGCCGCGACGCCGTCCCGCGCACCCAGCATCCGCTGGTATGGCGATGGACTGGCGGCTTTCATCGCGCAGCAAAGCGGGCTTCCGCCGGCCGCGCAGGACATGGCGGCCTTCGAATGGGCGCTGGGGCTTGCCTTCGATGCCGCCGATGCCGCGCCGCTCGAGGTGGCCGATCTCGCCGCGATTCCGCCGCAGGACTGGGCGGGGCTCCGCTTCCTGCTGCATCCCGCGCTGCAGATGATCGGGCTGCGGCATGCCGTGCCCGACTGGTGGCTGGCCGTCCAGGATCTCGCCGAAGCGGCGGCTTTGCCCGCGCCGCCGGCGGAGAGCGGCGAACAGGCCTGGGCGGTCTGGCGCGGCAGCGACGGCGTGCGCTTCCGGCTGCTGGAGGCCGACGAAGCCGATCTGCTCGGCGCGGTCGGCGACCAGGCCGATTTCGGCTCGCTCTGCGGCCTGCTGGCCATGGGGCATGGCGAGATGCGGGCGGCGCCGCGCGCGGCCGGCCTGCTGCGCAACTGGGTCGAGGATGGCTGGATCACCGGCCTGCTGTAAGGCCGCCAGCCGGTAATCGGTGCCGGCGCGCAGGCGGCGCCTTGCCCCCGGCACCCGCCCGGCCTATGAGTCGGCTCCTTTAGAAACTCGAGTGCAGCCGTGCCCCGTCGCCCGCCCGACAACAGCAGATCGCTCCGCAGACCCGGCGGCAAACCCGGCCCGCGCCGGAGTCAGGCTCCGGCGCGCCCGGCGGCAAAGCCGGAGCGCACGCGGCCGGGCAGCAGCCGGAAGGTGATCGACGGCGCCGCGGCCCTGCTGGATGCGATCACGGACTCCGGCGATCCGGCCGATCGCGTGCGGCATGCCTGGATGCGCCAGCATCACCGCGCCTTCGATCCGGCCGAGCGCACCGCGCTGATCCATCTGAGCGAGGATGTGCTGCGCCAGCGCGGCCGGCTCGACTGGTGGCTCGGCGAAAGCGGCGCGGCGCCCGACAACCAGCTCCGCGTCGCCGCCCACCGCATCCTCGTCTCGGGCGCCAAATCCGACAACCTGCTCTGGCTGTTCGAGGAGCCCGATGCCGTGGCGCCGGTTTTGCGCCGGCTGGACGGCCATACGCTCGATCATCCGAAGATGCCGGCGGCCGCGAAGCACAGCGTGCCGGACTGGATCCTGCCGCATCTGCAGGCGCGCTTCGGCGCCGATCTGGAGCTCGAGCTTGCCGCCATGCTGCGGCCGGCGCCGCTGGATGTGCGCATCAATCCGCTCAAGACCACGCGCGCCGCCGCCGAAGCCGCGCTCGCGGCGGAGGCGCTGCGCAGCCAGCCGACGCCCTATTCGCCGCTCGGCCTGCGGCTGTCGCCGTCGGCCTATGTCAACAACACCAAGGCCTATGCGGAAGGCCTGATCGAGCCGCAGGATGAAGGCTCGCAGCTCGCCGCCCAGCTGGTCGAGGCGAAGGGCGCGAAATTCGTCGTCGATTTCTGCGCCGGCGCCGGCGGCAAGACGCTGGTGCTGGCCGCCGCGATGCAGAATAGCGGCCGTCTTGTCGCCATCGATATCAGCAGCGGCCGGCTGCAGCAGGCGCGGCTCAGGCTGCGCCGCGCCGGCGCGCATAATGCCGAATGCCGCGACATCGAGCCGAAATGGCTCAAACGCCACCGCGAGCTGGCCGACCGCGTGCTGGTCGACGCGCCCTGCACCGGCACCGGCACCTGGCGGCGCAAGCCCGACGCTAAATGGCGCTTGCAGCCTGAAGATCTGGAAGAGCTGGTGCCGCGCCAGGCCGAAATCCTCGACCGCGCGGCGAAACTGGTGAAGAAGGATGGCGGCCGGCTGGTCTATGTCACCTGCTCGGTGCTGCAGGAGGAAAACGAGCAGCAGGTCGAGGCTTTTCTGCAGCGCCAGCCGGATTTCAGCATCCTGCCGGTGACGGAAATCTGGCCGCAGGCGATCGGCGGTGCCTGTCCGGTGCCGGGGCCTTACCTAAGCCTGTCGCCGGGCCGCCACGGCACCGACGGCTTCTTCGCCGCGATCCTCGTCCGCCGCTAGCCAGATATCCAGGAAGCCGTCGAGCCAGGCGCTGATCCCGGCATCATGCCGCGCGAAGCCCTGCCGCATGGTTTCGCGCGCCTGGGCGCCGGGCAGCACGAGACGATGCCCGGCCATCTGGCTCCAGCGCCGCATCATCGCGCCGGTGACTTCCGGATGGAATTGCAGCCCGTAGGCCCTGGCGCCGATCCGCATCGCCTGGTTCGGATACCAGCCGGTCGACGCCAGCCGCTCGGCGCCCGACGGCAGGCCGAAGCCCTCGCCATGCCACTGGAAGATATGCAGCGGATCGGGAAATAACCCTTTGCCGGCTGCCGTCGGCTTCACGGCGTAATAGCCGATCTCGTGCCAGCCATCCTTATGCGGTGCCACGGTCGCGCCGCCGGCGCGGGCCAGCAATTGCGCGCCGAGGCAGATGCCCAGGAAGGGCTTGCCGCTGTCGACCACGCGCGGGATGAAGTCGATCTCGTCGCGGATGAAGCCTAAGTAGTCGTCGTTGGCGCTCATCGGCCCGCCGAACACCACGCAGCCGGCATGGCCGGCCATGTCGGCGGGCAGTTCCTGGCCGAGGCAGGGGCGGCGGATATCGAGGCGGTAGCCGCGCTGCCGCAGCATGTCGCCGACCCGGCCGGGATCGGAGCTTTCCTGATGCACGATCATCAGGATGGGGAGCGGCTGCGTTGTCATGCCCTCACCCTCCCATCGCTTGCGCGATGGGCCCCACCCTCTCCCCGAGGGAGAGGGCTGCAACTCCCTCTCCCTCGGGCGGCTTTGCCGCCAAGCAATCTTCCTGTCGCGCAAAGCGCGACGGGGGGAGAGGGTTGGGGTGAGGGTATTTCCATTCGCATCCTACTTACATCTATTGCGCGGTGATGCCGCCGTCGATGACGAATTCCGCCCCCGTGGTGAATTTTGATTCGTCCGAGGCGAGATACAGGATGCAGTTCGCCACATCGTCGGGCTCGCCCAGCCGGCCGAGCGGCACCTGCGCCTCCAGCTTGCGCCGGCGCTCGGCCGGATCGCCGCCGGCATAGATCATGCCCTGCACCATCGGCGTGTCGATGAAGGTCGGATGCACCGAGTTGCAGCGGATATCGTAGCCGCGCTTGGCGCAATGCAGCGCGGTCGTTTTGGCCAGCATGCGGGCGCCGGCCTTGGACGTGTTGTAGGCCGACATGTTGTGGCCGGCGATGATGCCCGAGACCGACGAGATGATGACGATCGAGCCCGGCGCATGCGCCTTCATGCGCGGCAGGCCATGCTTGATGCCGAGGAAGGGCCCGTCGAGATTGACGCTGTGCACGAAGCGCCATTCGTCGACGCTGATATCCTCCACGCTTTTCAGCACGCCGACGCCGGCCGAATGGACCATGACGTTCAGCTTGCCGAAAGCGGCGTCGACGACGTCGAGCGCGGCGATCCATTGCTGCTCGCTGGTGACATCCAGGCTGACCGCGATGGCGGCTTTGCCGATCTCGTCGGCCACCGCGCGGGCGCCGTCGAGATTGCGGTCGGCGATGGCGACGCGGGCGCCTTCCTTCGCCATGAGCTGGGCGGTGGCTTTTCCCAGGCCCGAGGCTCCGCCGGTGATCAGCGCGACTTTGTTGGCTACGCGGCCCGTCATCTCGTTCCCTCCTGTTTCCGTCAGGATAGCGGCAGCGCAGGCGCGGCGGCCAGCCTGTCCTTGCGTCAATCCGGCTCTTCCAGCTTCGCGGGGAGCCCGGCGGCGGCCAGTGCCTGCAGCAGATCCGCCAGATGCGCGCGGTCGCGGGCCTCGACGACGAACTCGATCTCGGTGGACTTGGCCGAGGCCAAGGTGAACAGCCGCTGATGCGCCACTTCCACGATGTTGACGCCGGCCTGGCCGATCACGCCGGATGCCTTGGCCAGCCGGCCCGGCGCGTCGTCGGTCATCACGATGATGCGGGCGAGCCTGCCGTCGCGGACCAGGCCGCGCATCAGCACACTTGCCAGCAGGCGGGTATCGACATTGCCGCCCGACAGCACGATGCCGACATGGCGGTCCTTGAAGCGCGCCGGATCGGCCATCAGGGCGGCCAGGCCCGCGGCGCCGGCGCCCTCGGCCACCGTCTTCTCGATCTCGACCAGGGCCACGATGGCGCGTTCGATATCGGCCTCGCGCGCGATCAGGATGTCGTCGACCAGGCGTCGCGCCACTTCCAGCGGCGCGCGGCCGACATCGCGCACCGAGATGCCCTCGGCGATCGAGATGCCGCCGACGCTGACCGGCTGGCCATGCATTTCCTGATACATCGCCGTGTACAGCTCGCTTTCGACGCCGAAGATGCGGAGATCCGGCCGCAGCGCCTTGGCCGCCGTCGCCATGCCGGAGATCAGCCCGCCGCCGCCGACCGGGATGATCAGGTCCTGCAATTGCGGCACCTGGTTCAGCATCTCGATGCTGAGCGTGCCCTGGCCCGCCATGATCGCGGCATCGTCATAGGGATGCACGAAGACCAGGTTCTCGTCGCGGGCGAGCTGCTGCGCCTTCGCGGCGGACTCGGCCAAAGCCTCGCCCTCCTGCACCACGCGGGCGCCGAAGGCGCGCACATGGCGCACCTTCACGAAGGGTGTGGTCGTCGGCATGACGATGGTGGCCGGAATGCCCAGGCGCCCGGCATGATAGGCGACGCCCTGGGCATGATTGCCGGCCGACATGGCGATCACGCCGCGCCGGCGCTCGGCATCGGAAAGCTGCAGCAGCTTGTTGAGCGCGCCGCGCTCCTTGAAGCTGGCGGTGAACTGGTGGTTCTCGAATTTCAGCCAGACCCTGGCGCCGGTCAGCTTGGACAGCGTCCAGGATTGCAGGCAGGGCGTCTCGGCCACCGCGCCGCGGATGCGCGCGGCGGCTTCGCGCACGTCGTCGATGGTGATGGCCGGCGCCCGGACGGCATCCGGGCCGGTTGCGGTGCTGTTCATGGCCACTCCCGTAGGCTGCGCCAGCGGTACGGCGCGGCCCCGATCAAGTCAACGGCTTGGACTTCCGCGGCGCGAGGACTAGCTTTGCCGGGATGCAGCCGCCGCCGAACCCTCCGCCGCCTGAGCGGCCGGTCTTCGAAGCCGAGCTGCGGCCGCACCGCTCGCTGCCGCCGCGCGGTTTCCTGATCCTGATGTGCGTGTTCGGCGGGATCAATTTCGCCGCCGGCATGCTGTTCTGGCTGCTCGGCGCCTGGCCGGTCTTCGGCTTCCTCGGCCTGGACGTGCTGCTGCTCTGGCTCGCCTTCCGCTACAATTACCGCCAGGCCCAGGCGCGCGAATTCATCCGCCTCGACCGGGAATGCCTGACCCTGCTGCGCCGCGACGCGCAGGGCCGCGAGCGCGTCGC
>CAYSCA010000012.1:0-16611 GCA_964429465.1 uncultured Rhodospirillaceae bacterium
CGGCCGAGCTCGGAGGGTCGGGCACCATCGTCGCGGAGTAACGCCGCGCGCCGCCCTGCTGGCGCTGGCGGCGCGAAAATGAAAAAGGCGCGGGCAGCCTGGCCGCCCGCGCCCGCAAGGTCGGACTGACGGACTTACGTCACGGCCAGCTTGATGACGAACAGCACTGCCAGTGCCGCCATGATCGGGTGAATATCCCGGAACCGGCCCGACAGCAGCTTGCCGGCCACATAGGCGATGAAGCCCAGCGCGATGCCGGTGGCGATCGAGAAGGTCAGCGGCATGGCGATCATCGTCACCACTGCCGGCGCGTATTCTGTGACATCCTCCCAGTTCACCCGGGTCATGCTGCTGGTCATCACGCAGGCGACGAAGAACAGCGCCGGCGCAGTGGCAAAGGCCGGAATGCTGGTGGCCAGCGGCGCCAGGAAGATCGCCAGCAGGAACAGGATCGCCACCACCACCGCGGTGAGGCCGGTGCGCCCGCCGGCGCGGATACCGGCCGCCGATTCGATATAGCTGGTCACCGTCGAGGTACCCAGGGCGGCACCCACCATGCAGGAAATCGAGTCGGTGATGAAAGCCGGACCGATCCGCCTCAGCCGGCCCTGCTCGTCCATCATGCCGGCGCGCGGCGCGATCGAGATCAGCGTGCCGGTATTGTCGAACAGGTCGACCATGAAGAAGGCGAAGACGATGGAAACCAGCCCCACCGACAGCGCGCCCATGATGTCCATCTGCAGGAAGGTGGGCGCCAGGCTGGGCGGCGCCGAGACGACGCCGTTGAACTTCGACAGGCCGAGCGCAATGCCGATCACCGTGACGGAGAGGATGGCGATCATGATCGCGCCGGGGACCTTCCGGTAGTCCAGCGCCAGGATCAGGATGAAGCCGAGACAGGCGAGCAGGGCCGTCGGTGCGCCGATCTTGCCGAGCGAAACGATGGTGGCCGGATGGGCTACCACGATGCCGGCATTCTCCAGCGCGATGATGGCAAGGAACAGGCCGATGCCGGCGCCGATCGCCATCTTCTGTGACATCGGAATGGCGTTGACGATTTTTTCCCGGATCGGGAGTATGCTGATGATCAGGAACAGAACGCCCGAGAGAAACACAGCACCCAGCGCCACTTGCCAGGTATGACCCATGCCGAGCACGACGCCGTAGGCAAAGTAGGCGTTCAGCCCCATACCTGGCGCCAGCGCGACCGGATATTTCGCCCACAGGCCCATCAATGCGCTGGCGAAAGCCGCGCCGATGCAGGTGGCGACGAAAGCGGCGCCCTGATCGACGCCCGCCTTGGCCATGATCGACGGGTTGACGAAGATGATATAGGCCATGGTCAGGAAAGTGGTCAGGCCGGCCAGCAGTTCGATGCGAACGCTGGTGCCGTTTTCCGCCAGGTTGAAATAGCGGTCGAGCATGTCTGTAGTCCCCCAGTTTCATTCGGGCCTGGCGTTACCCGATTCGGCCCGAATCTTCGACTTAAGTATGACGGACCGATTATCCCTTTGCACGTGTTTTCAATAACCTAAGACAATCCATGACCCTTCCGCAGATCGAAATCCTCGTCCTGCTGGCGGCCGCCCTGGCGCTGTTCGCGTGGGGACGCTGGCGCCACGACATCGTGGCGCTGGTGGTGCTGTTTGCGTCGGTGGGCCTCGGTCTGGTGAAGGCCGACGAAGCCTTTGCCGGGTTCGGCCATCCGGCGGTGATTACCGTCGCGGCCGCCGTCGTGATCAGCCGGGCGGTCTCGATGACCGGCATCCTGGACAGCCTTGCACTCAAGCTGACCGCCAGAACGCAGAATCCCATACTCCTGCTGATCCTGCTCTGCCTGCCGGCCGGCATCGCGTCGGGCTTCATGAACAACATCGCGGCGCTGGCCCTGGTCATGCCGGTCGCCATCGCGGTCTGCCAGAATGCCGGCCAGTCACCCAGCATGGTGCTGATGCCGCTTTCCTATGTCACGGTGCTGGGCGGCGTGATCACCCTGATCGGCACCCCGCCCAACATCATCATTTCCGGCGTTCGCGCCGACAAGCTGGGCGAGGGTTTCAGGCTGTTCGATTTCGCGCCGGTCGGGTTCTCCGTGCTGGTGGTCGGCACGCTCTTCGTGGCGCTGGTCGGGTGGCGGCTGATCCCGCAGCGCATTCCGGCCGGGCGCAGCGGGGCCGGCCGTGTGCAGGAATATCTGCTGGAGACCACGGTCGAGGAGGAGTCGCCTCTGGTTGGCAAGCTGCTCGGCGACGTCTCGGTCACGCTGGATGACGGCGATGCCGGCCTGCTCGGGCTGAAGCGCGGCAGCGTCACCATCCCCGGCGCGGCGCAATGGACCCAGGTGCGCGCCGGCGACGTCCTTCTGATCGAGGCGGCGCCGGACAGCGTCGGCGCCCTGCTCGGCCCGCTCGGCCTCTCGCTGGTCCGGCCGGGACGCGATGTGCCGGTCGAGAACAAGGCCAACGACCTGCATATCGCCGAGGCCGTGGTGCGTCCCTATGGCGCCATCGTCGACCTGACGCCGTCGGAACTGCGGATCCGGCAGCGCTACAACGTCAATCTGCTGGGCGTCGCCCGCGAGGGCACCAACGTGTTCAGCGGTCTGAAGGACTGGCGCTTCCATGCCGGCGATGTGGTGCTGCTGCAGGGCGAGGCCGAGCGCGTGGAGGACGCAATTTCCGGGCTCGGCCTGCTGCCGCTGGCGCAGCGCGACCTGAGCCTGCAGCGTCCGGGCAACGCGCTGCTCACCCTGATCATTGCCGGCCTGGGCCTCGCCGCGCTGATCGCGGAACTGGCCCCGGCTGCAATCTGCCTCGGCGCCGCGGCAACCCTGCTGCTGGTCACACGGCGGTTGAGCCTGCGCGAAGCCTATCAGTCGGTCGATGCCTCGGTGCTCATCATGCTCGCCGCCCTGATCCCCGTCGGCGATGCCTTCGACAGCACCGGCACGACCGGCCTGCTGGCCACCTTCCTGGTCGACCTTTCGGGTGAATTGCCGCCCATCTGGCTGCTGGCCGCGATACTGCTGCTGACCATGTGGGTCTCCGACATGGTGAACAATTCGGCCACCGCGCTGCTGATGGCGCCGCTGGCGATCGACATCGCCAATCAGGTCGAGGTCAACCCGGATGCTTTCCTGATGGCCGTGGTGGTCGGCGCCTCCTGCGCCTTCCTGTCGCCGATCGGCCACCAGAACAATCTGCTGGTGATGGGGCCGGGCGGCTATCGCTTCGGCGATTACTGGCGGCTCGGTCTGCCGCTACAGGCGGTTGTATTCATCACCGCCATGGTTGTTTTGCCGTTCGCCTGGCCGCTGTAACCGGAAATCCACAGGATATTTTCGGGGCGAACCAAATCTTCGCTATCGGCTGGGCCTGCTCTGTGGAATCCTGTCTGCAGGGTTACGTGCTTTCCCGCTGATGCAGGCCGGCAAGTGAGAACCGGCCGTCAGGCCGCCTTCCCATGCCTTAGGCCCTTTTGCAACAGGGAGGACCCTTCCATGACTCATGGACATTCCGATACCGGATCT
The DNA here is from genome assembly GCA_964429465.1 of uncultured Rhodospirillaceae bacterium. Taxonomy (GTDB): domain Bacteria; phylum Pseudomonadota; class Alphaproteobacteria; order Ferrovibrionales; family Ferrovibrionaceae; genus Ferrovibrio. The sequence goes on from CAYSCA010000012.1 coordinate 3,530, forward strand.
GCGGCCCCCAGGGTTGCCGCCCCCCGGGTTGCTGCGCTGGTCGGTCCTTACACCGCCGGCAAGACCACCCTGCTGGAAACCCTGCTCTTCGTGGCCGGCGCCATCCCGCGCAAGGGATCGGTCGCGGCCGGCAATACCGTGGGCGACGCAGCGCCCGAGGCGCGCAGCCGCCAGATGACCGTCGAGCCGAATATCGCGCATTGCAGTTTCCTCGGCGATCCGTGGGTTTTCGTCGACTGCCCCGGCTCGGTCGAACTGGCCCAGGAAGCCCTCTCCACCCTGATGATTGCCGATATCGCCATCGTCGTCGCCGAGCCCGACCCGGCCCGCGCCGTGACGCTTGCACCGCTGCTGCGGTTCCTCGATGCGCGCCGCATCCCGCATATCCTGTTCGTCAACAAGCTGGACAAGACCAGCATCCGCATGCGCGATCTGCTGGCCGCCCTGCAGCACGTCTCCGCGCGCCCGCTGGTGCTGCGCGAGGTGCCGATCCGCGAGGGCGAAACCATCACCGGCTATGTCGATCTGGTCTCCGAGCGCGCCTATCACTATGGCGACAACAAGCCCTCCGACCTGATCGAGATGCCCGACACTGTGCGGCCGCGCGAGTCGGAAGCACGCCAGCAGATGCTTGAAGCCATCGCCGATTTCGACGACAGCCTGCTGGAGCAGTTGCTGGAAGACCGCGTGCCGGCACCGGCGGATATTTACGCGCAGCTCAAGAAAGACCTGCAGGACGACCTGATCGTGCCGGTCTTCTTCGGTTCGGCCGAGCGCGGCAACGGCGTGCTGCGACTGTGGAAGGCGCTGCGCCATGAAACGCCCGGCCATGGCGAGACCGCCGCGCGGCTCGGCATTGCGGTAAGCGAAAGCGGGCTTTGCGGCACCGTCTTCAAGACGCAGCACCAGGCGCATACCGGCAAGCTCAGCCTGACCCGCCTGTGGCAGGGCGAAGTGGTCGAGAACGGCATGCTGGGCGGCAAAAGGCTGGGCGGGCTGTATCGCGTCATGGGCGGGCATATCGAGAAATCGGCCCGCGCCGGGGCTGGCGACCTCGTGGCACTGGGTCGCATGGATGATCTGGCCACCGGCCATCTCCTGTCGGAGAACGGTCATGGCGCGCCGGCCGCCGACTGGCCGGAGGCGGCGCCGCCCGTGCATGCGCTGGCACTGATGCCGGCCGATCGCAAGGACGATGTCAAGCTGACCGCCGCGCTGGCCAAGCTGCGCGAAGAGGATCCGAGCCTGAGCATCGAGCAGACGGGCGGACAGCTGCTGCTGCGCGGCCAGGGCGAAATCCACCTCAAGCTAGCCGTCGAGAAGCTGCAGCAGCGTTTCAATGTCGCGGTGCGCACGGCGGCACCGTTCACCGCCTACAAGGAGACCATCCGTCACGGCACGCACCAGCATGCGCGCTTCAAGCGGCAATCCGGCGGCCATGGCCAGTTCGCCGATATCAAGGTCGAGATCGCGCCGCAGCCGCGCGGCAGCGGCTATCTTTTCGTCAACCGCATCGTCGGCGGCGCCATCCCGAAGAACTTCATCCCCGCGGTGGATGACGGCATCCAGGATTCGCTGCACCGGGGGCCGCTCGGTTTTCCGGTGGTCGATGTCGCCGTCACCCTGACGGACGGGCAGTTCCATTCCGTCGATTCCTCGGACCAGGCGTTCCGCACAGCCGGCGGCATCGCCATGAGCGACGGGTTGCCGAAATGCGCCCCGGTGCTGCTGGAGCCGATCCAGGCGGTGACCTTCACGGTGCCGAACGAATACACCGCCAAGGTGCATGCCATCGTGTCGTCGCGGCGCGGCCAGATCCTCGGCATCGCCGCGCGCGAGGAATGGCCGGGCTGGGACCAGATCGAATGCTATCTGCCAGAAGCCGAGATGCCTGATCTCGCCGTCGAGCTGCGCTCGATGACGCTCGGCATCGGCAGCTTCACGGCCAAATTCGACCATCTGCAGGAATTGTCCGGCAAACTGGCCGATCGCGTGGTGGAGGACCGGCGGCGCGCGATCGCCGCCTGAAGGCCTAATTAGGAGGGACCACCTGCGCGGCTCCCGCCGCGAAGCCCTCGGCGAAGGTGTAGGTCGGCGTATCACCAAGGCCGTTGTCGGCCTCGAAGACCTGGGCTGCGACAAACATGTCGATCTGCTCGCCGCCGCTGGACAGCGGGCAGATCAGGCGGCGCGTCAGGCCGATCCTGCCGCTGCCGGAGCGATAGCGCGTTTCCGAATAGATCGGCCCTCTTGCCCGCATCGACTGGGTGTACAGATCGGCGATGTAGGCGGCGTAGCTCTTGTTCGGGTTGACTTCGTCCACATAACGGCCGGTCAGGTCGAGCCCGGCATTCTCGGCCAGCTGCGAGCCGACCAGGCGGAAGCGGAAACGCCTGCCGTCATCGACAGCCTCGACCAGAGCCACATAAGGCAGCAACTCCGGGCCGAGCGCGATCGGATCGATCGCCAGGCGCGGCGGCAGCCGGCCGGGGCCCGGACATTGCTGCCGCCAGACATCGAGCAGATGGCTGAGGCGACGATCGGCATGCCAGGGCTGTTGCGCCGCCCCGGTGACCATTATCCGGCCGGCACCGTGCTTTTAAGCGACGGCCGCGCGAAGAATTTTTCCGCCCAGGCGGCGGCCTGCGGGCAATGCTGGCGCCAGTTCATGTCGGCGAAGCGGAAATCCAGATAGCCGAGCGCGCAGGCGATGCTGACCGTGCCGATATCGACGCGGCCGCCGAAAGACGGCGCCAGCTTGTCGATTTCCGCCAGAGCGCCCTTCACCTTCTTCATCTGGCCGTCCGCCCAGGCCGACCAGCGTTTGTCCTCAGGCCGCAGGAAGCCTTCGTAGCGCACCAGCAGGGCCGCATCGAGCAGGCCGTCGCCGAGCGCCTGCTGGCGCAAGACCGTCCAGCGCGCGGCGCCGGCGGGAAAGAATTTCGCGCCCTGATGCAGGCTGTCGAGATACTCACAGATCACCCGGCTGTCGAACAGAATCTCACCGCTATCGGTCACCAATGCCGGCACCTTGGCCAGCGGATTGGCTTTCGCCACATCCGGATTCTGCTCGACCGGCGTGGTGGCGGCCGGCATGCGTTCGATCTTCGCGTCCAGGCCGGTTTCCAGGGCCAGCACGATCACTTTGCGCACATAGGGCGAGGTGGGGGAGTAGTAGAGCTTCATCGGGATTTCCTCTGGGTGGATATGAATCCTAAGAGGAAATGCTGCCCAAAAAAAGGGCGCCAGCCATGACGACCGGGTCATCATGGCCGGCGCAAGGTGTCCGTCTCGCCACCCGGCCGGACGGAACGGCCGGACCGGGTCGATGCAGCCGATGCGACTCGACATCGGATGCAGCTTCGTAAAAGCAGATTTCGTGCCAGCCGCCGGGAGGGCTTGACGCCGCGTTCAGCCGGCATTCTGCCCAGCAGGCGGGCGAAGACGAAGCACCCTGCCCAGATGACGGGCAGCAGGTGGCGTTCAGAACAGCAGGTCGTAGAACATCCGCAGGGCGGTGAAGCCGAGGAAGACAGCGAAGACGCGCTTGAGGTTCCGCGTATTCAGGCCATGCGCCAGCCTTGCCCCATAGGGCGCCAGCAGGGCCGATGTCGGGAAAATCAACGCGAAGCCGATCAGGCTGATATAGCCCAGCGACAATGGCGGCCGCTGCGGCATGTCCCAGCCGGTGATGATGAAGCCGATCGTGCCCGGAATGCCGATGATGAATCCGATGGCGGCTGCCGTGCCGACCGCGCGGTGGATCGGATAGCCGAACAGCGACAGCAACGGCACCGAGAGCGTGCCGCCGCCGATGCCCATCATGGCCGAAATCGCGCCGATCGCGCCGGCAAGCCCCACCTTGCCGACACCCTTCGGCAGGCTGTCGGCCAGCCGCCATTCCGGACGGCCGAATCCCATATGCAGCGAGACGATCAGCGCGACCGAGGCGAAGACCGCCGTCAGCACCGGGCCGCGCACCAGGCCGGCAATCGCGGTGCCGGCCAGCACGCCGAGGAAAATCCAGAAGCCCCAGGCGCGCAGCAGGTCGAAATCGACCGCGCCGCGGCGGTGATGCGCCCGGACCGACGAAGCCGATGTCGCGATGATAGTGGCCAGCGAGGTGCCGACCGCAACATGCATGCGTACGCCCTCGTCGATGCCGATGGCATCGAACATGTGCCAGAGCACCGGCACGATAACGATGCCGCCGCCCACGCCGAGCAGCCCGGCGGTGATGCCTGCCACTGCGCCGGCGGCCAGCAGCAAGGCGCCGAAGATGAGGATTTCGTTCAGGGGGAGGTTCATGCGGCGGGTCCGGTTCGTCAGCAGACCGACCAATGGCCGCCGCTGCCCATCCTGTCAAGGCGGGCAGCCACATTTACCGCCAATTACAGGTGATCGAGGCCATGCTGCTCGAGCAGCGCGATCAGCAGTTGGCCCGCGCGCTTGCGGTGCTCGCGGTGCAGCCGATGGGCTGCCTCGGGGTCTCGTCGGCGGATCGCCTCGACCACCTCCGAATGCTCGTCGTTGGAGGTAAGCGGCTTCGGCCTCAGCTTGAGCGTCGTCATGCGGGCGCGGTGCGACTGATCGCGGATCGTCTCCACCATCGCCTGAAGCCGGCGGTTGCGCGAGAACTCGATCAGCAGCCGGTGAAACTGCGCGTCGCCCGCTGCCCAGGCGGCGCGGTCGTCGAGCGCCAGCGCGCGCTCCATATCGGCCAGCGCCCGTTCCAGCGCCGCCAGTTCGGCCGGCGTCGCGCCCCGCCGCGCAATGGATTCCGCAGCCGTCGCCTCGAGGCCGGTGATGATGTCGTAAATCTCGCGCAGATCGTCGAGCGAGAGCGGCAGCACGCGCATGCCATGGCGCGGCCGCACCTCGACCATGCCTTCCTGCGCCAGCCGGATCAGCGCCTCGCGGACCGGCGTGCGGCTCATGCCCAGCAGGATCGCGATTTCCTGTTCCAGCGCCTGGGTGCCGGGCGGTAATTCATTCTCGAGAATGCGACGCTTGATCTCGTCGTAAGCCCGCCGTGTCTGGGAAAAACGCCGCTCACCCCTGGTCGACTGCCGGGTATCCGCCGGCCTGATCTGCTCCATCACCGCTGCCGACTCTTCCAGGCGCAACTCATCTGCCGACATGTACGCAAATCCCCCGCGGTCGCCGCTTCCAGCTCATCAGCCGATGCCGACAAGAATAGAGGATGCGCGGAATGAATGCGACGTTCAGCATGTCGCACCGACGGAGCGGGAATCCGGGTTTTCGGGCGACCAACGTGTACAGATGGTTTGGCATGCAATCATTCGGCCTGTCCGCGCTGGCCTGCGGCCTGGCACCCGCCTGCCGCGATACTGCCGCAATCTTTTGTCCAGATAGCTGCATGAGACATGCATGGTCCGTGGCGGCGCTGGTTGCAGTGGCCGCGCTTGCCGCCTGTGCCGGCGAATCCGGCCGCATCCATTCCGGCGATATCGAAGTCACCCGGCGTACCGCCGAGGCGGATGACTGGAGCCGTCACTTGCCGCAGATCTACGACGGGCTGATGACCTGCCTCCGCGCGCATCCGTCGCAGCCGGCCTATGCGGCAAATGTCGTCCCGCAAAATCAGGGGATGCTGCTGGTCGAGGTCGCCGGCGCCGATGGCAGCCGGCAGGAATGCCGCGCCGACGCGGCGGGCAGCAAGGCGCCGGAACTGGCATCTGCAACAGGAGAGAGCCAGCCCGGACCGATATTCACGCCCGCCAACATGCCCGAACCGTTTCAGCGCTGCGGCAGCAACGATCCTGTTTTCCATCGCGATGGCCGGCTGCTCGGCTGGGTGACGCATTTCCGCGCGGATTGCCATGCCGGAGGACCGGCAGCGCAGCAGAACTGGCGCGCCTTCGGCAATGAACCGGCGTGGAGTGTCCGGGTGACGGCCGACGCAATCATATTCGACCGCTTCGGCCAGGCGCCGGTGCGCTATCCCTCCAGGCCGCCGGAGGAAACTTCCGAGCGCTGGACCTGGCAGCTCGAAGCGCCCGATGGCAAGGCCGGCAACCACCTGGAACTGGTGATCCTCAACACGCCTTGCGGCGACACGATGGCGGATCGCCGTTTCGACTATCGCGCCGAGGCCCTCTTCGGTGGCCAGCGGCTGCGTGGCTGCGCCGAGAAGCTCAGCCCGATCCCCTAGGCATCCGGCTTGACGCGCCGGGCGCAATGCCGCAGGTGTCTCGCATGACGCCCGCCGAGATCGAATCCCGCCTGCTCTACCGTGACGGATTGATGCTGGTGCTGGACAAGCCGGCCGGCCTGCCCGTGCATGCGGGGCCCGGCGGCGGCGACAATCTGGAACGCTATTTCGCCCATCTGCGCTTCGGCCTGCCGCAGCCGCCGGCCCTGGCGCATCGCCTCGACCGCGACACCTCGGGCTGCCTGGTGCTCGGCCGCCATGCGAAAGCCCTGCGCAAGCTCGGCAAGCTGTTTCAGGAAGGCCGAGTCGGGAAAACCTACTGGGCAGTCACACGCGGCGAGCCGGCGGAAGCGGCCGGATGCATCGACCGGCCGCTCAAAAAACTGAGCACGAGAAGCGGCGGCTGGCGCATGGTCATCGCCGATGATGGTCAGGCTTCGGTCACGGATTATCGCCTGCTGGGCAGCGGCGGCGGGGTCAGCTGGATCGAATGCCGGCCGCGAACCGGTCGCACGCACCAGATCCGCGTTCATCTCGCCGCGCTCGGCTGCCCCATTCTCGGCGATGCGCAATATGGCGATGGCGACACGTCCGCACCGCTGCATCTGCACAGCTATGCGATCACGCTGCCGCTTTATCCCCGGCGCGAACCGGTCACGGCGACGGCGTTGCCGCCGCCGCACATGCATGACGCCTTGAAGACATGCGGCTGGTCAGGGCTTCAGCACGAGGCGGATCAGCAACCCGACCAGGCCGACGGCGGCGACGCCGCCGGCCCATAGCACGACGAACCAGAGCAGCCGCTGCCAGAGCGGTTTCGGCGGCTCAGTGGTAATGGCCATGCTGTTCCACCTTGCCGCGGAAGATCCAGTAGGCATAGCCGGTATAGGCGAGAATGATCGGCAGCAGGATGGCGGCGCCGATCAGCAGGAAGCCCAGACTGGCATCCGGCGCGGCCGCTTCCCAGATGGTGATGTCGGGCGGCACCATCAGGGGCCAGAAGCTGATGCCGAGACCGATATAGGACAGCACGAAGAGCGCGAGACCGGCGAGGAAGGGCTGCGACTCGCGGCGGCGGTCGTGCAGGCCGCGCCACAGCGCCCAGGCCGCGGCCAGCACCAGCAGCGGCATCGGCAGGGTGAGCGCGAGGTTCGGCCACGAGAACCAGCGCTCGAGGAACTGCGCGTCGAGGAATGGCGTCCACAGGCTGACCACGCCGATCATGACGACCAGCGCCAGGCCAAGCCCGCGCGCATAGGCGTAACAGCGTCCCTGCACCTCGCCTTCGGTCTTCATGATCAGCCAGCAGGCGCCGAGCAATGTGTAGCCGATCACCAGGGCCAGGCCGGTGGCGAGGCTGAACGGCGTCAGCCAGTCCCACCAGCCGCCGGCATAGGCGCGGTCTGTCACCTTGATGCCCTGGATCAGCCCGCCGAGCGTGATGCCCTGCATCAGCGTGGCGACCAGCGAGCCCAGTGCGAAACTCCAATCCCAGACCGGCTTCCAGCGCGTGGTGCGCCAGCGGAACTCGAAGGCGACGCCGCGGAAGATCAGCCCCAGCAGCATGGCGATGACCGGGGCATAAAGGGCCGGCATGACGATGGCATAGGCGAGCGGGAAGGCCGCCAGCAGGCCGCCGCCGCCAAGCACCAGCCAGGTCTCGTTGCCATCCCAGATCGGCGCGACGGAATTCATCAGCACGTCGCGATCCTTCTCGCGCTTGAACAGCGGAAAGAGCATGCCGATGCCGAGATCGAAACCATCCATGATGACGTAGGCCAGCACCGCGAAGGCGATCAGCCCGGCCCAGATGAGCGGAAGATCGAAGCTCATGGCGCGCCCTCCTCATGCCGGAACCCGTGCCCCGGCAACATTCCTGCCGCGGGCGTGATGCCGGCGGAACGGATCGGCGTCTGCGGCTCGGCCGCTTCGGCCGCGCCGGGATTCCGCGCCATGAGACGGAAGATGTAGAAGATGCCGGCGCCGAAGACGACGAAGTAGACGACAATGAAGGCGACCAGCGAGGCCGCGACGCCGGGCAGACCGATCGGCGATACCGAATCCGCCGTCCGCAGCAGGCCATAGATGGTGTAAGGCTGACGCCCGACTTCGGTGGTGATCCAGCCCGCGATCACGGCGACGAATCCCGCCGGCCCCATGATGATCGCAGCGCGGTGCAGCCAGGGCGAATCATAGAGCCGGCCGCGAAGGCGCCAGACCAGGCTGACCAGCCCGAGCAGGGCCATCAGCAGGCCAAGCCCGACCATTACGCGGAAACTCCAGAAGACGACAGCGGCCGGCGGGCGATCCTGCGGCGGCCATTCCTTCAATCCCTTGATCTCGCCCTCCCATTCATGGGTGAGGATCAGGCTGCCCAGCTTCGGCACGCCGATGGCCAGCCGCGTTTCCTCGGCCGCATCGTCGGGCCAGCCGAAGAGATAGAGCGGCGCGCCGCTCTGCGTCTCGTAATGGCCCTCCATCGCGGCGATCTTGGCCGGCTGGTGCTTGAGCGTATTCAGCCCGTGAAGGTCACCGACCAGGATCTGCACCGGCGCGACCAGCGCCGCCATCCACATGGCCATGGAAAACATCACCCGCGCCGGCGCATTGCCGCGGTCGCGCAGGAGATGCCAGGCGCCGGCAGCGCCGACCACCAGGGCGGTGGTCAGGTAGGCCGCCAGCACCATATGCACCAGCCGGTAGGGGAAGGAGGGGTTGAAGATGATGGCGAGCCAGTCCTCCGGCACGAACTGGCCGTTGGCAGCGACGGCGTGGCCCTGCGGCGTCTGCATCCAGCTATTCGCCGCCAGGATCCAGAAGGCCGAAAGGAAAGTGCCGAAGGCGACCATCACCGTCGCAGTGAAATGCAGGCCTTTGCCGACCCGCTTCATGCCGAACAGCATGATCCCGAGAAAGCCCGCCTCGAGAAAGAAGGCCGACAATACTTCGTATCCCATCAGGGGCCCGATCACCGCCCCGGCCTTGTCGGAAAAGACGCTCCAGTTGGTGTCGAACTGGTAGCTCATCACGATGCCCGAGACGACGCCCATGCCGAAGGTGACGGCGAAGATCTTCAGCCAATGGCGAAAGACCTGCATATAGGTCTCCCGTCCGGTCAGCAGCCAGAGGCCTTCCAGGACGGCGAGATAGCTGGCCAGCCCGATGGTGAAGGCGGGAAAGACGATATGAAACCCGAGGGTGAAGGCGAATTGCAGACGGGCAAGAAAGACCGGATCGAGCAGGGCTTGCATGGCGGATCCTCTGCACGGGGCGCCGGCAGGCCGGCGCGTCTGGCGACAGGACAGGGGAAAAGCGTCTCCCCGTCAATCCCGGCATGCGATGCCGATTGCCGCACTGCGCCACCCCGCCGCAGGCGCTCATGGCTGCCCTGCCGAAAATGCAACGATTCGCCAACCCTTGGTTTTCTATGATGTTCCTTTCGATGCTGATTCCCGCCTCATGCTGATTCCCCTTATCGTCGCCTGCGCGCTGTTCATGGAGAACCTGGATTCCAGCGTGCTGGCCACCGCCCTGCCCAGCATCGCCGCCGATCTGGGCGAGAGCCCGCTCAAGCTGAATCTGGCGATCACCTCCTACCTGTTCGCGCTGGCGGTCTTCATCCCGGTCAGCGGCTGGGTGGCCGACCGCTTCGGCGCCCGCACGGTCTTTCGTGCCGCCATTGCCGTGTTCACCATCGGCTCGCTGCTCTGCGGCTTTGCCGATTCCTTCTGGTCGCTGGTCGGCGCCCGCGTGCTGCAGGGCATGGGCGGCGCGATGATGGTGCCGGTCGGACGGCTGGTGATGCTGCGCTCGATCCCAAAGGCCGAGCTGGTGCGCGCCATCGCCTGGCTGACGGTGCCGGCCCTGATCGGCCCGGTGATCGGGCCTCCGCTGGGCGGCTTTCTCACCACTTACCTCTCCTGGCGCTGGATCTTCTGGATCAATCTCCCGATCGGGCTCTTCGGCATGATGCTGGTGACGCTCTACATCCCCAATATCCGGGAGGAGAACGTGCCCGCTCTCGACTGGCGGGGCTTTCTGCTGAGCGCCACCGGCCTGCTCGGCCTCGTCTTCGGCTTCGAGACGATCGGCCGCGACCTGCTGCCCGACAGCGGCGTGGCCGGATTGCTCCTGGCGGGTACCATCGGCGTCGCGCTTTACCTGCGGCATGCCCGCCGCCATCCGCATCCCCTGCTCGATCTCAGCCTGCTGCGTATACCGACCTTCCGCGCCGGTATCGCCGGCGGCTTCCTGTTCCGGATCGGCACCGGCGCCCTGCCCTTCCTGCTGCCGCTGATGCTGCAACTCGGCTTCGGTCTTTCGGCCTTCGAATCCGGCATGATCACTTTCGCCTCCGCCGCCGGCTCGCTGACCATGAAGATGGCGGCCGGGCCCATCCTGCGCCGGCTGGGCTTCCGCCGGGTGCTGATCGGCAATGCGCTGGTGAGCGGCGCCTTCATTGCCGTCTGCGGCCTGTTCCGGCCCGAAATGTCCTATGCGCTTGTCTTCGGGCTGCTGCTGCTCGGCGGCTTCTTCCGTTCCCTGCAATTCACCAGCGTCAACACGCTGACGATTTCCGACATCCCGAACGCCCGCATGAGCCGCGCCACCAGCTTCACCTCGATGATGCAGCAACTCTCGCTGTCCGCCGGCGTCGCGGTCGGCGCGCTGGTCCTGCATCTGACCGTCGCGATGGGCGGCAAGGACGGCATCGGAGCGACCGATTTCATGCCGGCCTTCTTCAGTGTCGGTGCCACCGCCCTGCTCTCGGCCATCGTGTTCCTGCGCCTGCCGGCCGATGCCGGCGCCGAAGTCAGCGGCCATCGCCTGGTCGCACCGACCCAGCGCCTCAGCCAGGGCACGCCGGCCCCCAAGCCCGGCGCCCCGATACCCGAACCCGGAAGCCACCCCGCAGAATGAATGAATTCGATCTTGCCTGGACCGCCCCGCTTCTCTGGCGCGGCCTTACCACCGCCTGTTTCGTCGGCGGCGTCATCTGGCTGATGGAACGCACTTCGCCCTTCATCGGCGGCATCGTGCTGGCCTTGCCGATCGTCACCGCGCCGGCCTATCTCTTTCTGATCCTGCTGCATCCGCCGGTCTTCGTGGCCGATGCGGCCCTCGCCAGCATCGCGACCATCGGCGCCGTCCTGCTGTTCCTTGCCACCGTGATCGGGTTGATCCGCCGCCGGCCGATGCCGCTCGTGCTGTCCTGTGCGCTGGCAGTCTGGTGCCTCACCGGCCTGGTGACCCGGACCCTGCCATCCGGTCTGGCATCCTCGCTGCTGATCCTCGCCGCCGCCGCTGCGTTCGCCTGGCACAGCGGCCGGCAGGTGTCGCTGACCGCCCCGGCGGCCCGCAGCCGCTCGCCATCTTACGAGATCGTGCTGCGCGGCGGCGCCGCCGGCCTGCTGGTGATCGGCGTGACCGTGCTGGCCGACATCCTGGGATCCCAGGTGGCGGGGATTTTTTCGTCCTTCCCGGTCGCGCTGCTCACCGTCTGCTGGTTCATGCCGCGGCGGCTCGACCATGCCGGCATCCGGGCCGCGCTCCGCGCCACCCAGATCGGCCTGGCCAGCCACCTGCCCTTCTTCCTCAGCATGGCGCTGCTGGCGCCGCGCAGCGGCGCCTGGCCGGCATTCGCGACCGGCCTCCTCGGCTCTCTCGTCATCGCAGTGACCCTGGCGCTGCTGCGCCGGCATCACCTGCGCCGGTTGCGTCAGACATAGCCGCCATTGGCGCGGATCAGCTGGGCATTGACCCAGCCGCCCGCATCGCTGGTGAGAAAGCGGATCACGTTGGCGATATCGTCCGGCTGGCCGAGCCGCTCCAGCGGCGCCATCCGGCTCAGCTGCGCCACGCGCTCCTCGCTCTTGCCCTCGAAGAACAGCTCGGTGGCCACCGGGCCCGGTGCCACGGTGTTGACCGTGATCTGCCGCCCCCGCAGTTCATGCGCCAGGAAGCGCGCCATCGTCTCGACCGCCGCCTTGGTCGCGGCATAGATGCCGTAGCCGCTGAACGTCGTGCCCAGCACCGAAGACGACAGCGCGACGATGCGGCCGCCGTCGCGCAGCCTGGTCGCGGCCTGCTGCATCAGGTTGAACACGCCTTTCACGTTGATGGCGAACATGCGGTCGAAATCGGCTTCCGTGGTTTCGGCGATCTTCGGCAGGCTGCCGTTCATCACTCCGGCATTGGCAACCACGATGTCGATGCCGCCGAAGGTCCGCTCGGCCGTATCGAACAGCGCCGCCATCGCGGCGGCATCGGCCACATCGCCCGGCACGGCGATGGCGCGGCCGCCGGCCTCGGCGATCTTCAGCACCAGCGCCTCGGCCTCTTCGGTCCGGCGGGCATAGTTGATCACCACGGCATGGCCGCTGGCGGCGAGCGCCTGGCTGATGGCGGCGCCGATCCCGCGTGAGCCGCCGGTGACGATTGCGACTTTCTGGGAGGGAGAGATCTGGGTCATGGCAGGCTCCATAGGCTTCGAACGAGGCCTATGTGCCTTATTAGATGAATTGAATAAAGATGATATAATTGCCATTATTATTCAATTATTATAAACAATATGCATGGACCGCCTGGATGCCATGCGCCTGTTCACCCGGATTGTCGAGCTGGGCAGCTTCACCGCCGCGGCCGATGACTTGCAGCTGCCGCGTGCCACCGTCACCCACGCGATCAAGCAGCTGGAGGCGAGGCTGAATGTCCGGCTGCTGGAGCGCACCACCCGGAAGATGCGCACCACGCTGGACGGCGAGGCCTATTACCAGCGCTGCCTGCGCCTGCTTGCCGATGTCGACGAGACGGAATCGGTGTTCCGGCAGGCCGGCGGCAGCCCGCGCGGCACGTTGCGCGTCGCGCTGCAGGGCACGGTGGCGCGGCATTTCATCATTCCGGCCCT
>CAYSCA010000012.1:16711-20566 GCA_964429465.1 uncultured Rhodospirillaceae bacterium
ACCGGGCGGCATGAATCGCTGGATTTCACCATCGGCGGCGAGAACCGTGCCTATATCCTGCCGAACCTCATCGCGGTGAACGACGCCGATGCCTATACCGCCGCGGCGCTGGCCGGACTCGGCATCATCCAGGTGCCGCGCTATCACGCGCTGGACCATATCCGTGCCGGGCGCCTGCGCGAAATCCTGCAGCCCTGGCGGCTGGCGCCGATGCCGGTGCAGGCGGTCTATCCGACGCACCGCCAGCTTTCGCCGCGGGTGCGCGTCTTCGTCGATTTCCTCGCCGACCTGTTCCGGCAAGCCGAGGCCGAAGGACGGCTGTAACGCGCCGGGGCTGTCGCCGCATCGGGCATCGTGCTACATCAGCCGCGCAGCCAAGACATCGTTTTACGCGCTTTCACCGGATTTTCTGGCATGAACCCGATCTTCGCCGACGCGCCCACCACCATCTTCGAAACCATGTCCCGGCTGGCCGGCCAGCATAACGCGATCAATCTCGGCCAGGGCTTCCCCGACGATCCCGGCCCGCAGGATGTGCGCGAGAAAGCGGCGGAAGCCGCCATTTCCGGCTGGAACCAGTATCCGCCGATGATGGGCCTGCCCGAACTGCGCCAGGCGGTGGCGGCGCATTACAAACGCTTCCACCGGCTCGATCTCAACCCCGATACGGAAGTGATGATCACCTCGGGCGCCACCGAGGCACTGGCCGGCGCCCTGCTCGCGCTGATCGAGCCGGGCGACGAGGTCGTGCTGTTCCAGCCGATGTATGACGCCTATCTGCCGCTGGTGAAGCGCGCGGGCGGCGTGCCGAAATTCGTCACGCTTCGCCCGCCGCATTGGCGCATCGATGAGGACGCGCTGAAGGCCGCCTTCACCAACAGGACGCGGGCCGTCATCTTCAACAACCCGCTCAATCCGACCGCGACGGTCTTCCCGCGCGAAGACCTCGAACTGCTCGGCCGTTATCTGGAGAAGTTCGACGCCATCGCGATCTGCGACGAGGTCTGGGAGCATGTGCTGTTCGACGGGCTGCAGCACCAGCCGCTGATCGGCCTGCCCGGCCTGCGCGAGCGCTGCGTCAAGATCGGCTCGGCCGGGAAGATCTTCTCGCTCACCGGCTGGAAGGTCGGTTTCGTCTGCGCCGCGCCGCAGATCATGAAGGTGCTGGCCAAGGCGCATCAGTACATCACCTTCACCACGCCGCCGAATCTGCAGGCCGCCGTGGCCTATGGCCTGGGCAAGAGCGACGATTACTTCACCGGCATGCGCCGCGACCTGCAGGCCGCGCGCGACCGCTTTGCGGCCGGGCTCGCCTCCACCGGGATTGAGGTGCTGCCGAGCAAGGCGACCTATTTCCTCAATATCGACCTCGCGCCGATCGCCAGCGACGTCGATGACGCCGCCTTCTGCCTGCGCATGGTGGAGGAAGCCGGGGTGGCCGCGATTCCGGTCAGCGCCTTCTATGCCGAGGACCATGTGCGCAGCGTGGTGCGCTTCTGCTTTGCCAAGACCGCCGACAAACTGGACGGCGCGGTGGAGCGGCTGGCCGGTTTCATGAAACGGCGCTGATTCCAGCCGGACGAAGCGATGCGTGCCTATGCGAGGTCGCGGCTGGCGACCAGCCTGTCCGTCTTCTGGCAACTGATCCGCATTATGGTGCCGGTGATGATCGTCGTCCGCCTCGCCGAGGCGGCCGGACTGATCGATGCGCTCGGCCCGCTGCTGACGCCGGTGATGAACCTGGTCGGCCTGCCGCCCGAGGCCGGCCTGGTCTGGGTGGCGACACTCGCCGTCGGCATCTATGGCGGGCTCGGCGCGCTGCCGCTGCTGGCCGATCTGCCGCTGACCGTGGGCCAGCTCAGCATCCTCTCGTCGATGATGCTGATCGCCCATGCGCTGCCGATCGAGCAGGCCATCGTCCGCAAGGCCGGGGCCGGCTTCTGGTTCACCGGCCTGCTGCGCTTCGCTGCCGCCGTGCTGTACGGCGCCGGCATCGCCGCGCTCTGCGATGCCACCGGCTGGCTGTCGCAGCCGGCCGATGCAGGCCTGCTGCGCAGCCTGGCGCGCCCGGCGACCGATCTTGCCGGCTGGCTGCTCGCCTCGGCCACCGCGCTGGCGATCACCTTCCTCATCATCCTCGCCCTGATCCTGCTGCTCGATGCCTTCGAGCGGCTCGGCATCACCCGCCGCCTGACGTCGGCCATGCTGCCGCTGCTACGCATCTCGGGCCTGAGCCGCGAGCTCGCGCCGGTGACCACGGTGGGCGTGCTGCTCGGCCTGACCTATGGCGGCGGGCTGATCATCAAGGAGGCGCAGGAGCACAATTTCGCCGCCCGGCCGCGGGTGCTGGCCTTGTGCTGGATTTCGCTCAGCCATTCGCTGATCGAGGATACCGGCCTGATGCTGGCGATCGGCGCCGATATCTGGGTGATCGTCGTCGGCCGGGTGATCATGACCCTGCTGGCGATCCGGCTGATCGCCCTGCTGCTCGACCTGCGGCCGGCGCTCCTGCGCTACCTGGCAGCGTGAACCGCGTAATTGAAGCTGACCGAAATACGCTCGGTCTTCGTGAAACTCGGCGGCACCTCGTGGCGCAGCCAGCTTTCGAACAGCACGACGCGACCAGCTTTCGGCATGACGCTGAAATGCGTCTGCTCCCGCATCGGCAGGTCGGACCGCCTGGGCGGCGCGGCCATGAGGCGATCGAGCCGCGGGTCCTCGAACCTGATCGGCGCCGAGCCGCGCGGTGCCTGCACATAATAGGTGCCGCTGATAAAGCTGAGCGGATGCAGGTGCAGCCCGTGGCTGACCGGCCCAGCCATCATGTTGACCCAGCAATCGGTCATGTCCAGCCGCCGGCCGCGCAGGTCGTAGCCGAGCGCCTGCGCAAACGCTTTCACATGCGGTTTGAGCGCCCTTTCCAGCGCAGCGAAGCCGCCGGAGAATTCATGCAGCCGGTCGTGGCTGCCATAGGAGGTATACCCGCCGGGATAATGCTTCGCGCTCCAGCGCTGGCCGGCCGTATCGGCATGACGCAGCGCGTCGCATTCATCGGCCAGTTCGCGATTGAACCGCTCCAGGCCGCGCGGCTTCAGCGCTGCGACATAGAGGCGGGTGGGAAAAAGCGAGCGGATGGGATTGGCGACCGGCATGGATTCTTCTTGCCTGCCGGCCGCCGCTTGTCAATCAGGCCGTGGCCTCCGTGTTGACCGATTCATGCCAGGGGGTCAGCAGCCGGCGCAGCATGGTGACCGCCAGATAGAGGCCGACGCCGATCAGCGCCAGCAGCAGGATCACCGCGAACAGGGTGTCGACCTGCATCTCCTGGAGCGTGACCACGGCCAGGTTGCCGAGCCCCACGCTGCCGCCCATGAACTCGCCGACAATGGCCCCGATGATCGCCAGCACGATGCCGACCTCCATGCCGGTCAGCACGAAGGGCAAGGCCGCCCGGATATCCAGCAGCCAGAAGGTGGCGAAGGCATTGGCATTGAACGACAGCATCACGTCGCGCAGGCCGCGATCCACCGACTTGATCCCGATCAGCGTGTTGGAAAAGATCGGGAAGAAGGCCAGCACGGCGGAGATGACGATCTTCGATTCCAGGCCGAAGCCGAACCACAGGATGAACAGCGGTGCCAGCGCGATCTTCGGGATCACCTGGGTGGCGATGACGAAGGGGCGCAGACCGCGCTCTACCCAGCGCAGCTTGCCCATCGCCGTGCCGAGCAGGATGCCGAACAGCGTCGCCAGCGCAAAGCCGCTCAGCGTCTCGGTCAGCGTGACGCGGATATGCATGCCGATGGTCGGCTCCTGCAGCAGGGCGAACAGCGCCAGCACGATCTGATCGGGCGG
>CAYSCA010000012.1:20666-34699 GCA_964429465.1 uncultured Rhodospirillaceae bacterium
CGCTGCAGTTCCAGGTTCATCTGGTCGCGCGTCATTGCATCCAGCGCGCCGAAGGGTTCGTCCATCAGCAGGATGCGCGGGTCATAGGCGAGCGCGCGGGCGATCGCGGCGCGCTGCCGCATGCCGCCGGACAGCTCGCTGGGCCTGTGCGTCTCGAAACCGCTGATGCCGACCAGCTTGCAGAGTTCACCTGCCCGCGCCAGGCGCGCCGCCCGGGCCATGCCGCGCAACCGCAGCGGCAGCGCGATATTCTCGGCGATGTCGAACCAGGGAAACAGCCGCGGCTCCTGGAATACGATGCCCATCTGGCCGAGCGCTTCGGCATTGCGCCGGCCCGCCTGCCAGAGCGGCTGGCCGGCGATGCCGATGCTGCCCTCACTGGGCTCCACCAGGCCGGCGATCATGCGCAGCAGCGTGGTCTTGCCGCAGCCCGACGGCCCGAGGATGACCACGAACTCGCCGCGCCGGATGTCCAGCGCGATGTCGTCGACGGCCCGCACGGTGTTGCCGGCACGCGAAAAGCTCTTGCCGATACCGTGCAGCGTGATGGCCGGCGCCGCGGCGGGTGCGCTCATCAGATCAGCCTTTCACCGCCTTGTCCCACAGCGCGTTGGTGTAGAGCGTTTTGGCATCGACGCCCGGTTCGATCAGCCCGGCCTTGCCCATCACCTCGACGGCGCTGGCCCAGACCTCTGGCACGTTGCGCAACAGGTTCTCACGGCCCTTGGCGACCCAGAGCTCGGCATTGGCGCGCAGGTCCTCCTTGGCGACGGCGCGGTCGGCGAGCGCGCGGATTTCGAACGATTTGCCGACCGAATCGAGGATCGGATCGAGGTCCTTGGCATCGAGGATGGCGCTGGCCGATTTATGCGTGGCCCGCAGGAAGCGGACCAGCAGGTCGCCGTTCTTCTCGACGGCGTCACGGCTGGCGACATAGGGCTGCCCGGGGATGCCGTCGTCGATGCTGAGCACATTCACCTTCGCGCCGGAATTCTTCACCCGCACCGCGGTGGAGACATTGCCCATGAAGCCGTCGATGCGGCCGGCCTCGACCAGGCCGAAGCTGCCCGGATTGTCGGCCACCTTCTCGCGCTTCACGCTGGTCTTGTCGACGCCGTCGCGCAGCAGCATGAGATCGAGCGTGTTCTCCATCGAGCCGCCCAGCGATGCCATGCCGATGCTCTTGCCCTTGAAATCGCCGGCCTTGGCGATCGGCTTGTTCGCCGGCGTGATCACCGAGAAGGGCGAGATCTGCGCGATCGTGGCTATCGCCACCAATGGCGCATCATTTTTCACCACGGCAGTGATGAAATTGCCGCCGCCGGTGCGCGCTGCGTCGGACTGGCCGGCGACCACCAGCTGCGCCGCCTGCGCCGCGCCCTTGCCGCCATGCACCGTGACATCGAGGCCTTCGCGCTCGAAGAAGCCGCCGGATTTCGCATACAGCACCGGCGAAAAGGACAGTGAATAGCCAAACGGCGTGACGAAGGTGAAAGGCTTGAGGCTGCCCTGGGCGCGGCCCAGGCCGGGCAGCAGCAGCGCCGGCGTCAGCGCCGCGGCGGCGAGACCGGCATTGAGAAGGTCACGGCGGGAAGGAGAATGGGACATGGCGGCCTCGCAGAAACAATGAACTCGATGGCGCCATTAATGCGGCTGGATTTTATCGCGATCAAGGCGCGAGCCGCTTTTACCCGGCCGCTCGCCACCATCGTTTCAGATGCGAAACGCAGCCACACTCATATCGCGCATCGGCCATTAGAAAAGCTCGAAATACTCCCGATGTTCCCAATCGCTGACCTCGAGCTGGTAGCGGGCAATCTCGGCTCCCTTGATATGCAGGAAATAATCGATGAAACGGTCACCAAAACCCTGGCGGTAGCAGGCATCACCTTTCAGTTCCGCCAGTGCCGCTTCGAGCGAGCGGGGCAGCGCCGGCGCAGGCGTCTCGTAGGGCGCGTCGGCGGAAGCCGGCGGTTCGGCCTGGCGCGCCATGCCGTCCATCCCGGCGAGCAACTGGGAAGCCATGTAAAGGTAGGGATTGGCCGCCGGCTCGCCCAGGCGGTTCTCGATACGGCTTGCCGGATCGCCCGCCGCGCCCAGCACACGGCACATCACGCCGCGATTGTCGCGCCCCCAGATGGCGCGGTCGGGCGCCAATGAATAAGGCCGGTAGCGCCGATAGGCGTTGATCGTCGGCGCCGCGAAGGCGGCCGAAGCCGGCGCATGCTCCAGCAACCCGGCGAGGAAATGGCGGCCGAGCGGGGAGAGCGGCTGGCCATCTTCCGTCGGGATGAAGGCATTCTTACCGGTTTTGCGGTTGCTCAGCGATTGATGCAGATGCCAGCCCGACGAAAAGATGTTCGGCAGCTTCGGCCGGCACATGAAGGTGACGTGGTGACCATGCCGGCGCGCGATCTGCTTGGCCGCCGAGCGGAACAGCACCATGCAATCAGCGGACTCCATGTTCACGCCGGGCCGGAAGGTGAATTCGCACTGGCTGGGGCCGAACTCGACTTCCAGCGAACGCAACGGCAGGCCGAGCGCCTGGATGTCCTTGCGCAGGATCTCGTAGATCGCGTCATACTGGTCGTAGCGCAGCTCGGTGAGATACTGATAGCCCTGCGTCAGCAGGCTGACATCCGGCGGCGTGCCGGGCTGGCCGGCATCGGAGGGCTTCAGGTTGGCATTCTCCAGCTTGAAGACATGGAACTCCACTTCCAGGCCGGCGACGTAATCATAACCCTGCTCGTTCAGCCTGGTCAGCACGCTGCGGTAAAGCTGGCGCGTCGAGAACGGCACCGGCCGACCATCGGCGAAATAGAGGTCGCAGAGCAGCCAGCCGGTCTGCGGTGCCCAGGGCAGCACCTTGAAGGTCGCAGGGTCCGGGACCATGAGGATATCGGCCGCGCCCTGCATCTCGGGCATGCTGAATCCGCCGCCCTTGGTGAAGACCGGAAACACCGTGCGATGCGAGGTATCCTTGGCCAGCAACGTGGTGGTGAAGCCGACGCCGCTGCGCATCGCGCTGCCGAGCTCTTCGGCGACAACCGTCTTGCCGCGCAGGATGCCATGCTGGTCGGCAAATGACAGCCGCACGATGCCGAGGCCGCGTTCGGCAACTTCCTTCTCAACTGCCTTTGCCTGTTTCTGCTGCTCCGGCGTCCAGAGGCCGTGCCTGTCGACGAAACTCTCCACACTTCCCCCCGTTTTCAAGCTTCGCCCCGTCAGCTTATCCGGTCAGCTTACCTGGCCAGCTTACTCCGCCGCCTGTTGCTTCGCAGTTTGGGCGTCCGGCGCCGGCCAGGGCGCGTTGCGGCGCTTGCGTGCATCCACGTCGCGCCAGTATGCCTGCCACTCCGCTGCCGGGGCAATGCCGTCGACCGTGACCGGGCCGCGGATCTGCCGCGCCGCCGCCGCATCCAGCACCATGAGGGGCTTCTCGCTGCCGGTTTCGACCTGCTCGATCGCCTTCATCAGCATCGAACGGTAGTTGATGATCGCCTTGTCGGTGCTGCCGAGATGCTCGCGGGTACGGTCCTGGATCGGCCCCTGGCTCTCGATCGCCCATTGGTCATGCACGTTGATGTCGTCGCCCATGCCGGTATAGGTGCGGGTCTTCTGCTCCCGGGCATCGAAGCCGTAATTGTTGGCCTTGTTCACCCGCGGCATGTAGTCGGGCAGCGTATAGAGCTGCAGGCGCTGGGCGCGCATCTGCTGTTTGTCGACCGCATCCTTGAAGCTGGTGAAGATGGCATACCAGTAGCAATTCGTGTCATCGACCGCCACGTGCCATTGCGTGATGGTCATGTCGGCCGAGAGCGGAATGACGAAGGCCTGCGGGAACAGCAGATTGGTGACCCGCACATGCATGCTGGCTTCCGAGATACGCCGCAGCGCAAACAGCCGCATGCCGTAATCGGTGCGCTCGACCTCGATCTGGGGTCGCACGAATTCACGCAGCACCTTCGTCATCGGCATGTCGGAATCGGCCGAATTGGCGCGGAACTGGCGGCCGTAATTGGCGTTCGGGTCCTCGTCCTCGAAGAAGCGGTGCAGGAAGGAGGCATGGGCCGGATCGATGCCGACCTCCAGAGCCTGCAGCCAGTTGCAGGCGATATGGCCCTTGAAGGCGAAGACATGACTGTCGGGCGCCACGAAGCAGTCGAGATCGGGAAAGGCCGGCGGCTCGCCCTCGCCCAGATAGGCAAAGAGAATCCCGCTGCGCAGCACGACGGGATAGCTCTTCTGCCTGATGCGCTGGCAGAGACGGCTGTTCTCCGGCTCGGCCGGGGTTTCCAGGCATTGGCCGTTCACGTCGAACAGCCAGCCATGGAAGGGGCAGCGCAGGCCGCCGTCTTCCGGGCGGCCGAAGGCGAGATCGGCGCCGCGATGCGGGCAGTCGCGGTCGAGCAGGCCGAAGCGGCCCTGCTCGTCGCGGAACAGCACGAAATCCTGGCCCAGCAGCTTCACCGGCCGGACCGGACGCTCGTCGTCCAGTTCCTCGATCAGCGCCACCGGCTGCCAGTATTGCCGCAGCAGCCTGCCGGCCGGCTTGTCGCGGCCGACGAGCGTCATGCGCATATTCTGTTCATGGGTGGTCATGGGGCGCCCTCCCGCTGAAGCATCTTGTCCGTCTAGCGAACAATTGTGCGATTTTACTCTTGCCCGGGACCGGCGGCAAGCTCATAAAGGGTCATGACCCGCCTCCGACCCGTGGATGCCGAGAAGCGCCAGGCGCGCAATGCCGGCCCGGATTTCCTCGAAGCGCTGGCCCGCGGCATCGGGATTCTCAGCGCCTTCAACGCCGACAGGCGGCAGATGTCTTTGAGCGACGTCGCCCGCACCACCGATCTGCCGCGCGCCACCGTGCGGCGCTCGCTCTACACGCTGGAGCAGCTCGGCTATCTGGAAAGCGACGGCCGGCTGTTCCGACTCACGCCGAAGGTCATGTCTCTCGCCGGCGCCTATCTCGGCAGCGGCAATGCCGCGATCCTGCAGCAGGCCTGCGACCGGCTCTGCACAGCGCTCGACGAGGCCTGTTCGGCGGCGGTGCTCGACGGCGATACAGCCGTGATGATCGCCCATGCCTCGCCGCCGCGTTATCTCTCCTCGGCGCCGGGCGTGGGCTTCCGCGTGCCGGCCTTCTGCTCGGCTCTGGGCCGCGTGCTGCTGGCGGCAACCGGCCAGGAACCGTCCGGCATGCGGGCGCTGACGCCGAAGACGGTGACCGGTCTGGAGGAGCTGAAACTGCTGATTGCCCGGGCGGCGAAGGACGGCTATGCGCTGGCCGACCAGGAAGCCGAACTGGGCTTCCGCTCGCTTGCAGTGCCGGTGCGGCGCTTCGACGATCGCATCGTCGCGGCACTGAATATCGGCATCCGCGTAGAGCGCGCCACGCCGAAACAGATGCGCGAACTCTTCCTGCCGCCGCTGCTGCAGGCGGCGGAGGAGCTGAGGGATCAGGTAATTTGACGAAATGGGATCCCGGGTCTCGCTGCGCTCGCCCGGGATGACGAACAACTTGGATCGTCATCCCGGCCAAGCGATGCTGTTGCGTCGCGCGAGCCGGGATCCCATTCCTACACCGGATAGATCAGCGAATTGAGAATCAGTTCGCTGTCGAAGACGCAGATGCGCTCCTGCAGTTTCAGGCCGTCCTGCGTGTGCAGCAGCCGGTCGACATAGCGGCCGACATTGTAGACCTCCGACACGCTGCCCGGCTTGGTGCGGAAGACGGCGTAATTTGCCGTCGCCTGCAGGCTGCGGCCATCGTCGGAGAGAATCCGTGCCGCCCCGATCACATGGCGCTGGTAATAGGGCGCGTGGAACAGCGTGTTGGTGATGCCGTAGACGCGGTCGCGCAGCATGCCATGGCCCTCCAGCGCCATGATGCTGAGCGGCAGGTTCTGGTCGTAATTCTCGCGCGCGACCACGCGGTAATAGCAGTCTTCGGTGAACAGGCCGATCCAGGTGTCGTAATCGGCATTGTCCAGCGCCTCGCCATAGGCGGCATTGAGCTGGTCCATGCGGTATTGCGATTCCAGGATGGACAGCGCGATCGCGCCGGTGCGGATGACCATGATCAGAGCTCCATCACCCGGCGCCAGTAGCCGTACATGCCGCGGATCAGCGTCTCGGTGACCATGTGATCGGTGGGCGCCACCTCGCGGCCGCCCAGTTCGCAGACCGTCTCGCCATCCGGGCCCTTCTGCCGGAAGCCGTCCTGCGAGAATTCGATCACCTCGCCGTCATCGGCCGAGACGAAACCGGCCGGGCCGAAGAGATTGGCCTGGCGCAGGCGCCGGCGCGTCATCTCTTCCGAATCCTCCTCGAAGCCGAAATGCGTCCAGATGAAATCGAAGCTGTCCGGACCCGACGGCACGATATGGCGGGTGGACAGCGAATTGACCTGCTGCTGGATGATCACGCTGGGGAACAGCGTGATCATGGTGACCGTCGGCCCCTGCCACCAGGGTTCGGGCACGACATCGAGCAGCCGCGCATCGTTCAGCGCCATGTCCTTCTTGAAGCTGGTGACGCCTTCGGTGACGGCCCTGGCCTCGCCGCCCTGGTTGCGCTGGGAGATCATCACCGCATGGCGGCCCTCGGCATCCATCACCATGCGCGACTGCTGGTCGGCGCGCCACAGGCCGAAGGTGACGAACCAGGTATGCAGCAGGCCCGGATGATACGGATCCTTGATGTTTTCCATCATCAGCTTCCAGTTGCCCGGAATGCGCTGACGGTTCACGCCCAGCAAAGTGAGCCTGCGGCCATCGAAGATGCGGTTCAGCCAGGGCATGACATCCGGGCCGATGTAATCCTCGAAACCCGGCGCCTCCGCATCGAAGGTGGCGAAGACCAGCCCGTTGTAAGTCGCGACTTTCAGCCGCGTCAGGCCGTGCTGCTTCAGGTCGAAGTCAGCGGGCATGCCGCCCTGCACTTCGCCATCCGCTTTCTTCACGCCCTGGCGGAACGGCAGCCCGGCAAGATCGCCGTTCAGCTTGTAGGTCCACTGGTGATAGGGGCAGACGAAGCTGCGCGCATTGCCCCTTGATTTCTGGCAGAAGCGCACGCCGCGATGGGCGCAGCGGTTCTCCACCACCTTTATGCTGCCGTCGCGGTCGCGCACCACGATGACCGACCGCTCGCCGACATGCGACAGCTTGAAGTCGCCGGGCTTCGGGATCTCGACCTCCAGCGCGACGTAGCACCAATGGCGCTGGCCGTAGAAGAAGCGCTCCAGCTCGCGCTGATAGATCACCGGATCGGTATAGGCCCAGAAGGGAATCCGGCTGGAGCCTTCGCCTTCCCAGCGATGCGCTGTCGATTCAAGCGGCGGAATGGCGTTCATCGTCGCCTCCCATGAATTTATTTGTATTTGCAAATACTATCGGCGCAACCGCACCGACGTCAAGATGCAGGTAAGGCATTGAACACGGAGACGAAAGGCCGGACGATAGCGGGTATCGGAGGAAACCCATGTTCGACCGGCATTTCGCCGTCTGGCCGAAGGGGCTGCCGCGCAGCCTCACCCTGCCGGCCACCAGCCTGTTTGAAAACCTCGAAGTCTCGGCCCGGCGATTCCCGGACAAGCCGGCGATTCTCTATTACGGCTCGGCGCTGACCTATGCCGAACTGAAGGATCAGGTCGACCGGCTGGCCGGGTATCTGGCGCAGGCCTGCGGCATAAAGCGGCAGGATCGCGTGCTGCTCTACATGCAGAACAGCCCGCAATATGTGATCGCCTATTACGCCATTATGCGGCTGACCGCGGTGGTCGTACCGGTCAATCCGATGAGCAAGCGCGAGGAGCTGCGGCATATCGCGCGCGATACCGGCGCCAGTATTGTGATCTGCGGCCAGGAACTGTTCGACGTCGCGGCGCAGCTGCTTGGCAAGGAATTGCAGCATGCCGTGGTGGCGGCCTACGGCGACTACGTCACCACGCCCTCCGATCTCAGCCTGCCAGATATCGTGGCCGCCGGGCGCGCGGCGGTGACGACAGAGGGCGCCATTGCCTGGACGGAGGCGCTGGCGAGCGGGCATGAACCCGGCCCGCATCGCGCCACGCCCGATGACTGGTGCGTGCTGCCCTATTCCTCGGGCACCACCGGCGCGCCGAAAGGCTGCCTGCATTCGATCCGGAACGTCACGGCCACGCTGTTCGCCTATGTCGCCTGGAAGCCGGGCTCGCCCGAAGCGGTGCATCTGGTGACATTGCCGCTGTTCCATGTCACCGGCATGCAGAATTCCATGAACACGCCGATCTTCGCCGGCGCCACCATGGTGATGATGACCCGCTGGGACCGCCGCACGGCCGCAACGCTGATCCGCCGGCATCGGGTGACGCAATGGCGCAGCATCACCACCATGGCGATCGATTTCCTGTCCGATCCGGAGGTTGCCTCCTTCGACCTGTCCAGCCTGACCGGCATCGGCGGCGGCGGCGCGGCAATGCCTGGCCCGGTGGCGGCCAAGCTGAAGGAACTGACCGGGCTCGACTATATCGAAGGTTATGGCCTGTCGGAGACGATCGCGGCGACGCATATCAATCCGCATGAACGGCCCAAGCCGCAATGTCTGGGGATTCCGATCTTCGATGTCGATTCGCGCGTGATCAACCCGGACACGATGGAGGAACTGGGCCCCAACGAGACCGGCGAGATCGTCGTATCCGGACCGCAGATTTTCCTCGGCTACTGGAACAAGCCTGAAGCCACTGCGGAGGTCTTCTTCGAGCGCGACGGCAAGCGTTTCTTCCATACCGGCGATCTCGGCTATTACGACGAGGAAGGCTATTTCTTCCTGGTCGATCGCCTGAAGCGGATGATCAATGCCTCCGGCTTCAAGGTCTGGCCGACCGAGATCGAGGGGATGATGTATGCCCATCCCGGCATCCGCGAGGTCTGCGTCATCGCCGCGCCGGATGCCCATCGCGGCGAGACGGTGAAGGCCGTCATCGTCCCGAAGAGCGGCGCCGACCTGACGGCCGAGACCATCCAGGCCTGGTGCCGCGAGCGCATGGCGGCCTACAAGGTGCCGCGAATCGTCGCTTTCGCGGACTCTCTGCCCAAATCGGCCAGCGGCAAGCTGCTCTGGCGCGTTTTGCAGGACGAGGAGCGCGCGCGGGCCGCTGCCTCTGTGGCCGCCGACTGACGGCCAGACCGGCGCCTGGCCGCGCCCGTTGGAGCCAGTTCCGGCCAATTCAAGCCAATTCAGGCCAGTTCGGGCCAGTTCGGGCCAGTTGGAGCCAGTTGGAGCCAGTTGGAGCCAGTTGAAGCCGGTCAAAACCACCGCCGCGAGGAAGGAATTCCGGGAAATCCGCCGTTTTCCAACGGCACCTGCGGGCGAGGCCACCAAACAGGCTGTCTGGCAGATCAAGACGTCTTTACGATATCCAACAGCATATGCTTGAGCGTTTAGGAACATATCATGAAAATAGGTGAGAAGTCAAGCCGCTTTTGAGCGTCCCGGCCGGCGGACGGCCCTCACCTTGCCGCTCTTGCCGCCACCGCAATAGAAACGGTCGGCGCCGTCGGATTCCAGCCCCGATACGCCGGTGCCGGCGGGCATCTCGAGCTGCTCGATGACCTTGCCGGTTGCAGGATCGATCCGCCGCAGCTCGCTCTCCTCGGCTTCCCAGGTCCCGTGCCACAATTCGCCATCGACCCAGGTGACGCCGGTGACGAAGCGGTTGGACTCGATACTGCGCAGCACCTTCCCGGTCTCGGGATCGATCTGGTGGATTTTGCGCGCCTGATACTCGCCCACCCAGAGGGTTCCTTCGGCCCAGGCCAGCCCTGAATCGCCGCCGTTGCCGGGGGCCGGAATGGTGGCGAGCACCTGGCCGGTCTTCGGATCGATCTTCTGGATGCGCTTCTCGGCAATCTGGAACAGGTGCCGGCCGTCATAGGCGGTGCCTGCATCGGCGGCGACATCGATGACGCGCATCGTTTTGCCGCTGTCCGGATCGAGCGCGTTCAGTTTGTCGCCGGTCGCGTACCAGACATGCCGGCCATCGAAGGTGAGCCCGTGCACGGCCTCGGCGCCCGTAAATGGCCCGTATTCGCGAATGATTTCGGCAGCTGACTTTTTCATGATCGTCCTTCCTGCATTCCTCTTGACGCGCCGATCCTAGTCGCTTGGCAGCGGCGCAAGGAGTAACAAGGTTGTCGCGAATCCAGGCAGCGGAGGAGTCATCCAGCGGCGCGCCCGCCCGCGGCCGAAGGATTGCACCTTGCCGGCCGCTGCAAGTGCATCCAGCGCACGCTGGGCAGTGCGCTGGCTGGCGCCCAGTGCCAGCGCCAGGGCCGAGCTCGACCACGATTCGCCATCAGCCAGGAAGGCCAGCACCGCCGCATGCGGTTCCTCGACCGGCCGGGCCAGCAGAACGACCTCACGCGCATCGCATGGCGCCAGCAGGAAGCCCTGCTCCGTCGCATTCACCTCCGCGAGCCCGCGCAGTTCGGCGCGCAGCCGTCCGATTTCCACCCGCAGCCGCGCGCGATGCGATTCATCGGCATGTCGGGCCCGGAAGGCCTGTGCCACCAGCGCCTCGCGGGGCGCATCGCCCGGCCAGGCAATTGCCAGCGCACGCGCCAGAGCAAACAGCACCGGGCGCGTCGCCAGCGGAATGATTCGGCCTTTATGACGGACCGCATAGCGGCAGGCATCGACGATCAGCGCATCGGACGCCAGCAGTGTCTCGACCTCCTCCAGCAGCAGGCTGCGTTCCGTGCCGCCGCGCCCGAACAGGCGCGCCGCCGGTGCATCCAATACGGCGGCGGCGCCTTCCACCTCCGCCACCAGCGCCGGAATGCCGGACCGGCGCGCGGCATGCCCGGCCCGCTCCAGCGCGGCGCGCGCCGCCTTGGTCTGCAGATGCCGCATCGCGATCCCGGCGACGGCCAGTTCGTGGGCGGCGCGCAGGGCCGGCGACAGGGGTGTCGGATCGAGCAAGCCGAGATCGCGCTCGGCTTCGCCGAGGCGGCCGATCAGCAGGAGGCGCCGCACCGCAAGCAGGCGCGCATGGGCGGCATTTGCCGAGTCGCCATGCTCTTCGAGCAAAGCCCGCGCCGCGTCGAGCGCCTTGTCCGGCCAGTCCAGGTCGCGTGCGGCAAACGCGATCTCGGCCTCGGCGACCACGCAGCGCGCCCGCGCCAGCGCCTGCCGCGGGCCGAAGGCCCGGCCGGCCCGCCGCAGCAGGGCCTTGGCGCGGGCAAAGTCGCCCAGCTGCGCCATCGCGATGCCACGCAACGCCAGCGCCGGGGCGTCCTCGCGCAGGGCAACGCGGTTCAGCGCGCCAAGCGGATCACCCGTGGCAAGAGCGCGCGCCGCCGCCGTGATCAGTGAGTCCATGCCAATCCCGCCACATTTGTAACTCCCGCCCCTGCAGGACCCGAGCCTAGTCTAACTCCCGACCACCAACCAGCGGGTCCGAAGCACAAGGAGCGGAGCGATGACGGCAATGTGGCTCCCATCACGCGGCAGCATGGATGAACGGCAGATCCAGTCCCTGAGCGACTGGCTGATCGAGCGGTCGCTGGCCGGCGCGACAGAGCGCGACCTGCTGGCCGGATTGTGCGAGCGCCTGGTCGAGGCCGGGATTCCGCTGCTCCGGGTCTCGACCGCGACGCAGCTGCTGCACCCCACGGCCGGGGGCCAAGGGGTCATCTGGCGGCGGGACGGCAGCATGGAGCAGGAGTCCTTTCCGCGCCCCGGCACGCCCGAGGGCGATGCGATGCGCCGGACCAGCCCGTTCGACCATCTGGTCGTCAAGCGCATGCCGAGCCGGCGATGGCGCTTCGACGAAACTTACCAAGCCGGCGAGTTCCCGCTGCTCGACCAGCTCAGGGCGCGGGGTGCCACGGAATATTTCGCGCTGGTCGTGCCGGTCGGCGAACGCGCCTCGCTGAGCGCGGCACGCGACGTCGCGCTGTCCTGGACCACGGACCGGCCGGGCGGCTTCCGGGCGAGCGAACGGGCGCTGATCGAGCGCCTTGCGCCGGCACTCACCTTCGCCGCCAATTCCGCCAGGAACGTCGCCACCGGTCATGCCCTGCTCGATACCTATCTCGGCGCCGATGCCGCCGGGCGGGTGCTCTCGGGCAACGTGCTGCGCGGGCAGGCAGAGTCGATCCGCGCCGCGGTGTGGTTCAGCGACCTGGTGGATTTCACGCGGATCGCCGATGGGCAGCCCGCGGACGCGATGCTGGCCCTGCTGAACGATTATGCCGGCTGCCTGACCGAGGCGATCCATGCGCATGGCGGGCAGGTGCTGAAGTTCATGGGAGACGGAATCCTGGCAATATTCCGCGACGACGAGCAGTCGCGCGCCTGCTCGCAGGCACTCGATGCCGCCCGGCAGGCCACCGCCGACGTGCAGATGCTCAACCGGGAGCGCCGTGCCGCCGGCCTGGCGCGCACCGGCTTCACCCTCGCACTGCATTTCGGCGACCTGCTCTACGGCAATTTCGGCGGCCGCACGCGACTGGATTTCACCGCGCTGGGGCCTGCCGTCAACGAAGCCAGCCGCATCAGCGATATGTGCCGCTCGCTCGACCGCCGCGTGATCGTCTCGTCGGCCTTCGCCGGCGCCGCGGGCAACCCGCGCGAAGCGCTGGTCTCGCTGGGACGCTATGCGCTCAAGGGCGTGGTGCGGCCCCAGGAGCTGTTCACGCTGGATCCGGCCACCTGAGCCGAATCCTGACACATTTGTAACTCACGGCTCCCCGGGAGCGATCCCTAGACTCGCCATGTAGCCACGAGCGCAAACAACGGAGAGGCACGATGACAACGCATACGACAGCAACACGGGAAGACTGGTTGGCCGCGCGGCTCGACCTGCTCCAGGCCGAGAAGGAACTGACGCGGCGCAGCGACGAACTGGCACGCCAGCGCCAGGCGCTGCCATGGGTCAGGGTGGACAAGGATTACCGCTTCGACACCGACGCGGGCAGCGCCATGCTGGCCGACCTCTTCCAGGGGCGTTCGCAGCTGATGGTCTACCATTTCATGTTCGGGCCCGATTACAAGGCAGGCTGCCCCTCCTGCTCGATGATCGCCGACAACTTCAACGGCTTCGCCATCCATCTGGCCAACCACGACGTGATGCTATGGGCCGTCTCGCGCGCGCCGCTGGCGAAGCTGCAGGCCTATAAGCGGCGCATGGGCTGGAGCTTCCCCTGGGCCTCCTCGCAGAGCAGCGACTTCAACTACGACTTCAATGTCTCCTTCACCGAGGAGCAGCAGAGCAAAGGCAGCATCGAATACAACTACAAGCAAGGCGGCATCAGGATGGACACGAAGGTGATCCCGGAAGCCGTTGCCCAGTTCGCCGCCATCTGCGGAACCGACGCTCCCACCTACACACGCGACCGGCCGGGCATGAGCACCTTCGTGCTCGAAGACGGCGTCGTCTATCACACCTATTCCACTTATGCCCGCGGCCTCGACGGACTTTGGGGCTCGTATCAGTGGCTCGACCGCGCACCCAAGGGCCGCAACGAGACGGGAGTCTGGTGGCGCCGCCACGACGAATATGGCGCGCGCGGAATCTGAACCAACAGAGGAGACATGATCATGGCGACCAGTACTTCGACTGCCCCGGAAATCGTATCGCGCGAGGAATGGCTCGCCGCCCGCAAGGCGCTGCTGGCCAGGGAAAAGGCAATGACCCGCGAGCTTGATGAACTGCGCGCCGAGCGCCGGCAGATGCCCTGGGTGAGGGTGGAGAAGCCCTACCTGTTTGAGGGACCGCAGGGGAAATGCACGCTCGGCGACCTGTTCCGGGGCCGCAGCCAGCTTGCAGTCTATCACTTCATGCTGACGCCGGGTTCGGAGGATATCTGCAAGGGATGCTCCTATATCGCCGATCATATCGACTCCGCGCGGCAGCATTTCGAGCAGGCCGACCTGGCCTTTGCGGCGATCTCGCGCGTGCCGCTGAAGCGGATCGAGCAGGTGAAGCGCCGCCTGGGCTGGACCTTCCCCTGGGTTTCCTCGCAGGGCAGCGACTTCAACTTCGATTT
>CAYSCA010000013.1:0-32521 GCA_964429465.1 uncultured Rhodospirillaceae bacterium
TCGCCGTCCGCAAAGCGGGATGCAGTGGCCCGCCGGCGCATCATCACCTCTCCCAAGTCTCCGGACTGCGGGAGAGGATCCAAATCGGGTGAGCCTCGAAAGAGGCACCCGATTTTTTTATTTCCGGAAGGCAGTTTCATAAACGGGCATGCTGTCCCGAGCCCTGTGCGCCGCGGCTCTTACGGCTTTTCGCGTGGTTTTCGCCCGACTTTCCAGTCCATTCGCTTTCATCCGGCGGCTCGGCCCTGATGCCAAGGCGGCGAGCCAGCCCCATCGCGTCGAAAGGGGCGCGGACTTTTTTGTCGTTGTCGAAATAGACGAAGATGTCGCGTGGCTTTCCGGAAAGTCGTGGCGGTGCCTTGCCTGCCACCCGCTTCGCATCGCGCGGCTCGCTGCCCTTCGACCATGCGCGAAAGCGCCGTGCCCAGTTGTCGAGCGACGCTTCCGTATACCCGCTGGCGTACAATTCTTCCGACCCATGCAGCCGGGCATAGATGAAATCGGCGGTGATGTCCTGCAGGCATGGCCAGTCGACCGTATCCGCCACTACGACCGCGGTTTCGTGTTCGCGCAGCAGCGCGATAAAGCGGTCGTCGCGGAAACTCTCATGGCGGATTTCCAGTGCGTGCCGCAGCCGCAGATTCTCCTCGACCTGCAGATAGGCGCCACCTTTGATCGGACGGTCATGTTTCGCCGCCAGCCTGGCAGCCGATCTGAAATCGGGCGGGAGAAGCGCGAGGAATTCGGCGATCACATCGGGATCGAAGCGGAGGCTTGGCGGTACCTGCCACAGGATCGGGCCAAGCTTGGGACCAAGGGCGAGCAGGCCGGAGGCGAGGAAATTGGCGA
Organism: uncultured Rhodospirillaceae bacterium; assembly: GCA_964429465.1. GTDB lineage: Bacteria > Pseudomonadota > Alphaproteobacteria > Ferrovibrionales > Ferrovibrionaceae > Ferrovibrio. Next base: position 850 of record CAYSCA010000013.1, read on the forward strand.
GGGCGCTCTTTGCGTCCTTCAGCCGCAGGATATGCGTGATATAGCGCGAGCCCTTGATGGAAAAAACAAAGTCGTGTGGCGTTTCCTCCCGCCATCGCTTGAAGCTCTCCGGCTTTTGCAAGCCATAGAAGGTGCCGTTTACCTCGATGCTGAGGAAGGTATTCGCCGCATAGGCCATTTCCGCCTTTTGCGGCAGCCCGTCGGGATAGAAGACGCCGCGCCAGGGCGGGTAGGTCCAGCCTGAGATCCCGATCCGTATTGTCATCCTCAGACAAAACGCGGCAGGACGGCGGAGTTCCGGTTGCAGGACATTTTCCGCAGACGACCGCTGGACCGGAGCACCGTCCCGGATGCAAAAGTTAAGAGTTTACGCCTGTACTCTGTACCCGGAAAGCGAGTATTTTGAGCCTGCTTGTTTAGGACTGGGGCAGATGATTCGGGTAGTGGGCGACAAGCGTATTCTGATCGGGGTGGTTAGTGGTCTGTTGATTACCGGGTTTCTGGCCACATCGCTGGCCAGTTATTTCGTGTCGCGACAATCGTTGCGCGACGCGGTCATCCAGACCGAATTGCCGCTGACCTCCGACAATATCTATTCCGAAATTCAAAAGGATCTCATTCAGCCGATCCTTATTTCCTCCGTCATGGCGACGGATACCTTTCTGCGCGACTGGGTGCTGGCCGGGGAGGGCGAGCCGGAGCGGGTGATCCAGTATCTGCGCGAGATCAAGAAGCGCTACGGCGCCTTCACCGCCTTCTTCGTCTCGGAAAAGACCCGCATCTACTACCACGCCGACAGCGTGCTGAAGAAGGTGTATGAAGCCGAGCCACGCGACGAGTGGTATTTCCGCGTCCGCGATATGGAGGCGCCATACGAGATCAACGTCGATCCCGATCTGGCGAACCAGGATGCGATGACCATTTTCATCAACTACCGCATATTCGACTATCAGGGCCGCTTCATCGGCGCGACAGGCATCGGGCTTACGGTCAATGCGGTTCGCACGCTGATCACCGAGTATCAGGAGCGCTTTGGCCGTACCGTCTACTTCGCCGACCGGCAGGGCAGGATCGTGCTGGTCGGGGAGGGGGACAGCGTACCCGAGCAGAATGTCGGGGCGCGCGGCAATCTTGGCACGCTGGTGGCGGAGTGGTCGCCCGAGCGGACGCGATCCCTGGAATATGAGTATCGGGGGCGGACGCAGTTGCTGAACGTCCGCTTCATCCCGGAGCTGGACTGGTATCTGCTGGTCGAGAAGGATGCCGATGGCGATCTGGCCGGCATCCGCGGCGCCCTCTATTTGAATCTTCTGATCTGCACGCTGATAACCGGGCTTGTGCTGCTGGCGACCGGGCTGACGGTCAACCGGTATCAGAGGCGGCTGGAAGCGATGGCGACCACAGACCAGCTTACCGGACTGGCAAGCCGCCATGCCTATGAGATCCTGATCGATCAGGCGCTGCGCGATGCCCAGCGGCAGGAGCAGCCCCTTGCCCTGGTGATGCTGGACATCGACGGTTTCAAGTCGATCAATGACAGCGCCGGGCACGTCGCCGGGGACCGGGTCTTGTGCGGGGTGGCGAACGCCATGCGGGCGAGCCTGCGATCGTCGGATATCATTTGCCGCTGGGGCGGCGAGGAATTCCTGGTGGCCCTTCGAAGCTGCAACCTGGGCAATGCCGAGCGGATTGCTGAGACCATCCGGCAGACGGTGGCGGGGGCCGCCTTCGCTTTCGAAGGCCGGACGATACCGGTGACCGTCAGCCTGGGGGTTGCCGTGCTCCGGCCTGGAGAGACTCCTGAAAGTCTGGTCGCGCGCGCGGATGCGGCGCTTTATGAAGCCAAGCGGGCGGGCCGGGATTGTGTGCGGACGGATGCCGCCATCGGCATGGCCTGAAGGTTCAGGATTTCAGGGGCTCGCTGAGGCCAGCCAGCACGGTTTCGACATCACCGGGAAGGAAGGGTTTGTCGAGCGTCGGTCGCGTACGATACTCTTCCGGCAGGCTCTTCTGCCCATAACCCGTGGAGAAGATGAACGGAATGCCGCGGGCGGCAATCGCTTCGGCCACCGGGAAGATCGCCTGACCGTTCACATTTACATCCAGGATGGCGACATCGAACTCTTCGCTTCGCGCCGCGGGAAGGGCGGCGTCGACACGGGAATAGGGGCCCAGCATCCGATGGCCCAGATCCTCCAGCACGTCTTCCAGGAACATGGCGACGAGGCTCTCGTCCTCGACCACCAGAATGCGAAGGCGCGCAGTCTTGCCTTGCGGGTCGGACTCGTCGGATGCCATGTGATTCCCCTTTACTTAGGGTAGAAAGCTAAGGCAGGAAAAGCTATCGCCCCGGAGGGGCTCTGAGCGCGTCAACAGCCGGAACGATGCCGCAGAGTTGGGAAACAAAATCAACCGGGAGCTTCGATCATTGTTCCAAAGGGGCGTGCGCCGAGGCCTTTCTGCGCAGTCCCGTCGGGACGATTTGCAACAGGCTCAGGTCATAAAAGCAATTCTACTGACTGTAGAACGGCTTGGCAATGGGATCGAAACGCGGCTGCTAAGTCAGTGCACGCTGGGGGACGGGCTGTCGGCAAGCAGCATGGCATCGCGCTGCTCGGCGCTTTTGGCCAGCCGGCGGGCAGAAGCCGTCCCGGGCAGACGGAGATTGCCGGCACGGGCCGGCGCGGGGCGGCCCGCCAGATAGGAGGCCGCGGCAACGATGCCGATCAAGAGGCCAAGGGCGAAGCCTTCACCCCAGTTCCTGCGCTGTTTACTCATCCTGCTGTTCCCTCAACCGGCCTGCCAGATTTCGACTTCATCGCCGGCCGTCCCGACCAGCCGGGCGACATCGTTCAAGAGCGCGATTTGAGACCAGGCCTTCCGGATGGAGCGGGCTGTCGGCGGCAGACCGGAAGCGGCCGAGGCAGATGCCTTGCTGATCGTCAGGACGGGAATCGCAGCCCAGCGACTGTCCAGCCGGAGGGTTTCGACGAAGCTGCGGCCGTCATAGGCCGGCATCGTGTGGTCGGTCACGATCAGGTCCGGCGACTGGCGCTCCAGCGCGGCGAGGCCGGCCTCGCCGCAGGTGACATGGCGAACCTCGTGACCGTCATTCTGCAGCATATCCCACAGGTCTATGGCGACGTCGGGATGGTCTACCACCACCAGAATGTTAGCCACGGCGCATCTCCATTCATGCCTGCCATAGCTAGAGATCACCGGCCGCTGCTTTGAAAGTTATTTCCCGGTAACCACTGCAAGCGCGGCAGAAATCGGCAGGGCGTCGGCGGTCTGGCCCCCGCAATGACACGGAACGCCGAATTATGGCCGTGGTTAACTGTCGTGATTAAGGCCCGGCAGACTCGCCGGAAGGCCCGGCAACGCTGGAGGCGCCCATGATCCATCATCTGGAAAATGACAGTTTGCACCGGCGCCCGGTCGCCGCTGAACATTCCTATGTCCGGGACCGGTCCCGCATCGACGTGAACAGGTTTTGGGAGATGCGTTACTGGAGCGGGAAATTCAATGTCCGCCCCGAGGAATTGAAGAAGGCGGTCGAGGCGGTTGGAGTGTCGCCCTATGCCGTTGCGCGTTATCTCGGCAAGGCGAGCTGAGGCGCTGGTGCGCCTGGCAGGGAGAGATGGCCAGAATACTGCTGGTGGATGACGATTCCGATATCCGCGAGATTCTGCGCGACCATCTGGAAAGCGCCGGGCACTCGGTTGTCGAGGCGCAGAACGGCAAGATAGGCATGGTAATGCTGGGCCAGAATCCCTGCGACCTCGTCATCACCGACGTTTACATGCCGGATGGCGACGGGCTCGAGTTCATCAGCGAACTTCACGCCAAGGCCGAGGAGCTGCCGGTCATCGCCATCTCGGGCGGCGGCACGCACGATTTCGGCCTCCATATGCTGTCGGTATCGTCCGTCCTTGGTGCCAGGGCGATATTGGCGAAACCATTCAACAGCCAGGTGTTGCTCGAGACGGTGGAGCAGGTGCTGAGGCACTGACGGTCTGGCGGATGGGGTGAGATTCGAACTCACGGTACCGTTGCCGGTACGGCGGTTTTCAAGACCGCTGCCTTAAACCACTCGGCCACCCATCCAGATGCCCGCAGGCTGGCCGTGATACGGCCATGGACGGGAACCGTCAAGCCGCCCACTCAGTGCGGGCCGGGCAGGATCAGCAATGTACGGCGTTTCGGCAAGGTCGGCCGGGAGACCACCAGGCTGGCGGTGTCATTGAGCTTGATCTCATGGCTGTCCCGCATGCGGACCAGGAAGCGCTCCAGGGTGGACTCGCTGAAGTAATGCATCGGGATGACCAGGGGGGCCTGCAATTGCGCGATCACTTCCTGCATGTCGGCGATATTCAGCGTGAAGGCGCCGTCGACAGGAACGAACAGCACATCGATCTTGCCGATATCGGCCAGATGTCCCGGCGTCAGCTTGTGGTGCAGATGGCCCAGATGGGCGATGCACAAATCTGCGACATCGAAGATGAATATCGAGTTGCCGTCATACTCGGTGCCGGCGTTGCCATAGTTGCGCAGGTTGGTGGGCACGTTGCGCACCCGCATGTCCCTGTACCGGACGTTATGCCGGGCCAGCTTGCCGTTATGGGTCCAGCCGCGCAGGACATGCGTGATTCCGGGCTCCGGGTTTTCGGTGAAATGGGTGGAATGGGCGTAATTCATCGTGACGATGTCAGGTCGTACCGCCGGGCGGATGTAGTCATTGTAGTCGGTGGCCGCGGTCGCGCCTTGCGGACTTTCGATCAGGAAAGTGGCATGTCCGACGAATGTGATGCGGACACTGTTCGGAGGTGCAGCCACAAAGCGGAGGCCGGCGGGAACGGCGCGGGCAGGCAATTGCGACAGCGCGCCAAGGCAGGCTGCGGCCACCGAACCGGGCAGCAGGAGGATAAGGGTCAGCAGCAGCGCGGCGGCGATGGAGCGGTTGGGCATGGCAGTCCCTCATCGGGGGTGCAGACTACCTATGTCCTGTAATCTTAGCTGTCCTGCCCGGGCCCTGAAAGCGATATTCTAGCGGCGGCAGATCGGGATTTCTGTCGCGAGCAGATGACCCTTGAGATTGGCGTAATACTTGAAACCTGCCCATTTATCCCGCTTCAGCCGCTCGACCACTTCATAGCTCGCGCTGCACACGCTTTCATTCACCTGAATCGCCTTGGTCGTCGCGACGACGGAGTTGGTCTCCCACTGAATGCGGTCCGCGCTGTTCTTGTAAATCCGGTCCAGCGCCTGTCGACGCAATGTTACAGCCGCTTTCAAACGATCGGCGTTCTCCCGGTCGAAGCGATACCATTCCTCCAGGGCTTCCTTGCCTTCGGGATAGACCATGGCGCAGCGGCGAAGGATTTCGCGCAACTGAATGCCGGTGCGTACCTCGGCCTCCGCGTCGGCCTCGTTCTGATTGAAGCAGGCGCGGTCGCCGCGCTGGGCGGGTTGTCCTTGCGCGCAGGCAGGCGAAGCCGGAAACCAGTTGAAGATCACCAACCCGAGCAGCAGCAGGATCGACCAGCGTGTCATCTCATCCGTTACATGCAGGAAGGGGTGGCAAGTCGCCATCATCGGCGAGCGCCAGGATCGCGGTGATGAAGGCTTCGGCATCGGCAACGCCGCCGAAATCCAGCAGCATGCGGGCCTTGGCCCGCATGGCGGTATCATCGAGCGGATTTTCCGGATCCCCGAAGGCATGTTCGCGCTCGGCTGTCACCACGGCGCCATCGCCGAGATGCGCTGTCACCTTCGCGCCCCAGGCGTCGGGATAACGGCTGCGGTAGGGTTCTGTCGCGGCGATGTTCACGCGCGCTGCGGCATCCGCGAGACGGGTGCGGGCTGCCTGGTCGAAGCTGGAAAAGTCGACCTTGCCGTCATGGACGGCGGCCGCCGCTGTGTGCTGCAGCGAGAACTTTGCTTCGTATTCGCTCTGCGGCGAGACGCGATCGCAGACATCCAGTGCCGCCTGATAGGTTTGCACCTCGATCCGTTCGACACTGCGATTGCCGATCTGCGCGGCAAGCTCGAGGCCGGCATCGATGGTGGGATGGGTATGGCGGCAGCAGGGCCAGGGTTTGATCGAGGTGAGCCGCAATTGCCAGGGCGCATCGGGCATGCCGAGCAGGCGATCCGGTACCGGATCGGCACAGGTCGCCTTGAAGAAGCCTTTCTCGCCTTCGAGGATTCTGGGCGGACCCGAGAAGCCGCGCATGGCGAGATCGGCAGCCAGCAGGCCGGCTTCGGCCGCGCGGCCGGCATGCAGATGCTTGCTCATCGCGCCGGTATCGAGAAATTGCCACAACCCGGAAGATTGCGTGCCGGCATTGCCCAGGGCGTCGGTCATCGCCGCGTGGTCGAGACCGAGCAGGTCGCCGGCCGCATAGGCGGAGCCGAAGGGGCCGCAGGTCGCGGTATTGTGCCAGATCCGATAATGGGCCGGCCCGACCGCCATGCCGACCCGGCAGCAGGCCTCGAAGCCGCGCAGGACGGCGGCGAGAAACGCGCGGCCCGGCACATTGCGGCGGCGCGCCAGCGCATATGCAGCGGGTACGACCACGCAGCCCGGATGGACAACGGACGCGCGATGGAGGTCATCGACCTCGAGAATATGCGTGAGTCCGCCGAGCAGCATCGCTTCGCGGCCGGTGGTCAGCGGCTCTGCAGCAGCCCAGTCTAGCAGGATGGCGCCGGGCCTGGTGCGGTGTCCCGCCAGCGCGTTGGCCAGGGCGTCGAGGGTGAAGAGCGCGGCGGCGCGATAGTCATCCTCGCTGATCGGCCGGGCTGCGATCAGGGCGGCGAGCCGGGCGGTCAGGGACAAAGAGAGCGGGGCGGTCATGGTCGCCTTTCTAATCTGCTGAGCGGCATCGAGGGTTAACGGAAATTTACCATTCTGTGGGGCAAAGTCATCCCGCATCGAATCACTGCGGCAGGGAATGTCCGTCTATATTGGAAAGATATTGTGGTGGCTGGTGAGCCCGGCCAGCCTGCTGTTCACGCTGCTGTTTCTCGGCGTGGCGCTGGCCTGCTGGAACCGGACGCGGATGTTCGGCATCCGGCTGGGCGCCGCCATGCTGGTCGTATTCCTGATCATCGGCGTGCTGCCCGTCGTCGACTGGGTGTTGCGGCCGCTGGAAGAACATGTGCCACAAACGCCATTGCCGCCGCGAGTCGATGGTATCGTGGTGCTTGGCGGCAGCGAACAGGTGGTGATTGCCGAAGCCCGCAATCAGCCCGAGCTGAACAGTGCCGCCGACCGGCTGGTGGAATTCGTCGGCCTGGCGCGGCGATATCCGCAGGCGCGGCTGATCTACACCGGCGGCGGCATTCATTGGGGACGCACGACCCTGAACGAGGCCGATATTGCCCGGCGAGTTTTCATCCTGCTGGGACTTGATCCCGAGCGTGTCGAATTCGACAGCCAATCGCGTAATACTGCGGAAAATGCCCAGTTCAGCAAAGCCATCGCGCAACCCAAAGACGGCGAGACCTGGCTGCTGATCACCTCGGCGGCCCATATGCCGCGGGCCCTGAACGCATTCCAGGCAGTGTCGTGGCCGGTGCTGCCCTATCCGGTGGATTACCGGACCGGCCAAAGCCATGGCTTCGGCCTGGATTTCAGGCCGTTGGGCAATCTGCTGACGCTGGATGGCGCGATCCGCGAATGGGTCGGACTGGTCGCTTATCGCCTGCTCGGGCATACGCGCAGCGTCCTGCCGACGGTCGCCTCGCCGGCGGCGCGGTCAAATGTCACAGCCGAGGGGTTGGCCCCTGCGACAGCGCTGAGGTAACACGCGCATGGATTTGGTTTCGGCGGGATTCGAAGGAAAGAAAATGCGGCAGATGCGGCTTGGCGTGGTGGCACTCGCATTCGGTCTGGTTGCGGCCTGCGCTGCCGGCCGGTCGCCGGTTCCCGATGCCGAGGCGGGCAGCGGCACATCGTCGAAGTCGCAGGAGATGGCGCTTGCGCCGGGGCCGGCAGCAGGGCAGGACGCCGAGCCCGTCGCCTTCGACCGTGCCGGGTTCGATGCCTTTCTGGCCGAGTTGCGCAGCGAAGCCCTGCAAAAGGGCATCAAGCCAGCAGTACTGGATACGGCACTGACCGGCGTCGAGCCGGTGATGCGCATCATTCAGCGCGATCGCAACCAGGCGGAATTCAAGTTGACCTTCGCCACCTATCGCGACCGCGTAATCACGCCGGCGAATGTGACGCGCGGCCAGAAACTGCGCAGCGACCACCAGAAACTGCTGCAGGAGGTGGCGCAGCGTTATGGCGTGCAGCCGCGCTTCATCCTGGCAATCTGGGGCATTGAGACGCGCTATGGCGCCGTGCGTGCGGACGTGCCGCTGTTCCATTCGCTGGCGACGCTGGCTTATGACCGCCGCCGTTCAAGTTATTTCCGCAACGAGCTGTTCGCGGCGCTTACCATGCTCGACCGCGGCTATATCGATTTCGCCACCATGAAAGGCTCCTGGGCCGGCGCCATGGGGCAGCCGCAATTCATGCCGAGCAGCTACCTGGCCTATGCTGAAGATTTCGATGGCGATGGCCGGCGCGATATCTGGGGCAACCCCGGCGATGTTTTCGCCTCGATCGCCAATTACCTGGCCAAGCATGGCTGGACGACGGCCCAGACCTGGGGGCGGGAGGTAAAGGTTCCTGCTGCCCTCCAGAAGCGCCTGGGCGAATTCGCCCGCGACGGCAAATCGGGCTGCCGCGCCATTGATCAGATGACGCGCGACCTGCCGCTGGCGGAATGGGAAAAACTCGGATTACGCCGGGCCGATAGAGGCGAGCTGCCCAAGGCACAGATCAGCGGGGCGCTGGTGCAGCCGGACGGGCCGCAGGGGCCGAGCTTTCTTGTCTACGGCAATTACCGATCGATCCTGCGCTACAACTGCGCGCACCATTACGCCCTTACCGTCAGTTTACTTGCCGACCGGCTGGGGGATGGTTAGTATACCCAATATATAGCTATGCTGAAGAAAAGACACGCCATACCTTGCATTTTCCGGGGGGGACGGGGGGATTTCCGGCCTGCTCAGGGGAGTCCTGCCCGCATGCTCGCGGTGGCAGCCCTGGCGCTTGTCGGGCTGGCCGGCTGCGCCGAGACGACGCTGATCAATCACGCCAGCAAATCGATCGGCAGTTCCACCGATCCGGTGCAGATCGGCAGCGCCACCCGCGGCGTCTACAAGATCGGCAATCCGTATCAGATCAACGGCGTCTGGTACTATCCCAAGGAAGATCCCAACTACGACGAGACGGGGATCGGTTCATGGTATGGTGAGCAGTTCCAGGGCAAGCGCACCGCCAATGGCGAAATCTTCGACATGAACGAAGTCAGCGCAGCGCACCCGACTTTGCCGATGCCCTCGCTGGTTCGCGTCACCAACCTGGAGAATGGCCGCTCCATTGTCGTCCGCATGAATGACCGCGGGCCTTATGCGAACGGCCGCATCATCGATCTGTCGCGGCGTTCGGCCCAGTTGCTCGGCTACGAGCGGCAGGGAACGGCGCGGGTGCGGGTGCAGTATCTCGGCCCGGCGCCGCTCGAAGGCGGCGGCGAAACCATGCTTGCCTCGCGCAACACGGGCGCCGATGAGCGGCCTGTCGCCGCGCCCCGCGGCACGGTATCGGCCGAAGCCCTGCCGCCGCCGCCCGGCGTGAAGGGGCGCAGCGCCGATGTTGCGCATCCGGCGCAAGGCCAGCCGTCGCCGATGCAAATCCTGGCTGCGCAGGCGCCCGCACCGTCCAGCACGGTTGCGGCCTCCTTGCCGACCAGCCTCTCGCAGCAGACGGTGGAGATCGGCCCGGCGCGCGGTGGCCAGATCTATGTGCAGGTCGGCGCATTCACGTTGCATGAAAATGCCCACAAGCTGGCGGCGCGACTGTCGCTGGTCGGCCCCGTGGGCATAAGCTCCACTTTTATAAACAAGCAGGAGTTTTTCCGGGTACGGCTGGGCCCGTATGACCAGGTCGTCGGGGCCGATCAGGCCTTGCAGCAAGTGATCAACAGTGGACAAACCAATGCGCGTATCGTTGTCGATTAAGTCGGTCGCCGTCGTTTTCACGACATTTCTGGCATTCGTGATCCTGGTGCAGCCCGCTGCTGCGCAGTTGGGACAGGTAGAGACCCCGGCGCGCCAGATGATCCTGATGGATTTCGACACCGGCACGGTTCTGTTCGAGAAGAATGCCGATGAATTGATGCCGCCATCCTCGATGTCCAAGCTGATGACCGCTTTCATGGTGTTCGAGCAGCTGGCGGCGGGCAAGCTGCGCCTGGAAGACACCTTCCCGGTGAGCGAGAAGGCATGGCGTATCCAGGGTTCGAAGATGTTCGTCCCGCTGGGCGGCCAGGTGAAGGTGGAAGATTTACTGCGCGGCGTGATCGTGCAGTCGGGCAACGATGCCTGCATCGTGCTTGCCGAAGGCATTGCCGGCAGCGAGGAACGCTTTGCTGAAATGATGACCGAGCGCGCCCATCAGCTCGGCATGACCAAAAGCGTCTTCCGCAATGCGTCGGGCTGGCCCGATCCTGACCACGTAATGACGGCTCGCGATCTCGCGCTGCTGGCCAAGCTGCTCATCGAGCGCTTCCCGCAATACTACCATTACTATTCCGAGAAGGAATTCACCTACGGCATCGATACCGCGAGCAAGAAGCCGATCACCCAGGGCAACCGCAATCCGCTGCTCTACAAGGGCGGCGGGGCCGATGGCCTCAAGACCGGCCATACGGAAGCTGCCGGTTATGGCCTGACGGCTTCGGCCAAGCGCGGCGATCGCCGCCTGATCCTCGTCGTGAACGGCCTGAAGAGCATGGCCGAGCGTTCGCGGGAATCCGAGCGGCTGATGGAACTGGGTTTCAGCCAGTTCGAGAATTACAAGCTGTTTGCGGCCGGCGCCGTGGTAGACGAGGCCGATGTCTGGCTCGGCACCCAGGCGCGCATGCCGCTGGTCATCGAGCGCAATCTCGCCGTCACCCTGCCGCGGCAGGCCAAGGGCAGCGTCAAGGTGGTGGTCAGCTATGACAATCCGATCCCCGCTCCGATCGTGAAGGGCACGCCCCTTGCCACCCTGCGTGTCGATGGCAAGGAAGGGACTGTGCTGGAGGTTCCGCTGGTGGCCGGTGCCGATGCCCAGCAACTCGGCTTTACCGGCCGTATCGGCGCTGCTGTCAGCTACCTGCTCTGGGGCGCGGGCAAGCAGTGAACGTTGCGCGCGGCCGCTTCATCAGTCTGGAGGGTGGCGAGGGCGCCGGCAAATCCACCCAGGCGAAGCGGCTGGCAGCCCGGCTTTCCGAATTCGGCATCGAGACGGTGCTCACGCGCGAGCCCGGCGGCACGCCCGGTGCGGAGGCGATCCGGGGATTGCTGGTCAGTGGTGAAACAGCCCGCTGGGATCCGCTCACCGAGACTCTGCTGCATTTCGCCGCCCGTCGCGAGCATGTCGAAAAGAGGATTAAGCCGGCAATCGCGCGCGGTGCCTGGGTCATCACCGACCGCTTCGCCGATTCCACCATGGCCTATCAGGGATATGCCGGCGGGGTTGGTCGCGATACCGTTGCCGCCCTGCACAGGCTGGTCCTGGGAGATTTTCAGCCGGACCTGACGCTGATCCTTGATGTGCCGGTCGATCTCGGGCTGAAGCGTGCCCAGGCCCGCATGCAGGGACAGGCGGCGGCCGAGGATCGTTACGAGCGGATGGGCGAGGTTTTTCATCAATCCCTCCGTTCCGCATTTCACGAGATTGCGGCGCAGGAGCCGCGGCGCTGCAGGCTCATCGATGCCGCGGGAGACGTCGAGTCCGTCGCCGCCGCGCTCTGGCAGGCGGTCGCCGCAACGTTTAACCTCCGGGCATGAGTGGCTTCGATCCGCAACAGGCGGCGTCATGGGCGCCGCGGCATAATGCTGCCCTGATCGGCCATGCGCCGGCAGAGAAGACGCTGCTGGACGCCTGGGCCAGCGGCCGGCTGCCGCATGCCTGGCTGATCACCGGCCCCCGCGGTGTCGGCAAATCGACGCTGGCCTTCCGCTTTGCCCGCTTTCTGCTCGCCAACGGGCCGGCGGGCAGCATGGACGCCGGGCCAAGCCTGTTCGGCGATGCACCTGCATTGCCCAGCACCATTGCGGTTCCGGAGGACCATCCGGTTTTCCATCGCGTCGCCAGCGCCGGCCATGCCGATCTGATCACGGTCGAGCGCAGCTGGGACGAAAAGGGGGACCGCTGGCGCGGCGACATCGTGGTGCACGACGTCCGGGCGGTCATCGAACGCTTCGGCAAGACTGCGGCGGAAGGCGGCTATCGCGTCTGCATCGTCGATGCCGCCGACGATATGAACATCAATGCCGCCAATGCGCTGCTGAAGATTCTCGAGGAACCGCCGCCGAACGCCGTCCTGCTGCTGGTCAGCCACGCGCCTGGTGGCCTGCTGCCGACCATCCGCTCGCGTTGCCGTCGGCTGGCGCTGAAGCCGTTGGAGCCCGCCGCCCTGTCGCAGGCATTGGAAGGCCTGCTGCCTGATCTCGACGCTGCCGAACGCCGCGGTCTTGCCGTGCTGGCCGAAGGATCGCCGGGGCGTGCCGTCATGCTGGCCAGCCAGGGCGGGCTCAAGTTGCTGCACGGCCTGCTGGAGATGGTCGGACAATTGCCGAAGCCGGACCATGCCAAGCTGCATGCCTTCGGGGATGCCCTCGCGCGCGACCGCAGCGGGAATGGCTTCCTGCTGATGGGCGAGTTGTTTCGCTGGTGGCTGGCCCGCCTGGTCCGCGCCGCCGCGGGGGGAAGCATCGGCGGACCCGGCTGGGGCGAGATCTTTCCGGGGGAAACGGCGCTGGCGCAGCGGCTGTCGCAGTGGCAGGCGCCGGATCGCTGGGCCGAGGACTGGGAGCAGATCGGTCGCTTGCTCGACCGCGGGGAATCGGTCAATCTCGACCGCAAGCAGATGCTGCTCAATCTATTCGCGATACTGGCTCGGGCGGCGCCGCGGTAGCAACCGGCACCCGTCTGCAGGGGCGAGGGGGACATCATGGCCGGATCGACCGGCAGTACCATGCTCGGCAAGGCCAAGACGCCGCCGCAGGGGCAGGACAGTCTCGAGAAGATCGAGTTGCTGGCCGGCCTGAGCGCGGCCGCGCGCCTTGAAGTCGAGCGTGCCTGCCAGTGGCGCCGGTTTGCCGCGGGCGAGCAGATTCTCGACCGCAACAGCGACAGCCGCGATGTCTATTTCGTCGTCGATGGCAGTGTCGAGGTGGTGAATTTCTCCGGCAACGGGCGGGAGATTTCCTATGCCATCGTTCCCGCCGGCGGCTATTTCGGCGAGATCGCCGCGATCGACGGCGAGCGCCGGTCGGCCAGCGTGATGGCGCAGACCGCCTGCCGCCTCGCCACCCTTCCGCCGAAGGCTTTCGAGGCATTGCTGTCGCGCGAGCCGGCCGTCGGCCTGAAGGTGATGCGCCGTCTGACGGGCATCATCCGCGCCAACAACGAGCGCATCATGGATCTCGCCACTCTGGGCGCGATTCAACGTGTCTATCGTGAGCTGCTGAAACTCTCGCGGCCCGATCCCCTGAATGCTGCGGGCTGGTTGATCTACCCGATGCCGAAACAGCATGAGATTGCGCGCCGCGCCGCGACCACGCGCGAAACCGTGGCGCGTGTGCTGGCCAATCTTCTGCATGGCGGCCAGCTGGTGCGGCGGGACAAGACCTATTACCTCACCGACCGCGCTGCACTTGAGCAGGCGGTGGCGCGGCTCGATCTCCGCCATACCCCGGTCCTGGGATGAGGATGACTCGTCTTTCCTGAAGACAAGTGCTTGTGTTCCGAAGTGACAAGTCAGGGGCGGGTTCCTGCCCTGCCGCTTTTGCGTTGCCCTCATAACTCATATGTCAGATAGTAGCCCGCGTGTATGGCGCGCGGCAGACGCGCCGATGTGAGGAAAACGCAGACCGGCAGGAGGATATCCATGCGTGGATTAAAGGCGTTATTCACTGGCCTTGGCGCTCTGGCTGCATTGGCGGCCGGTTCGGCACAGGCGGCGTGGCCGGAGCGGCCGGTTCAGGTGATCGTACCCTGGGCGGCCGGCGGCGGCACCGATGCCACCGGACGCATCATCGCCAAGATGCTGCAGGATCAGTTCAAGCAGCCGTTCAACGTGGTGAACCGCACCGGCGGCGGCGGTGTGGTGGGCCATGCCGCGATCGCCCAGGCACCGGCGGACGGATATACGATCGGTGTGATCACCATCGAGATCGGCACCTTCAAATGGCTGGGTCAGTCGGATCTTTCGGGTTCGAATTTCACGCCGATCGCACTCTATAATTTCGATCCCGGCGCGTTCTACGTTGCTGCCGATTCGCCGTTCAAGAACGCGAAAGAGGTGATCGGCGCGCTGAAGGCCAATCCCCGCACCTACAAGCTGGCATCCGGCTCGGCTATTGGCGGCGCCTGGCATATGGCGTTCGGCTCGCTGCTGCTGAAGGCGGGCGTCGATCCGGGGCAGTTCAACTGGATCGCGTCGCAAGGCGCGGCGCCGGCCTTGCAGGAACTGGTCGCCGGCGGCACCGATATCGTGCCTTGTTCGCTGCCCGAAGCGAAGTCGCTGCTGGATGCCGGGAAGATCAGGGCGATGGCGGTGCTCAGCGAGGAGCGCCTGCCGGCCTATCCGAAGGTGCCGACGGCGAAAGAGGCGGTCGGCGTGAACGTGCTGGCTGGCGCCTGGCGCGGCATCGGCGGCCCGAAAGGCATGCCGGAGGAGGCGACCACCAAGCTGATCGCGGCCATGGAGAAGATCCACAAGAGCCAGGAGTTCCGCAAATTCATGACCGACCGCGGCTTCGGCCTGATGTGGCGTGCCGGGCCGGATTTCGGGAAGTTCATGGATGAATCGGCAGCCGACAGCGGCAAGGTGCTGAAGGCGATCGGCCTGGCGAAGTCTTCGTAAGGGAAATCCGCCCTGCGCCGCGCGGCGCAGGGCGGAATCTTGTGATGCGTGTCAATGATGCATTCTTCGGCCTGGCGCTGGCGGCGCTCGGCATCTTCGTTTGGCTGCACGCAGCCGGATTTCCCAAGGTGGCCGGCACGGCTTATGGGCCGGCCTTCTTTCCCCAGGTTCTGGCCACCGGGCTTGGCGTCGCTGCCATCCTGTTGATCTGGCGCGGCGTCCGGCAGGTGATCGGCGGTGGCCGGTGGTCCGATTTCGCGCCGTGGATACGCGAACCCGGCCGCTGGTTCGGCCTGCTGCTGATGCTCTCAAGCCTCGTCATCTATGCCTGGCTGGGCGACATCCTCGGATTCCATCTCACCAGTCTTGCGATCACCACCACGCTGATGGTCTATCTCGGCGTCAGGCCGTGGCGCGCCCTTCTTTACAGCTTTCTGACGGTGATCGGGATGTGGCTTCTGTTTGCCCGCCTGCTGCTGGTTCCGCTGCCGGGTGGACCGTTGACGCCGTATCTGTGGTGAACCGATGACGGCATTGTTGGCAGCCTTTGAGTTGATCCTACAGCCCGATGTGCTCTGGGTTATTGCCATCTCGTCAGTATTCGGGCTTTTCGTCGGAGCGATGCCGGGACTGTCGGCAACGATGGCGACCGCCTTGCTGGTGCCGGTTACATTCTTCATGCAGCCGGTGCCGGCCATCGCAGCCATCGTCAGCTGTACTGCGATGGCGATTTTCGCCGGCGATATTCCGGGCGCCTTGCTGCGCATTCCCGGTACACCGGCTTCGGCGGCCTATACCGATGAGGCATATCGGATGACCCGCAAGGGGCAGGGCGAGATGGCGCTGGGCGCCAGCCTCGTGTTCAGCGTGCTCGGCGGATTGTTCGGCGTTGCCGTGCTGATCCTCGGCGCGCCGGTCCTGGCCGAATTCGCGCTCAACTTTTCCTCGTTCGAGTATTTCTGGCTGGCCTTGCTGGGGCTGACCTGCGCCGTCTTCATCACGCCGCAATCGCCGCTGAAGGGGATTGTCGCGCTGCTGCTTGGCCTGCTGCTCTCCTGTATCGGTATCGGCGCCAGCGGCGGTCTTGCGCGCTTCACTTTCGGCAATTTGGAACTGACGGGCGGGGTGCCTTTGATCCCGGCTCTGATCGGCATGTTTGCGCTGCCCGAGATCATCCGCTTCGTTCTCTCCGACCGCAGCCAGCTCAGCGTCGCCCAGCAAAGGATCGGCAATATCTTCCGTCAGCAGGGCCATCTTCTGGTGCGCTACTGGCGCGGATTGCTGCGCGGCAGCGTACTCGGGACGGTGATCGGCGCCATGCCGGGCGCCGGGGCCGATATTGCCGCCTGGGTGACCTACGCGACTTCGAAGAAGTTCTCCAGAGAGCCTGAGAAGTACGGGACAGGCCATGTGGAAGGATTGGTGGAGTCGGGGGCTGCGAATAATGCCGCCCTGGGTGGTGCCTGGATTCCGGCGCTCGTTTTCGGCATCCCGGGCGATTCCATCACCGCCATCGCCATCGGCGTGATGTTCATGAAGGGGCTCACGCCCGGCCCCATGATCTTCCTGAACAATCCGGAAATGCTGTATGGCGTATTCGTCGCCTTCATCATGGCCAATCTGCTGATGCTGCCCTTCGGCTGGGCGGCGATCAAAGGCGCGAGCCGGTTGCTGTCGGTGCCGCGCCCGGTGCTGATGCCGATCATTCTGCTCTTCTGCATCGTCGGTGCCTTCGCCAGCAACAACACCGTGTTCGGCGTCATCACCATGCTGGTGCTCGGCGTCGTGGCCTACCTGATGGAGGAGAACGAATTCCCGATCGCGCCGATCATCCTTGGCCTGGTGCTCGGCCCGATGCTGGAAGAGAACTTCACCAATTCAATGCAGAAGACGCTCGGCGACCCTGTCGACTTCGTCAACCGGCCGATTGCCGGCACGCTCGCCGCGCTGACCATCCTGATCTGGCTGTCGCCTCTTGTCCTGCGCCTGTGGCGAAGCTTCAGAGCGACGCGGCAAATGCGGTCAGCGCCGCGTTGAACTCATCGGGACATTCCAGGTGCGGGGCATGTCCGGCCCGCTCCAGGCAGACCCGCCGCGCGTCCGGGATCCGCGCCGCCATCCATTTATGGACCTCCCGCCCATAAAGCTGGCTGTCGCCGCCATGCAGAAGCAGCACGGGAATTCGCAGTTCCGGCAACAGCCAGCGGAAATCCTGTGCCGCCATTGACTGCCACAGGGCGGCCATGGCGCGACCATCGTTGGCAGCGATCTCCGCGGCCGCCCAGCTCAGCAGATCCCGGTCGGGCGGCATCCGACGGGAAAACAGCCGCGGCAGGCTGCCCTGGGCATAGGACAGCCAGTCATCTTGCATCGCCTGAATGGCGGCTTCGCTCTGTGTCGTGTCGAAGTCGTTGCGGATGCCATAGCGCCACTCGGCGTCATTGATGATCCGCACCGTCATGTCTTCGATGACCAGCCCGGCCAGCATCGCGCTGCCGTAACGGGCGATATAATCGAAGGCCACCATGGCCCCCATCGACCAGCCGAGCAGAATCGCGCCGCGCAGGCTGCGCTCGGTGATCAGCCGGTGCAGATCGTCGGCAAGCCGCGGAATGGTCAGTTCTGCCAGTGGCGCGATGCTGTTGCGATGTCCGGGCAGGTCGGGGCAGAACAGGTGGAAACGATCGCGCAAGGCTTCCAGCTGCGGCGCAAAATAGCCGCCGTGACTCGACCATCCATGCAACAGGATCAGCGGACGGCCTTGCCCCGCTTCGGCGACATACATGGGGAAAGCCTCACGCCCCGACATCGCGGACCAGGACCAGGGCGCGACCCTGGCAGACAGTCTTTCCGCTGCTATCGACGCAGGTCGTGGCCAGATCGGCCAGATGCTTCTCCGGCCGGAGGCGGGTGATCTCCACGCTCGCGGTCAATGCCTCGCCAACCGGGGCGGAGGCTTCGAACAGCAATTCCTGCTTCAGATAGTTCGTGCCGAAGCCGGGGAGTTCGACCCCCAGAAGATAGGAGAACAGCGCGGCGATCAGCGGTTCCGGCACCTGCTCCAGAGGCGCGGCGTCATGGCCGGCCAGGGCCTGGAAGGCTTCCAGGTCGTCTTTTGAAAAGCTGCGCGTAACGCTGGCACGATCGCCAATCTGCATGGCGGCATCCTACGAAAGAGAAATGACGGATTGCCCGTCGAGCACGACGGCACCATCGGCAATGCGGCTTACCCTTGTGGCCAGCTCGCGCTGATCGCCCCTGGCTGCCGTTTCGGTGATCTCGAAGCGCAGCGCCTCGTCGGCATAGGCCGGGTTCGGAAACATCAGGGTCTGCCCCGATTGTCGCGCACCGGGATAATGCGCCTGGACCAATCCCCAGAGCACCGTATAGAGCAGCATGCCATGACTGACCGTGCGGCCGAAACGGGTGCGGGCGGAGAATTCCGGATCAACATGGATCGGGTTGTTGTCGCCGCTGATACTGGCGAAAAGATCGAATTCCGCCTGGGTCAGGCTGCGGGTAAGGGAATACGCGGTCATTGTCATGCCTGCCGTTGCCGCAACACGTGTTTCTGGACCTTGCCGGCAGCCGTACGCGGGAAATCCTGCACGATTTCGATCCGCTTCGGCACTTTGTAGGCGGCCAGGTTCTGACGGCAGAAGGCGCGCAAGGCCTCGACATCCACATCCTCGCCGGGGCGGGGCAGGATATAGGCGCAGCCGACTTCACCCCATTTCTCATCCGGAATCCCCAAAACGGCGCATTCCAGCACGCCGGGGAAACGGTAGATCACGATCTCGACTTCCGCCGGATAGACATTCTCGCCGCCGGAAATGTACATGTCCTTGATACGGTCGACGATGTAGTAATAGCCGTCGCCATCGCGCCGGGCCACATCGCCGGTCTTCAACCAGCCGTCGGATGTGAAGGCGGCTTTGGTGGCTGCCTCGTTGTTCCAGTAGCCGGGCGTCACGCCGGGGCCGCGGATCTGCAATTCACCGGCTTTGTCGGCGACGGCGATCAGACGGCCTTCATCATCGACGAGGCGGACTTCCGACAGGACCTGCGGCTTGCCGACCGACCCGATCTTGGCTTCGGCATGGGCGGTATCCATGAGGAAGACGGTGGGCCCGGTCTCGGTCATGCCCATCCCGTTGCAGACCCTGATGCCGCGCCGTGCGAACAGCTCGATGAGGCTCGCGGGCAGAGGGGCGCCGCCGCAGCCCCATGAGCGCACCAACGACAGGTCAGCCCTGGCGAAATCCTTGTGCAGGCTGATCGCCTGATAGATCGCCGGCACGCCGAAGAAAGCGCTGCACTGGCCGGCGGCAAGCGCCGCCATCACCGGATCGATTTCGAATTTTTTCAGAACGCGGATCGTCCCGCCATGCAGCAGCACCGGCAGGGTGTGAAGGTTGATGCCGGCAGTATGGAACAGCGGCAGGAAATTCAGCGTGGTGTCGGTCGAGACAAGTTCGATGGCCTGGCCGATATTGATGGCATTCGCATAGGCCATGCCGGGCGTCTGGATCACCGCCTTCGGCTTTCCGGTGGTGCCGGATGTATAGAGCATGTACCAGATGCGGTCGGGCGCCCAGGCCGACTCGAAAGGCTGCGGGGCAGTCTGCTCGGCAGCCTGTTCGTATTCCTCATAGGAGAGAAGGGGCACGCCAAGCGCCGAATGCAATGCAGAAGAAACGGCCGCGTTCTCGGCATCATGAATCAGCAGTTTCGGCCCGGCATCATGGGCCACCGGGATCAGTTCCGGCGCCGGCTGCCGCCAGTTCAGCGGCACCAGGATGGCGCCCAGCTTGCCGCAGGCGAACAGGATCTCGAAGAAAGCCGCGCTGTTGAATGCCAGAATGGCAACCCGGTCTCCGGCGGCGATCCCATTATCCTGCAGCCAGGCGGCGAAACGGCTGGCGCGATCATTCAGCCGGGCATAGCTGAGTTGCATGCCGGTTTCGAGATCGATGAAGGCAATGCGATTCGGGCTCAGTTCGGCGCGGCGGGCGGTGATATCGAATACCGTCTGCATGATTAGGCCGATCGCCGCAGGAACTGCGCCATGCCGGTTTCCGCCTCGGCGCTGTCGATCCGGTCCATGAATGCCTGTTTCTCGGCTTCCAGCGAGGCTGCGATGGCGGCGCGCCGCTGCGGCGACCGAAGCAACTGCTTGGTGCAGGCGGTTGCCGCGGGTCGATTGTCGAGTAGAAGCTCAAGCCACTTGGCAATCGTCTGATCGATCTGATCAGCTTCGGCGATCGCGGTGGCGAGGCCGAGCTGGACGGCCTCTGCCGCCGCAACACGGCGGTTCAGCAGCTGGATTTCACGCGCCCTGGATGCGCCTATCCGTTCCGGCAGCAAAGCCGTCCAGCCGCCGTCAGGGCTGAAACCGACCTGCACATAATAGGGTTGGATGAAGGCGGCTGGCGCGATAACCGCAAGATCGCAGGCGAGCAGGAAGCCGAGCGCGCCGCCGGTGACCGGCCCTTGAACGCGACCGATCACCGGAAACGGCAGATCGAGCAATGCCAGTATGGCATCGTTCAGGCCGCCGACCAGCGTTTCGGCGTAGCGCCTGCGTTTTTCACGCGGCACCGCATGAAAGGCACCCACATCGCCGCCGGTGGAAAAGCTGCGCCCTGCCGCCTGCATGATAAGGGCGCGCAGATCGTTGCGAGACGAAACCTGCCGCAGGTTTTGCAGCAGTGACTCGATCAGCTCGGGTGTCAGGCTGTTATGGCGTTCCGGCCGGTTGAGCGTCAGTCGCGCGACCGGGCCTTCGATATCGAGCCGGATGAGGTCTGCGCTCATTTGCTCCGCGTGGCTATGGAGGTCGGCGCCAGCCCGTGCGAGATCATCGCGTTCGCGGCTTCGACAATCGGCTCCAGCGGCGTTTTCGGGTCCCACAGGCCAAAGCGTTGACCCAGGAAGACCGAGATGCCCATCAGCATCCAGGCGCGGACTTCCGTGGTGACGCCGTTTTTACCGCTGGCGATCTCGCCGCGCTTTTCGGCGGCGGCAAGCGCGATGCGATAGGATTTGGCGAATTCCGTATAATACTGCCGGTAGACCTTCTCATCGACGAACTGGGATTCCTCCACCACCTTGTAGAGGTCGGGGTTCTTCCGCACGAAGCCGAGGAAGGCGCGCAGGCCGAGCTTCTCGGCATCCAGCCGCCCTTTCGCTGCTGCTGTGGCCTCGGTCAGATGATGCCGAAGCATCCGGCCCATATGCAGGACCAGTTCGCGCATCACGTCTTCCTTGCTGCGGAAGTAGATATAGAACGTACCCTGAGCAACACCCGCCTCAGCCGTGATGGTGGCGACGGACGCCTCGGCGAAGCCACGGCGGCCGATCTCGCGCTGGGCGGCATCGAGGATTTTCCGGCGGGTCATCTCGCCGCGGCCGGTTTTCGGCGGCGGCAGGGGGCGCTTCTTGGGGTTCATCTGATTCATGAACGGCGTTTCCGTCTGACCCTTTCGACCGGCCTCTCCCGTGTCAAGCCGCCTCCTGCGGAATCCGGCTTGACGGCCCGGCCCGGCAAAGCTACGAATACCCGAGACATGAATCAAGTGTCATATTTCGGACCGCCAGCGCGGGCGGCGGTCCGGCACCGGCACCGGGAGTAACCCGGGCTGCAAGACGGGAGGACGAGACATGCCGCATTCCGCTGCCTGTACGCACTTCCGTCGCCGTCCGCATCGTCGCAAGGGAGAGACATTATGCAGCGCGTGTTAAAGGCGGCGGGTTTCGCTGCCGCACTGATTGCCGGTGGCGCCGTATCGGCGCAGGCGGCCGATCTGAAGATCGCCTTGATCACCAGCAAATCCAGCAACCTGGAAGCCTATGCCAAGCAGACGGAAGACGGGTTCCGTATGGGGCTTGAATACCTGACCAAGGGTACGATGACCTGGCAGGGGCGCAAGATACAGCTGATCGTGAAGGACGATCAGGGAAAACCGGATATGGGCAAGTCGTTGCTCGAGCAGGCCTATGGCGACGACAACGTTGATATAGCCGTCGGCACCACATCCTCGGGCGTGACGCTGGCGATGTTGCCCGTCGCGGAAGAATACAAGAAGCTTCTCGTTGTCGAACCGGCAGTTGCCGACGACATCACCGGGGCGAAGTGGAACAAGTACATCTTCCGTACCGGCCGGAACTCGACGCAGGACGCGATTGCAGGCGTCGCAGCTTTCCCGCGGACGGGTGAGGTATATATCGGAACGCTGGCTCAGGATTATGCGTTTGGTCGCGACGGCATCGCGGCGCTGAAAAAGTCCCTCGCCGAGTTGCGGCCGAACGTCAAGGTCGCGTTCGAAGAATATGCCCCGCAGACCGCGACCGATTTCACCGCTTCGGCACAACGGCTGTTCGACGCTCTCAAGGACAAGCCGGGCAAGAAGGTGATTCTGGTGTATTGGGCCGGGCCCAATCCACTGCCCAAAATTGCCGATCTGAAGCCGGAGCGTTTCGGCATCGACCTAGCGACCGGTGGTAACATTCTCCCGGTGATGAAAACTTTCCGTCCGTATCCCGGTATGGAAGGCGCGATTTACTACTACTATGACTTCCCGAAGAATCCGATGAATGACTGGCTGGTGGCCGAGCATACCAAGCGCTTCAATGCTCCGCCGGACTTTTTCACGGCTGGCGGTTTTGCCGCGGCGTCGGCCGTGCTGACTGCCGTACAGAAGGCCGGTGGCACCGACACCGACAAGCTGATCGCCGCGATGGAAGGCATGAGCTTCGACACGCCGAAGGGCAAGATGCAGTTCCGCAAGGAAGACCATCAGGCGCTGCAGTCGATGTATCACTTCCGGATCAAGAAGGACGGCAAGAACGAGAATGACCTTCTCGATCTGGTCCAGGTGATTTCGCCGCAGGACATGCCGTTGCCGATCCGCAACAAGCGCTGATCTGAAATCCGGCCGGGGGCGGTTCGCCGCCTCCGGCTGCCTTCCAGGCAGAGTGATGACCGCAACACCCAGTCTTGAAACCCGCGACCTGACGATCCGCTTCGGCGGTCATGTTGCGGTGAACGCCGTCAGCTGCAGTTTCCAGCCGGGCACGCTGACCGCCATCGTCGGCCCGAACGGGGCCGGGAAGACGACCTATTTCAATCTGATTTCCGGTCAGCTGAAGGCCACATCCGGCCATGTGCTTCTGCATGGTGACGACGTGACGGGCCTGACGGCTTCGGCGCGCACCAAGCGCGGCATGGGCCGGGCGTTCCAGCTCACCAACCTGTTTCCCAATCTCACCGTCATGGAGAATGTGCGGCTTGCTGTCCAAAGCCGGGCCGGTGCCGGCATGCAGCTGCTGCAGCTCTGGAGCCACCGTCGCGACCTGATCGAGACGGCGGACAGCCTGCTCGAATCGGTGCGTCTGCACGATAAACGCAATGCCACTGCGGGCGCTCTGCCGCATGGCGACCAGCGGAAACTGGAAGTGGCGCTGCTGCTGGCGCTCGAGCCCGACATCTTCATGTTCGACGAGCCCACCGCCGGCATGTCGGTCGACGAGGTGCCGACCGTCCTGCAGCTGATCCATGACATCAAGGCGCGCGGCGACAAGACGGTTCTTCTGGTCGAGCACAAGATGGACGTCGTGCGCAGCCTGGCCGACCGCATTATCGTGCTGCATAACGGCAGCCTGGTCGCGGACGGCGATCCCGCCAGGGTGATCGCCTCGCCGATCGTGCAGGAAGCCTATCTCGGCATTGCTCCGGAGGCTGCGGGATGAGCGACGCTCTGCTGCGGCTGGAAGGGGTGCATACCCATATCGGGCAGTATCACATCCTGCATGGCGTGGATTTCACCGTGCCGCGCGGACAGCTCACCATGCTGCTGGGTCGCAACGGCGCCGGCAAGACGACCACGCTGCGCACCATCATGGGGTTGTGGCAGGCCAGCCAGGGCAAGGTCATGTTCGACGGCCGTCAGATCAGCGGCCGGCCGACACCGGACATCGCCCGCGAGGGCATCGCCTATGTGCCCGAGAATATGGGTATCTTTGCCGATCTGACAGTTCGCGAGAACATGATGCTGGCGGCGCGCGAGGGCGAGATCGATCCGCATCGGCTGAAATGGATATTCGGTCTGTTTCCGGCGATGGAGAAATTCTGGTCGCTGGCCGCGGGCGCGCTCTCGGGCGGGCAGAAGCAGATGCTGGCGATCTCGCGCGCCATCGTCGAGCCGCGGCAGCTGCTGCTGATCGATGAGCCGACCAAGGGGCTGGCGCCCG
Organism: uncultured Rhodospirillaceae bacterium; assembly: GCA_964429465.1. GTDB lineage: Bacteria > Pseudomonadota > Alphaproteobacteria > Ferrovibrionales > Ferrovibrionaceae > Ferrovibrio. The sequence goes on from CAYSCA010000013.1 coordinate 25,074, forward strand.
CCATCATCATGAACATGATCTCCGCCTTCCGGGAGTTGAAATCCACCGGCGCCACCATTCTGCTGGTCGAGCAGAATTTCATGGCCGCCAAGCTGCTCGGCGATCAGGTTGCCGTGATGGACGATGGCCGCATCGTGCATCGCGGCGCCATGGCCGAGCTGGCCGAGGACCAGGCGCTGCAGCAGAAGTTGCTGGGCCTCAGCATGGATACGCATCAATGACCGTTGCCGCCGCTGCCGCCTCCGAAACCGCCGGCCTGCCCAAGGTGAAGGTCGACTGGCTGCCTGCCTTGCTCATCCCGGTCCTGGCGCTCGGCGCCCTGCCGCTGGTCGGCAGCTTTTCCACCTGGGTGACGCTGACAGTCGCCGCCCTGGCGATGGGCATGATGATCTTCCTGATGGCGTCCGGCCTTACGCTGGTCTTCGGCCTGATGGACGTGCTGAATTTCGGCCATGGCGTGTTCATCTCGTTCGGCGCCTATCTCAGTCTGGTGGCGCTCGGCCCGCTGGCGGGGTGGGTAGAGTCCGAAAATATCTGGCTGAATGTGCTGGTGCTGCTGGCCTGTGCCGTTGTCGCCATGCTGGTGACGGGCGCGCTGGGCTGGGCTTTCGAGCGGGTGGTGATCCGGCCGGTTTATGGCCAGCATCTGAAGCAGATTCTGATCACCATGGGCGGCATGATCGTGGCCGAGCAGATGATCCATGTGATCTGGGGCGCCAGCCCGATCCCGATCCCTTTGCCGGAAGGCCTGCGCGGCTCGATCGTGATCGGCGACGCCGCCATGGAACGCTATCGCGTGATTGCCGCCCTTGTCGGTCTGGCGGTTTTCGCGGTGATGCATCTGATGTTGAACCGCACCAAGATCGGATTGCTGGTCCGCGCCGGGGTGGAGAATGCCGAGATGGTTGAGGCGCTGGGCTACCGCATCCGGCGGCTGTTCGTCGGCGTCTTCATTGTAGGCTCGTCGCTCGCCGGCCTTGGCGGAGTGCTCTGGGCCTTTTACCGGCAGACGCTCACCGCCGGCATGGGGATGGAGGTCAACGTGCTGATCTTCATCGTCATCATCATTGGCGGGCTCGGCTCGATCGGCGGCTGCTTCGTCGGAAGTGTTCTGGTCGCGCTGATGGCCAATTACACCGGCTTCCTGGCACCGAAGCTGGCGCTCGGCTCCAGCATCCTGCTGATGGTGCTGATCCTGCTCTGGCGGCCCCAGGGCCTCTATCCCGTGGCAAAACGATAGAGGGCGAGGGGATGCTGCATAATCTGCTGTCCGGCGACCTTCCGCGCTCCCGCCTGCTTGCCATCGCGCTGCTGGTCATCCTGGTCTGCCTTGCCCTGGCGCCCTTCCTGTTTCCGGGCAGCCAGCCGCTGAACGTCGCCGCCAAGATCTGCGTTTTTATCATCCTGGTGGCGAGCTACGATCTGCTGCTCGGCTATACCGGCATCGTGTCCTTCGCCCATACGATGTTCTACGGCATCGGCGGCTATGGCGTGGCGATCGCCATGTATAATTTCAGCCCGAGCTGGGGCGCCATGGGCCTGGGCGTGCTGATCGCTCTGCTGCTGGCCATGCTGCTGGCCTTGCTGATCGGCCTGTTCAGCCTGCGGGTGAGGGCGATCTTCTTTGCCATGATCACGCTGGCTGTCGCCTCGGCCTTTGCCATCCTGGCCTCGCAGCTCAGTGCGATCACGGGCGGGGAGGATGGCAGGTCGTATCGCATCCCGGAATTGCTGCGGCCGTCTTTCCGCCTGTTTGAGGACCAGGTCCTCGGCGTCACGATCAATGGCCGTATCCTGGGCTATTATCTGCTGTTCCTCTCCGCCCTTGTGCTGTTCCTGCTGGCCCTGCGGGTGGTCAACTCACCCTTCGGGCGTGTGCTGCAGGCGATCCGCGAAAACGATTTCCGCGCCGAAGCCCTGGGTTATCGCGTGGTGGTTTACCGCTCGATCGCCAATTGCCTGTCGGCCGGCATGGCCACGCTGGCCGGCGCGCTGATGGCGATCTGGCTGCGCTATACCGGGCCGGATACCACGCTCAGCTTCGCCATCATGATCGACATCCTGCTGATGGTGGTGATCGGCGGCATGGGCACGCTTTACGGCGCAGTGCTTGGGGCCACGATCTTCATTCTGGCGCAGAATTACCTGCAGGTGTTGATGGGCGAGCTGTCCGAAGCCCTGGCTGCGGCCGGCATTCCATTGCTGCCGGCCCTGTTCCATGCCGACCGCTGGCTGCTCTGGCTCGGCGTGCTGTTCGTGCTCAGCGTCTATTTCTTCCCCGTCGGCATTGTCGGCAAGCTGCGGCAGCTGCGCTCATGATCCGGCCGCGCTCACGCTACCTGACCCTGTCAGGCCGCAGCGTCCATATTCTCGACTGGGGCGATGAAGGCGCGCCGCCGGTTATCCTCTGGCACGGCTTCGCCCGGAATGCCCATGACTTCGACTTTCTCGCCGCTTCGCTGGCGGGCCGGTATCGCCTGGTGGCGCCCGATACGATCGGGCGGGGCCTGAGCGAATGGAGTCCGGCGCCGGATGCGGAATACACCGTGCCATTCTATGCCGGACAGGCGGTCGAACTGGTGGAGCAGCTGGGGTTTTCCAGCCTGCGCTGGATCGGCACCTCGATGGGCGGCCTGATCGGCATGGTCGCAGCGGCGACGGCGCTGAAGCAGCGCATCAGCCATCTGGTGCTGAACGATGTCGGACCGGCTATCGCGCCCGGCGCGGTCGATCGCATTCTCACCTATGCGGGGACTCCGCCCGCCTTTGCGACGCTGCCGGAACTGGAACAGTATTTCCGCAGGATCTACGCACCGTTCCGGATTGCCTCCGATGAGGGCTGGCAACGGCTGGCCGAGACGTCCGCGCGGCGCCTGCCGGATGGCAGGCTGACGCCGCATTACGATCCGCAGATCGCCGCCGTGCTCGGGAGGCAAAGCGCCGGCGCGTCCGGCGATGCCTGGCCGATCTACGACCAGATCGCCGCCTCGACCTTGCTCATCCGCGGTGCCGAGTCGGACCTCCTGGAGGCGACCATCGCGGAGATGATGACGCAGCGCGGCCCGCGTGCCCGCCGCGTCGATCTGCCGGGCATCGGCCACGCGCCGGCGCTGGATACGCCGGAGCAGGTCGCCCTGATCGCGCAATTCCTGGCGGAATAGACGGGTTGGTAATAGGGGTGCGGCCACCTATACTGGCCGGACCATGCCTGCTGTCCACGCCCATATCCATGCGCCCGGCCATGATCACGATGCCTGCATCAGCGATGCGCTGGCGCGCGCCGAAGCGCATTGCGCGGAAACCGGCGCCAAGCTGACCCCGATCCGGCGCCAGGTGCTGGAACTGATCTGGCAGAGCCACAAGCCGACCGGTGCGTATGACCTGCTGGCGCAACTGGGGAAGGGCGGGCAGAAGATCGCGCCGCCGACCGTCTATCGCGCGCTCGACTTCCTGATCGAGCAGGGACTGGTGCATCGGGTGGAAAGCCTGAATGCATTCATCGGCTGCGCCGCTCCCGGCCATGCCGTGCAGCAGGAGATCTTCATCTGCCGGAATTGCGGCACGGCACAGGAGATCAACGATCCCGAACTGGGCCATCGCATCCAGCAGGATGCCAGGGCGCTCGGTTTCGAGGTCGAACGCCAGACGATCGAGGTGGTCGGTCTTTGCCGCAGCTGCCGCGCGGCCTGAGGGCGCCTCAGGCGAATTTCGGCGGGCGTTTCTCGAAGAAAGCCGTCATCGCCTCGCGCGCTTCGGCCGATTTCAGCTGGGCGCGGAAATGCGCGCCCTCGGCGGCCATCTGGCCCGCCACATCGCCCTTGCTTTGGCGCAGCAGCTGTTTGGTCAGCTTCACGGCGGTCGGCGGCTTGGCAGCAATTTTGCGCGCCACCGTCATTGCCTCGTCCAGCAATCTGTCTTCGGGAAAGACCGCATTGACGATCCCGTAATCTTTGGCCGTCGCAGCAGTGAATGGCTCGCCCAGCAGGAAAAGCTCGGCGGCGCGATGATGCCCGACCATGCGCGGCAACAGCAGCGACGAAGCGGCTTCGGGCACCAGTGCCAGATTGACGAAGGGCAGGGAGAGCCTGGCGTTTTCCGCCGCGTAGGCCAGGTCGCAATGCAGCAGCATGGTGGTGCCGACGCCGACAGCAACCCCGGAGACGGCGGCGATCATCGGCTTGGAAGCCATGCTGATGGCGCGCAGGAAACGGAAGACCGGCGTGTTCTCGCCCTCGGGCGGATTGTTGAGGAAATCCTGCAGATCGTTGCCTGCGGTGAACGCGCCGCCATTGCCGGTAAACAGGATGACGCGCACGGCATTGTCGGTTTCTGCCGCGTCCAGCGCATCGGCCAGCATGGCATACATGGCGCTGGTAAGCGCATTCTTCTTATCCGGCCGGTTGAAGGTGATGGTCAGGATGCCATCGGCTTTGCTGATCAGGATCTCGGACATGGCTGTCTCCTAGCTCTTGAGCAGCACGATGGCATAGTCTCCGATACGGGTGAAGCCTGCCGCCAGGTAAGCCCTCCTTGCCGCAACGTTGTCGATTGCGGTGAACAGCACGGCTTCTTCTGCTCCTTCAGCCCTGGCGGAACGTAAGGCACCGGCCACCACAGATTTTGCATATCCGCGATCGCGCAGCGCTGGCGGCGTCCAGACATTGCCAATCTGGACCATGTCGGGAAGGCGCGCGTTGAAGCAGCAGCCTGCCACCGGGCGACCTGAATCGGTCAGGATGAACTGGCTCCGGCTGTCTATCCAGTGGAGGACGCTCTTCCGCGCTTCTGCCTGCGCCTGCGCGGATGTATCGCCGCCGTTCAGTGCGATATCGAAATCCAGCCTCCACCCGACCAGCAGGTCGAGATCGGCCTCCGTGGCGATCCGGCAATTCAGCCGGCCGTTGCGCAGGGGTTCGGGAAGATGCAGCCGGTCAAGTGACAGGTGAAACAAATCCTCCCGGCTGTCGATCTTGATCGCTTCCGGCGCGAGGCTGAGCGATTGCCGGACGGAATCCACATCATCCTGGGGGCCGATGATTCCCGCCAGCCAGCCTTTCCCCGTGACCGTACGCGCCAGCGCGGGACCGTGCTGCGGCGCCAGCAGGATCAGCAGATCGTTCCAGTAATGCGCCGCTACTCCGACGATTGCGCCATTCTCGAACGCTGCGGCATAGCGGCCATGACAGGGCGTATCTCCATCGACGATGCCGCTATGTGCCAGGTTGGAGCGCAGGAACATCGCTTGCGGTGCATGGCGGCGCAGGAAAGTGTCCAGCGCCGGACGATCCGCTGGCTCCAGCAGGCGGATCGCCGGCATCAGCCCTGGGTTTTGTTCAGCCGATCGAAGCCCGCTTTCAGATCGGCGATCAGGTCGTCGGTGCTTTCCAGCCCGATATGCAGGCGCAGCAACGGGCCATGATCACGCCAGGGCTCGGCCGTGCGGATCGCGTGCGGCTTGGCCACAGTCACCAGGCTTTCGAAGCCGCCCCAGGAATAGCCGATGCCGAAGAGGTCGAGATGGTCGATGAAGGCCGCCAGGGCCTCGTCGGAATACTTCTTCTGCAGTTCGAAGGAGAAAAGGCCACAGGCGCCGAGGAAATCGCGCTTCCAGATCGTGTGGCCGGGGTCCTGGGGCAGGGCCGGATGCAGCACGGTCGTCACCTCCGGCCGGCTGCGCAGCCAGTCGGCCACCTTGATGCCGCTTTCCATATGGCGGGGCAGGCGGACCGCCATGGTGCGGATGCCGCGCAGGCCGAGATAGACCTCGTCCGGCCCGGCATTGGCTCCGATGGCGCGGGCGGTGTCGCGCAGGTCCGGCCAGCTTTCCCGGGTGGCGATGACGATGCCCAGCATCGCATCCGAATGGCCGACGATATACTTGGTGGCGGCATGCACCGAGAAATCGACGCCGTGGCTGAAGCTCTTGAAGTAAAGCGGCGTGCCCCAGGTATTGTCGATGGCGACCCGGGCGCCATGCCTATGCGCGATCTCGCAGATCGCCGGCACATCCAGCATCTCGAACGTGAGCGAGCCCGGCGATTCAATGAAGATCAGCGTCGTATTCGGGCGCAGCAGCGCCTTGAACCCGGCCGGATCGAGGCCGGGTTTGAAATACTCGGTTTCCACGCCCATGCGCCTGAGCACGGTGTCGCAGAAATGCCGGGTCGGGCCATAAACGGTGTCCGCGACCAGGATGTGGTCGCCGGTCTTGGTCGCGGCCATGATCGTGCCCGAGCAGGCTGCCGCGCCCGAAGGATAGGAGATGGCGCGATAGCCGCCCTCCAGTTCGGCCACCATATTCTCGAACGCATAGGTCAGCGGCGTGCCGATGCGGCCGTAGGAGGTCACCTGCTCGTCGCGGGCGCGGGCAGCATAGACCTCGCCCAGGGCCTTCAGGTTCGGCTGCAGGATGGTCGAAACGCGGTAGACGGGGATGTTGACGGCGCCGTTATGGCCTTCGGGGTCGCGGCCGAGTGTGGCGAGTTTGGTTTCGTCTTTCATAATCCACTCCATGCTTGGAGTGGACTATCGCAAAGGCTGCGATGCCTTTCCAGTCTGCCGCGGCAGCGGTAGAAAGAGGATGGAGGAGATTTGCCGATGACCCGCGATGCCGTTATCCGAGCCGCCACCGCCTATCTGGACGAGGGCGGTTTTGCCGCCGATCTGGCCCGACGGGTCGCGATTCCGACCGAGAGCCAGAATCCCGACCGTGCCGGCGCGCTCGCCGATTATCTCGAGAAGGAGATGCGCGGTTCACTCGAGGCGCTCGGCTTCGAGTGCAGCATTCATCCCAATCCCGCGGCCAATGGCGGGCCCTTTCTGGTCGCCATCCGGCGCGAGCCGGGCGCCACGAAGACGCTGTTCTCCTATGGCCATGGCGACGTGATCCGGGGGCAGGAGGCGCAATGGCGCGATGGGCTCAATCCCTGGAAGCTGACACAGGAAGGCGACAGGCTGTTCGGCCGCGGCACGGCGGACAACAAGGGGCAGCACACCGTCAACATCGCAGCGCTTGCGGCCGTGCTGAAAGCCCGCCAGGGGAAGCTCGGTTTCAATGTTGTGCTGCTGATCGAAACCGGCGAAGAGGTCGGCTCCCCCGGCCTGGACGAGTTCTGCAGGATGCAGCGCCAGCATTGGGGCGCCAATCTTTTCCTCGCCTCTGACGGCCCCCGGCTCTCGCCCGAGCGGCCGACGCTCTATTGCGGCGCGCGCGGCGCGCTGAATTTCGATCTTACCGTCGATCTGCGGTCCGGCGCCCATCATTCCGGCAACTGGGGCGGCCTGCTGGCTGATCCCGGCATCATCCTGGCGCATGCGATTGCCAGCATCGCCGGCCCGACCGGCCAGATCCGCATCCCCGAATGGGTGCCGGCCAGGCTGCCTGAAAGCGTGCGCCAGGCTCTGGCGGATTGCGAGGTCGGCGGCGGCAGCGACGGACCGGCGATCGA